>NZ_JBEXLH010000014.1:0-167808 GCF_040609855.1 Nonomuraea sp. NPDC004580 | reverse complement strand
CCTCGTCGCCGCCCCCGTGCCCGTCGGCCGCCGAGGGCCCGACGGTCTCGTCCAGGCTCAGGGTCTCCTCCGTGCCGGTGCGGAAGTCGACCACGGCGGCAAGACCGCCATCTACGGCGACCGCACCGCGCTCATCGCCCAGCTGGAGGTCACGTACGAGGACGGAGGCACCGACCTGGTCGTCACCGACGAGCACTGGCGCTGCGCCACGGGTCCCATCACCGCCGCCGGCCTGTACGACGGCGAACGGTACGACGCCCGCCTGCTGCCCCAAGGTTGGTCGGAGCCCGGCTTCGACGCCGCCGCCTGGACGCCCGCCGACGTGCTCGGCCACGACCCCGCCCGGCTCGTCGCGCCGACGGGACCGCCGGTGCGCCGGGTGGAGACCCTGAGGCCGCGGCAGGTGCTGACAGGACCGTCCGGCGAGACCATCCTCGACTTCGGCCAGAACGTCACCGGCCGGCTGCGCATCCGCGTCCAGGGCCCCGCCGGGCGGACGGTCACCCTTCGCCACGCCGAGGTCCTGGAGAACGGCGCGCTCAGCCTCCGCCCGCTGCGCCACGCCGCCGCCACCGATACGTACACGCTGCGCGGCGACGACGTCCCGGAGGAGTGGGAGCCCCGCTTCACCATGCACGGCTTCCGCTACGCCCAGATCGACGGCTGGCCGGGCCCGCTGCCCGAGCCCGGCGAGGGCGCCGGGCCCGGGCCCGGGGTCGGGGTCGCGGGCGGAGGCGGCGACGGCGCCGGGACCGGGGCCGAGGACGCGATCGGGGCCGCGATCGAGGCGGTCGTGTGTCACACCGATCTGCGGCCGACCGGCACGTTCCGGTGCTCGGACCCCGACCTCAACCGCCTGCACGACAACGTCGTCTGGAGCCTGCGCGGCAACTTCGTCGACGTGCCCACCGACTGCCCCCAGCGCGACGAGCGCCTCGGCTGGACCGGCGACCTCCAGGTCTTCGCCCCGACCGCCGCCTTCCTCTACGACTGCGCGGGCCCGCTGGCCTCCTGGCTCGCCGACCTGGCCGCCGAGCAGGACGAACTCGGCACCGTGCCGCACTACGTGCCGTGGGTGGACCTGATGTCCCCAGGTCCGGCCGCCGCGTGGGGCGACGCGGCGGTCATCGTGCCGTGGGTGCTGCACCAGCGCTACGGCGACCTCGGGCTGTTGCGCACCCAGTACGCGAGCATGAAGGGGTGGGTGGACGAGATCGCCGGGCTGGCCGGGGAGAGCCACCTGTGGGACACCGGCTTCCAGTGGGGCGACTGGCTCGACCCGGCGGCGCCGCCCGACAAGCCGGGCAAGGCCCGCACGGACCCCGCCCTGGTCGCCACCGCCTACCACGCCTGGACGGCCCGCCTCGTCGCCGAGACGGCCGCACTGCTCGGCCACGCCGACGACGCGGCCCACTACGCACGGCTGGCGGGGGAGGTGCGGGCGGCGTTCGGGCGCGAGTTCGTCACCCCGTCGGGCCGGTTGGCCTGCGACACCCAGACCGCGCACGCCCTCGCCATCTGCTTCGACCTGCTGGAGAGGCCCGAGCAGCGCGAGCGGGCCGGGCGGCGGCTGGCCGAGCTGGTCGCGGCCGACGGGCACCGCATCGGCACGGGCTTCGTGGGCACGCCGCTGGTCTGCGACGCGCTGGCGGCGGTCGGCGCGTACGGCACCGCGTACGAGCTGCTGACCCAGCGCGAATGCCCGTCATGGCTGTATCCGGTCACCATGGGCGCCACCACGATCTGGGAGCGCTGGGACAGCATGCTGCCCGACGGCAGCGTCAACCCGGGCGAGATGACCTCCTTCAACCATTACGCGCTGGGCGCGGTGGCCGACTTCCTGCACCGCACGGTCGCCGGGCTCGCCCCCGCGGCCCCCGGCTACCGGCGGCTGCGCGTCGCGCCGCGTCCCGGCGGCGGCCTGACCGAGGCGGAGGCGGCGCTCGACACCCCGTACGGGACCGCCCGCGTCGCCTGGACCAGGGCGGGCGGCGAGCTGACCGTCACCGTCACCGTCCCTCCGGGCACCACCGCCGAGCTGGACCTGCCGATCGAGGGCGGGCCCGCCGAGGTGGGGGCAGGCACGCACACCTTCACCGGCGCGCTTCAGGGCTGAGCGCGGTGCGGGCCCGGCCCTGCCGGGCCCGCCAGCCGCTTGCCGAGCCGCTGGGCGGGCGCCTCGACCAGGTGGTAGGTCAGCATGCTCAGCGGGATCAGGACGAGGAGGTAGCCGGGCAGGCCGGGGAGCACGTACAGCAGGATCGGGTGCAGCAGGTAGACGGAGAAGCTGATCACGCCGAGCCGCGCCAGCCAGGCGGGGAACGTCCGCGTGCGCAGCCGGTACGCCAGCCAGAACGTGCAGAACGCCAGCACGATCGCCGGCGCCCACGCCGGGTCGTCCTTGGCGGGCAGGCCGCAGCCCAGCACCACCAGCACCGCCGTGATCGCGGCCCGCCAGGAGATCGTGCCCTGCTCGGCCCGGTACACCGCGGTGCCCGCGAACATCGTGGCCACAATGATCACGCCCTGCCAGGTGCCGCCCCTGCTGCCCAGCACCACCAGCGCCAGCCCCAGCAACCCGCCCGCGACCGCGCCCGCCGTCCTCAACCGGCCCCTGGCCAGCACCGTCACCGCGACGGCGGCGACCACCGCGAGCCCGAGCGCCGCCGCCAGGAGGTCGGCCCGCCCGCTGATCACCGACTTCGGCAGCAGCAGCCCGAGCGGCACGGCCGGCACCGCCAGCGCCACCGCGATCCCCGCCGACCGCCGCTCCTGCCCCACCGCGAACAGCGCCACGCACATCAGGTAGAAAGCCATCTCGTACGACAGCGTCCAGGTGACGGTGACGACGGCCGGCAGGTTCAGGAGTTCCTGGAGCATCGTCACGTTCCCGAGCACGACCAGCGCCGCCGGCCGGCCGCCCAGGCCGTCCGGCATCGGCAGCACGCCGGCCAGCGCCAGCCCCAGCGTCAGCGCGCAGGCGAGCAGCAGCAGCGGCAGCAGCCGGAAGGCCCGCCCGGTCCAGAACGCGCGCAGGTCGCCCTTGCGCTCCAGCGACGCCGGGATGATGTAGCCGCTGACCAGGAAGAACACGAACACGCCCCACGTGCCCATGTCGATGCGCCGGTCCACCTCCGCCCAGACGGCGGGGATGAACGTCCAGCCGGCGTGGTGCAGGGTGACGGCCAGCGCTGCCGGCCCCCGGAGGGCGTCCAGCCAGGCCAGCCGGGCGGGGGCCAGGAACATCTGCCGCAGTCTAGGCCATCTGCCGCGAAAGGCCGCGGCGAGTCCGGTGGTGAATATCCGGTTTCGCGCACGCGTTCGATCTCTTATCTTTGCCGTGACCAGCGTCACGAAGGAGATGGTGATCGTGAGAAGCCCCTCCGGCCGAGCAGCTCTTCGTACCAGCGCCGTCGCCGCCGTCGCCCTCGCCGGCGGCCTGCTGACCACCCCGCCCGCGAGCGCCGCCCCCGTGGCGAGCGCGCCCGCCGTCACCACGGTGACGCCGGCCGTCCTGCAGGCCACCCAGCAGGCCGCCCAGCAGGCCGCCCAGCAGGCCGCCGCGCGCCCGCGCAACGGCCGCATACTCTACGACCGCATCAGCGGCGGGCGCGGCCGGCTCAAGATCAAGAACGGCACGTCACGTGACGGCGTCGTCGCCCTGGTCAGGGGCAAGAAGAAGGCGATCAGCATCTACGTACGCGCCAGGTCCACCGCGACCATCAGAGACGTCAGGGACGGCACGTACCGCATCTACTTCACCACCGGCACCCGCTTCAGCGTCTCCAAGGGCAGGTTCACCCGCGCGGCCAGCTACCAGCGCTTCACCAGCAAGCTGCGCTTCACCACGACCTCCAGGACCGCGACCGCCTGGACACTCACCCTCAACCCGGTCAAGGGCGGCAACGCCAGGACCACCCACGTCAACCCGAAGGACTTCCCCGCCTGAACGATCACGCAGCGGAGCCCGGTGATCTCCGCCCGCGACCTCCATGCCGCATCCGCGGGTCCGGCTTGACGACGCGATCTTAGATGCACCAGATTGTTCGCGTCTTTCAGGACCGTTCCCAAGGAAACCCCCATGAAGCGAACCCTCATCGGTGCGGTCGCCGTCGCGGGCCTGGCGCAGTTCGTCGCCATGCCCGCGTACGCCGCCCCCACCACCGACCCGGTCAAGGCGCTGCAGGCCCAGTTAGGGCAGGGCAAGGCGGTCAACCTGCGGGCCACCGCCAAGGTGACCTTCCAGGCCGGGCAGGTGGCCACCTCCGCCCTCGACGGCACGGTCGGCTTCGGCCCGCGCGGGCCCGTCGCCTCCGACGTGGCCCACACCCTGCAGTACAGCCCGGCACTGCTGCGCACCATGAAGAAGACCGCCCCCGCCGAGACCGAGGCCCTCCAGGAAGGGCCCGTCCGCATGCTCTCCTCCGGCGACGTCAGCTACGTCTCCGGCCCCGTCGTCGACCAGGCGCTGCCGCCGGGCACGAGCTGGGTGCGTTACCGCGAGGTCGTCCAGCCGCCCAGCAACCTGGTCGTCGAGGCGCTCGACCCGGCCACGCTCAAGACGCTCGTCGCCGGCCGTACCTCGTGGAAGGACGGCGTACTCAAGGGCAGCGTCAAGGCCAGCAAGCTCGCCAAGTCCTCCAAGCCGTTCGCCGCCTTCTACGGCACCCGCTTCACCGCCAAGCGTGACGGGAAGATCGGCTACACCATCTGGTTCGGCGACAAGGGCCTCGTGCGGCGCATCGCCGCCAAGGCCGTGCTGCCCATCGACAAGAGCACCGTCCAGGTCGAGTCCGACACCCGCTACACCGACTGGGGCCGCGAGGCCACGGTCCTCCTCCCGCTGGAGGGCGACGTGATCGACCGCACCGAGGTCAAGGACGACACCCCGGCCCAGGCACCGGGCATCTGGAACTGACCCGCGGAAAAACCTGTGGCGGGCCCTCGTGGCCCGCCCATATTCTGGCCGCATGTCTACGCCCCGGACTTCTTAGCCAGGACACCCGCTTCCACGCCACCCTTGTGTCCACCGGCTATTCCGGAGCGTCATCTCATGCTCACCTTTCGTGGCGTCGCCGTGCGCGCCGGCGCCTCCCTGCTCATGTCCGGTTTGACCGGACATGTCGGTCCCGGCGACCGCATCGGCCTCGTCGGCCGCAACGGCGCCGGCAAGACCACGCTGATGAAGACCCTCGCCGGGCGCCTCCAGCCCGCGTCCGGCGACATCGTCCGTACGGGCCCCGTCGGCTACCTGCCCCAGGACCCCGCGGCGGCCGACTCCGCGACCACGGTCCTCGACCGCATCCTGTCCGCCCGCGGCCTCGACACGGCGGTCCGCGACCTACGCGCCGCCGAGACGGCCCTCGCGGAAACCGCGTCGGCCACCCCCGGCCCCGCCACCTCCGGCTCCGCCACCTCCGACGCCGCCACCTCCGGCCCCGCCACCTCCGACGCCGCCGCCTCTGGGCGTGTCGCTTCCGAGCGCGCCGCTGCCGGGGCGGGGGCCGCGGAGCGGGCGATGGCGCGTTACGTCAGAGCCGAGGCCGAGTTCCAGGCGCGCGGCGGCTATCCCGCGGAGGCGGAGGCGGCTCGGGTCGCCGCCGGGCTCGGGCTGCCCGATCGGACGCTGGACCAGCCGCTCGGCACGCTGTCCGGTGGGCAGCGGCGGCGCGTCGAGCTGGCCAGGGTGCTGTTCGCCGAGCCCGGCGTGCTGCTGCTCGACGAGCCGACCAACCACCTCGACCGCGACTCGATCGCGTGGCTGCGGACGTTCCTGCTCGGCTACCCGGGCGGGCTCGTCGTCATCAGCCACGACACCGGGCTGCTGGCCGACGTGGTCAACCGGGTCTGGCACCTGGAGGCGGGCGCGCTGGAGGTCCGTAACAGCGGCTGGGAGACGTACCTCGCCGAGCGGGACGCCGACGAACGGCGCAGGGCCAGGCTGCGCGCCGCCGCCGAGCGCAAGGCCGCCGCCCTGCACGCCCAGGCCGACCGGATGCGCTCCCGCTCGTCCACCGCGGTCCGCGCCCGTGACATGGCCCGCCGCGCCGACCGCATGCTCGCCGAGACCCGCCCCGTACGGCGCGCCGCCAAGGTCGCCAGGATCCGGCTCCCGGAGCCCGCACCCAGCGGCCGCACGCCGCTCGGCGCGATCAGCCTGACCAAGGCGTACGGCGGCCTGCCGGTGCTGACCGGGGTGGACCTGGCCATCGACCGGGGCAGCCGCCTCGTCGTGCTCGGACTCAACGGCGCCGGCAAGACCACCCTGCTCAGGATCCTCGCCGGGCACGAACAGCCCGACTCCGGACGGGTGGTGCACGGCCACGGGCTGCGGCTCGGCTACTTCGCCCAGGAGCACGACACCCTCGACCCCGCCCACACCGTCGCCCGCCACCTCGCCACCGCCGCGCCCCACCTCACCGACGGCGAGGCAAGGACCGTCCTGGGGTCGTTCCTGTTCGGCGGGGACGACGTGGACAAACCCGTCGGGGTGCTGTCGGGCGGCGAGAAGACCAGGCTCGCCCTGGCCGGGCTGGTCAGCTCGCAGGCCAACGTCCTGCTGCTCGACGAGCCCACCAACAACCTCGACCCGGCCTCCAAGGCCGAGGTGCTGGGGGCGGTCGCGGCGTACGAGGGGGCGGTCGTGATGGTCACCCACGACGAGGAGGCCGTCGAGGCCCTCGCCCCCGACCGGGTGCTGCTGCTGCCCGACGGCGTCGAGGACCTCTGGAACGACGACTACACCGACCTCATCACCCTCGCCTGACTCCGTCCCGGGGGAAGCACCCCACCCCCGCCTGCTCCCTCGGGGTCGGCGGGCGGTGGGGGAGCTGGGGGAGGGGATTCGCCTTTCCCGCATCGGCTCGTGGTGTTCGGGTGGGCTGGGGGCGTGGGGGTGGCGGGCGTGTCACTTCTGTCTCGGAGGTCTCCTGCGTGAGGGGCGTGTGCCTGGGCAGGGGGCAGGGAAGACCGCGCCCCCGTGCGGGGCGACCTGCGATGACAGGACGGCGACATGACCTCTACACCCGATCCTCACCGGCCGGTAGCTCCCGTCCCGCCCGTCCCGCCCGACTCGGCGGCGGAGGCGGAGTCGGCGGTGGAGGCCGAGATCGGGCGCGTCAAGGAGCCGGCGCGGCTGCTGCGCGTCACCACGATGGCCCGGTCACTGCTCGACGAGGCCCGCGGGCTGCCGCTCGACGAGCACGCCCGCGAGCAACTCGGGCATATCCACGCGCGCGTCGTGGCGGAGATCGGCGACTCGGTGGCGCCCGAGCTGCGGGAGGAGCTGGAACGGCTGCTGCCCACCTCGTCAGGCACCCTGACCCAGGGCGAGATCCGCATCGCGCAGAGCCAGCTCGTGGGGTGGCTGGAAGGGGTGTTCCAGGGCATCAGGGTGGGGCTGACCCTCCAGCAGGCCACCCGCCCCGACTTCCCCGGCCCGCCCACCCCAGGCCGCCCACCCAGCGGCCCCGGCACCGGCCCCTACCTATAGACCGTCAGGCCGCCCACCCGGCGGCCTCTGCCTCTGGGTCGTCAGGGCCGCCCACCCGGCGGCCTCTGCCTCTGGGTCGTCAGGGCCGCCCACTCGGCGGTCCCTGCCCCTAGGCCGTCAGGTCGTCCGCCCGGCGGTCCCTTCCACTAGGTCAAGCCGTCCGCCCGGCGGCTCCGGTGCCGGCCCTTATCTTTAGGCCGCTGGGGACCAGGGGACGGGGTGGCCGTGGCGGAGCAGTAGGCCGTAGTGGGCGGGGTTGAACGGGCCGGTGGCCAGGTCGAGCAGGGGGACGGCCGCGTCGGCAGGCAGGGCGGCGGAGGAGACGTCCCACCACAGGCCCGACGTGGGAGTGTTCATCATGCCGGGACACACGGCGGCCAGCAGGATGCCACGGCGGGCGTCCTCGGCCCTGCGCTGCTCGGCCAGGACCCGTACGGCGGCCACCTGCGCGATCTTGGACGGGATGTTGATGAACATCGGCCAGGCCCCGGCGCGGGCGCTGCCGTCCTTGATCGCGTCCCGCCAGGACGCGACCTGCTCGTCCACCTCGTCCAGCGACGACAGCCCGTCGAAGTGCCCGTGCAGCGCCGGTGCCAGGTGGTGCAGGGTGCCCAGTGAGCTGGCGACCACGAGCAGCCGGCCGCCGTCGCGGAGCAGCGGGAGGAAGGCCCGCAGCAGGCGGGTGGTGCCGAAGTTGCTGACCTCCGTGTACTCGTCGATGACCTTGGCCGAATCGTCGTCGGGGCCGACGCGCATGACGGCGTTGCCGAAGACGATGTCCACGCCGCCGTGCCGCTCCCGCAGCAGCCCGGCCAGGCGGGCGGCGGAGGCGGGCTCGGCGACGTCGTACAGCTCCCCGCGGATCCGGGCGCCGGTCTCCGGCAGCCCGGCGACGGCCTCGGCGACCCGTGCGGCGTCGCGGCCGGTCAGGTAGACCGTGCCGTCCGGGCCCAGGCGGCGGGCCAGGCCCTCGACCAGGGCCAGGCCAAGGCCCTGGGTCGCGCCCGTGACCAGGGCGACTTTGGCGTTGCTCATGCAGTGCTCCTCATGCTCCTGAAGAGGGAAGGGACAGAGGGAGCTCCCCGGTCGTCCAGCCTAGGCAGGTGGAGCGCCATGCCACCAGCGCAACTTCGTCAAGTGTGGTATGCGTAAACCTCATGGCCTTCACCGACGTCTCGCTCACCGCTCTGCGCGTCTTCCGCGAGGTGGCCGAGCGCGGCACGCTCACGGCCGCCGCGACCGCGCTCGGCTACACGCAGTCGGCCGTCTCCCGCCAGATCGCCTCGCTCGAACGCGCGGCGGGCGCCGAGCTGCTGGAGCGCCGCCACGACGGCGTGCGGCTGACCCCGGCGGGGCGGATCGTGCTGCGTCACGCCGTCGTGGTGGTCGATCAGGTGGACGCGGGCGCGCGTGAGCTGGCCGGGCTGCCCGATGAGCCGGGCACCGTACGGCTCGGCTACTTCGCCAGCGCTGGCGCCGTCCTGGTACCCCGGGCGCTGGCGGCCCTGCGCGCCGAGCATCCCGCCATCACCGTGCACACCAGGGAGGGCAGCACACCGGCGCTGGTCCGCGCGTTGCGGGCGGGGGCGATCGATCTCGCGCTGCTCGGCTCGGCGCCGCCGTTCCGCCCGCCCGACGCGGAGAGCCCTGCCCTTGAGGTGAGCGTCCTGTACGAGCGGAGCCTGCGCGTCGCCGTCCCCGCCGGTCATCCGCTGGCCAGGGGCGACTACATCGACGTCGCCGACCTGCACGGGCAGCGCTGGATCGCTGGTCCAGGCAGCGCGGCCGCCGGGGGAGCGGGCGACAGCACCGGCATGGGCGCCTGGCCCGGCCTGGACGAGCGGCCCGAGATCGTCCACTCGGCCCGCGACTGGCTGGCCAAGCTCAGCCTCGTGGCCGCGGGCGCGGGGCTGACCACGGTGCCCGCGATGCTGGCGGAGGCCGTCCCTGACGGGGTGCGGGTGCTCCCGGTACGCGGCGGGGCCCAGGAGCGGCGCCGCTGCCTGCTGGCCAGGCTGCCCGGCCCGCTCCCCGAGCCCGCCGCCCATCTCGCCAGAGTGCTCCGGGACGCCGCGCCCACGCCGTGAAGGTCACATGCCCTTCACCGCGTACGTGACGAGCGTCGTGAGCACCTCCTTGACCGAGTCGCGCCGCCGCACGTCGCACAGCACGATCGGGATGTGCTCGCCCGGCCCCAGCGCCCGCCGCACCTTGCCCGGGTCGTACCGGCGGGCGCCGTCGAAGCAGTTGACCCCCACCACGAACGGGATGCCGCGCTGCTCGAAGTAGTCCACGGCGGGGAAGCAGTCCTGCAGCCTGCGGGTGTCGGCGAGCACGACGGCGCCCAGCGCGCCGAGCGCCAGCTCGTCCCACATGAACCAGAACCGGTCCTGGCCTGGCGTGCCGAACAGATAGAGCCACAACCCGTCGCGGATCGTGATCCGGCCGAAGTCGAGCGCCACCGTGGTCGTGATCTTGGACTCGACGCCCGAGGTGTCGTCCACCCCGATGCCGCGGTCGCTCAGCAGCTCCTCGGTGTGCAGCGGCCGGATCTCGCTGATCGTGCCCACCATGGTCGTCTTGCCGACGCCGAAACCACCCGCGATGAGGATCTTGATGGCCAGTGCGGGGACGGCCGGCGCCGTCCCCGCCTCAGAGACTGCGTAGCCCATGGAGCACTTCCCTGTAGATGCGTTCGTCGATCGTCTGCGCGACGGGGCGTGGGCGGTCGATGGTGACGAGGCCGTCGCGGCGCAGATCGCCCAGGATGACCCGGGTGATGTTGAGCGGCAGCCGCAGGTGCGCCGCGACGTCGGCCACGGGGGTGGGCCTGCGGCACAGCGTCAGCACGGCGCGGTGCTCGGGGATGAGGTCCGCGGGTTCCGGCGCGTCGCCGACCGTGGTGACGATGGCCACCAGGTCGAACGCCTCGCCCTGGGGCCGCGCCCGGCCCCCGGTCAGCCCGAAGAGCCGGATCAGCGGCCCTGGATCGTCCCCGCTCACCGCCTCGTACCGTTCCAGGCCGGGGCCGGTGCAGCTCCCCTCGGTTGCGCGGAGAGGTGCTCGCCGACCCTCTTGACCATCAGGGCCATCTCGTACGTGACCATGCCCAGTTCGGCGTCCGCCGTGGCGAGCACGGCCAGCCTGGCGCCCTGTCCCGCGGCGGTGACGAACAGGAAGCCCTCCTCCATCTCGATGATGGTCTGCCGTACGCCGCCGAGCCCGAAGTGCCGTCCCGCTCCCATGGCGAGGCTGTGGCTGCCGGCCGAGATGGCGGACAGGTGCTCCGCGTCCTCCCTGGTCAAGCCTCTGGAGCTGCCCATGGACAGCCCGTCGGCGGACAGTACGATGGCGTGCCGGATGCCGGGCACGCGCTGGATGAGGTCGTCGAGCAGCCAGCTCAGTTCGCTTCTGGAGTCAGGCATCGGGTTGGTCGTCCTTTCGGTTCCACATGTCGTGCTCGTGCCCCGTCTGCCGGCGGCCCTGCTGCCAGCCGCGTTGCATGGACGACATGAGCTGTGCGAGCTCCTCCGGCGTGCGCTCGGCGACGACGCGACGGTGCACGCGTCCCGAGTCACGGAGCTGGGGAGCCAGGCTGGCCTGCGGGATCCGCATGGGCAGCCCGTCGAGATCCTCGTCGGCGTCCTGGGCGGACACGGTGACGCTCCACGCCTCAGGCCGGCCGTCGGGCTTGGCGGAGCCGGGCACCGGCGTGGGCACGGCGCCGCCGGTGGGCCGCCGCATCGGCAGCTCCACGTCATCGGTGTCGGGCCCGTGCACGGAACCTGACATGGGCGCCGGAGCGGGCTCCCGCGTGGTGCCGCCGGACAGCCAGGCGGGGTCGGGCGTCCAGACCGGGTCGGGGTCGCCCGTACGGTCGGGCGCGTCGAACCAGGTGCCGCGCTCGGGAGCGGTGCTGGTCCCCTGCCCCCAGGAGGCGGACGACGCCGACGTCCCGAGAGCGGGGGCGCTGCCGGCGGTGAGTGCGGGGCGCTCGGCCTCGGCCAGCAGCGTGGCGGGCAGCAGGACGATGGCGGTGGTCCCGTCGTACGGCGACCGCCGCAGCATGATCTTGATGCCGTGCCGCGCCGCGAGCCTGGCGACCACGAACAGGCCCAGCCGGTCGGTGTCGGCCAGGTCGAACTCCGGCGTGTCCGACAGCCGGGCGTTCAGCTCGGCGAGCGTGGCGTCGTTCAGGCCGAGCCCCCGGTCCTCGACCTCCAGCGCCACCCCGTTGGCCGCCGTCACCCCGCGCACCTGCACGGTGGTGTTGGGCGGCGAGTAGACGGTGGCGTTCTCGATCAGCTCGGCCACGAGGTGGATGACGTCGGTGACGGCGGCGCCGACGAGCAGCGGGGCGTCCGGCATGGGCGCGACCGTGACCCGCGTGTAGTCCTCGACCTCCAGGACGGCGGCGCGTACGACGTCGAACAGCGGCACCGGGTCGCGCCAGCGGCGGGCGGGGGAGGAGTCGGACAGGATGATGAGGTTCTCGGCGTGCCGCCGCATGCGGGTGGTGAGGTGGTCGAGCTTGAACAGGTCCTCCAGGACCTCGGGCTCCTCCACCCTGCGCTCCATCGTGTCGAGGAGCGCGAGCTGGCGGTGCAGCAGCGCCTGGTTACGCCGGGCCAGGTTGAGGAAGACCTGGCTGACGCCCTTGCGCAGCGCGGCCTGGCCGACGGCGGCCTCGACGGCGGTGCGGCGCACGGCGGCGAAGGCGTCCACCACGCGGTTCACCTCGGCGGTCTCGGCCGGGTCGAGCGCGGGCGCCTCGGTGGCGGGGTCCACGTCGTCGCCGCGGCGCAGCCGCTCGACGAGGCGGGGCAGCCGCTGCTCGGCCAGTTCGACGGCCGAGCCCTGCAGCCGGAGCAGCTCGTCGACCAGCGATCGGCCGAACCGGTACGACAGCGCCAGCGACACCAGCACCGCGGCGAGCCCGAGCAGCAGGACCAGCCCGATCCGCCAGTACGCGCCGACCTTCTGGCTCTGGGCCTCGGCGGCGGCGCGGGCCAGCTCGGCCTGCGTGGCCTGGTTGATCTGGCCCAGCACGGCCTCGGCGTCGCCCTTCCATTCCCGGGCGGTGACCGGCGGCGCGCCGCCCGTGTCGAACGTGAACAGCTCGTCCTCGACCGCCACCACGCGCTTGTACGGCTCGCCCGCCACCAGCCGGTCGTAGGCGGCCCGCAGCTCGGGCCCGGCGTCGCGCTCTGCGTTGGCGAAGACGAGCCGGCGGCTGGACATGGCGGCCACGAACGCGGCGCGGTCGGTGGGGGTCATCCTGCGCTGCACGATCGTGCTGGTCAGCACCGCGTGCTCGCGCCACAGGTATTCGGCGGTGGCGCTGAAGGCGGCCATGCCGCGCACCGCGCGGTAGGAGGAGACGTCGCTCAGCGCGTCGCGGTCGGTGAACTGCCGGTTCACCACCGCGATGAGGTTGTTGTAGGCCTCGATGACGGTCAGCGTCGGGGCCAGCACGCCGCCGTCGGCGGAGGCCCGCAGCGACTGGAGCCCGTCGAGGGCCTCCACCATCGCCTCGACCTGGGCCGGGGTCGCGTCGCTGTCGCCCTCGATGATGGTCCTGACGATCTCGCGGACCTTGCCGACCTGGGCGTCGGTCTGCTGCCGCTGCTCGGCCAGCGGCTTGTACGCGGTCGTGCTGCCGGGCGCCTCGGCGGAGAGCTGGCGTTCGCGCTGCAGCTCGACGATCAGCTGGAGCAGCGGCGAGCCGATGGCCTCCCAGCGGTCCTGCGTCTGCGAGACCTCGACGATCTCATCCACACTGGAATAAGCGATGAATCCCCATAACGCCACCATGGAGACCAGCGGAAGCAGGAGGATTCTGAGCAGCTTGGTACGGATCGGCGGGGGCGAGCTCATCCTTCATCCAATTCCGCGCGAGGGTGCGCTGCCGGGCAGTCGTGGACGTGCTGCCGCCCCCGAGGTTGCCCGCCACGACCGGTGCGCTTGTGGTTCGTCCACTATGCCGATGGGGCAGATGTACTTCAAGGTACGGATGCGAAGAATCATCGCGAATGACGTGTTGACTCTTTGTCAACACACGATTCGTGAACCGTGACCGCCGTCACGTCCACGCACAGTGACGAATCCGGGTAATTGATCAAATGACCGATCGCGGGACCGGTCAAATGAGCGATCACGATCAGACGAACCCGCCGTGCCCCGTCACCCCGCGCCCGCCGATGAGCGTGTTGCTCCCCCGGGCGCCCCCGGCGCCCGCGTCGCGACACGCCGCGCGGGCGTGAGAAGAGGCAGACTGGCGCGCGTCTGGTACGCCGCCGCGCAGAAGGGTCGTGATGATGCTCGACGCGTTCGCCAGGTGCCGGCTCCATGAGGATTTCGAGCCGGTCACCGAGATGGGCGCCAACCCGTACTACCGGCCGGTGGAGGAGCGGCTGGCCACCGGCGAGGTGCGGGTGGACGGGCGGGTGCTGGTGTCGGCCGGGTCCAACGACTACCTCGGGCTCTCGGCCGACCCCCGGCTGAAGGACGCCGCCTGCCGGGCGGTGCGCCGCCTGGGCACCGGCACGTCGGGCTCGCGCCTGGTCAACGGCTCGCTCGCGCTGCACGAGACGCTGGAGTCGAGGCTGGCGGCGTTCCTCGGGCAGCAGGCCGCCATGGTGACGCCGAGCGGCTTCCTCGCCAACATGGCGCTCGGCGCCCTGGTCGGGCCGCGCGACACCGTGCTCGCCGACCAGCTCATCCACGCCTCGCTCATCGACGCGGTCCGGGTCTCCCGCGCCCGCTTGCGCCGCTACCGCCACAACGACATGGAGCAGCTGGACCGGCTGCTCGACGGCTGCGACCCGGCCGCCGCCGCGCTCGTGCTCACCGAGGGCATGTTCTCCACCACCGGCACGCTCTGCGACCTGCCGGGCACCGCCGCCCTGGCTCGCCGCTACGGCGTGCGCCTGGTCCTGGACGGCGCCCACGACATCGGCCTGTTAGGCGCGGCCGGTCGCGGCGCCGCCGAGCACTTCGGCCTGGAAAGCGCCGTGGACCTGCACACGCTGGCCTTCTCCAAGTGCTTCGGCACGACGGGCGGCGCCGTCGCGGGACCCGCCGACATCATCGTCTACCTGCGCCACCACGCGCGCTCGATGGTCTACTCGGCGGCACTGTCACCGGCGAGCACCGCCGCCGCGCTGGCCGCGCTCGACATCATCGAGACCGAGCCCGAGCGCCGCCGCCGCGCGCTGGCCGCCGCCGACCGCCTGCGCGCCGACCTGTCCGGGCTCGGCTACGACACCGGCGGCTCGCGCACCACGATCATCCCCGTCCACGTCGGCGACGTCGTGCCGTGCTGCCTGCTGTGGCGGGAACTGTTCGCCGAGGGCGTCTTCGCCACCGCCATGGTGCCGCCCAGCGTGCCGGAGGGCCGGGCGCTGATCCGGGTCAGCGCCACGGCCCTGCACACCGACTCTCAGCTCGACCGCATCGCCACCGCCTTCGCGGTGGCCGGCCGCCGCCTGGGCCTGATCTCCTGATCAGCGGCGGAAGCCGGCGCCGCTCTTTCCCCTGGGACCGTCACGCGTACGCGCTGGCGACCAGGGTGACGGTCACCGCGAGCAGCGCGAGCGCGGGCGCCGCCAGGGGGAGCAGGACGACCAGCAGCGTGCCGCCGGCCGCGCCGAGCACCAGCGCGCCCAGCACCGCCACCAGCTCCGGCCCGTGCGGCGGCCCGGTGCCCGGGGTGAGGTGGCGGGCGATCGTGCTGGTCAGCGCGCCCGTGATGAACGTCGTCGAGCCGATGAACGTGTGCAGCCGGTGCGTCACCGCGCTCTGCATGCCCATGGCCAGCGCGGCCGCCGCGATCAGCACCAGCTGCGGCCCCGCCAGCGCCCACCCCGTCAGCAGCCCGGCCAGCAGCCCCGCCTCCGCCGCCACCGTCAGCCTGGTGCGCACCGCCCACCCGCGCACCCCGCGGGTGAACCGGAACGCCAGCACCAGCCCGCAGGTGAACGCGACGAACGCCACCAGCGAGCCCACCGCGTCGGCGAACCTGCCCCGGCTCGCCGACACGCCCAGCAGCACCAGGTTGCCGGTCATGTTCGAGGTGAACACCTGACCCAGCGAGAGGAAGGTGAAGGCGTCGACGGCTCCCGAGGCCAGCGCCATGGTCAGCACCGGCAGGCGAGGGACGGATCGCATCCCCCCATCGTCCGACGCCGGGCCCGCTCACCCGGGGAGGACGCGCTGACCGCCTAGCCGCTTCCCTGCTGCTCACCCGCCTGCGGCTCCGGCTGCTGGGCGGCGTCCTGCGGGGGCTTCCGGCCGTTGGCGGGGAGGCGGTTGAGCACGCGGCGGCGGATGACGCGCTTGACGCGGCCCGTCAGGGTCGTCGGCGCGGCGGGCTGCCGGCGCTGCGCCGCGTGCAGCTCGCGGCGCAGCGTGCCCACCTCACGCCGCAGCTCCACCGCGCTCTTACGCCACTTGCCGGCCTCCTCGCGCCACTTGTCGACCTGCCCGCGCAGCCGTTCGGCCTCCTTGGTCAGCCTGGCCACCTCGGCCTCCGCCTGCACCCGCGCCTTGTAGGCCGCCCGCCGGCCCACCACCTCGGGCAGCCCCTCGGCGGGCGCGGCGGAGAACGCGTACTCCTCGCCGGTCACCCACCGCACCCCGGACACGTCGTCCACCGCGTCGTCCAGCGGCTCACCGGGACGCGCGACGAGCCGGGCCCGCGCGAACGACGACACGCGCTCCAGCCGTGCCTCGGCCACGGCGTCGGCGGTCTCGTCCAGCAGCACCCTGACCAGCCCGAGCCCCTCGTCGCGCATCAGGCTCAGCAGCCTGGCCACGCTGTCCTCGCCCGGCACCCACCCGGCGGGCAGCCGCAGCACGAACGGCGTCGACGGGTCCACCTCCTCGGCCGTCGCCAGGCGTACCCGGCCCTCGTGCTCGTAGTGGCCGTGGACCAGCACCAGGTCGAGGTTCGGGTCCTTGAGCGGGGCGCGGCGGTCGCGGTCGAGGGTGTCCCAGGGGCCGGTCACCACCACCGACAGGTCCGCCACCGTCGAGGCGAGCAGCGCGTCCACGCTCGCCCGCACGGCCTCGTACCCGGCGGTGCCGGAGACGACGGCGGTCACCTGCGGCACCTTCCACTGCCGCCCGGGATGGCCGCGCAGCCACTGGTAGGTGGGGATGCGGTCGGCGACGAAGGCGTGGCTGACCCGGTCGATGCGCTTCTGGTGCCGCATCCGCATGGTCGGTCCGAGGTGGTAGGCGCGGGCCGCCGGCTCCGGGACGAACACCGCCCCAGCCTGCGCGAGCCGGTAGCCCATCTCGGTGTCCTGCCCGAGTATCAGCTCCTCGTCCATGGGCCCCGCGGCCTCGATGAGCCGCCGGCCGGCCGAGGTCGCGCCGCCGACGTGCAGGCTGAACGGCCGCACCGGGTTGTTCGTGAGCCCGTCGGTGCGCTCCACCAGGCCCACCAGCCAGGTGTGCGGCTCTGCCGGCTCGAACGCCGCCTCCAGGTCGTCGGGCAGCTCGGCGGGCAGCTCGGCGCTGGTGAAGCGGATGTAGCCGGTCACCGACAGGTAGGGCGCGGCGTGGTGCCAGCGCATGTGCGCGTCGAGCGCGCCCGCCGTGAGCACCACGTCGGAGTCGAGCCAGTGGATGACGTCGCCGTCCGCCGCGGCCAGCCCGGCGTTGCGGGCGGCGGCCCGTCCTGGCCGCTCGCACACCACCAGGCGCGCGGCGCTGCCCCCGGGCACCCGCAGCGGCGGCGAGCTGCCGTTGTCCACCACGATGACCTCGGTCAGCTCCGCCGGGTACGTCTGCCGCGCCAGCCCCTGCAGCACCAGGTCCAGCTTGTCCTGGGCGCCGTAGGCGGGGATCACCACGCTGACCCGCAGCCGGGGCGTGTAGTCCTCCGGCGGCCGCAGGACACGGTAGTCGTTGCCGCGGACGCGCGGCACCTGGCTGTCGGCACGGTCCCGAGGGGTGGCGGACATGCGCGTTGCTGCTCCCTCATGCGTCGGTCGGGGCATTGGCGAGAGCCCACTGTAGAGCCCTTACCTGAGAAAGCAACGAGCCGATATGGCGGGAGCGAGGATTGTCGCAGGTCAGGATTGTCAGGATCTGTCAAGGAAGAGGGGCGCCCGGCGGCAGGAGGCGTCCACCGCGTACCAGCGCGACGACCCGCTCCAGGTCGGGCGTCAGGTAGCGGTCCTCGCCGAGCGGCGCGACGTGCCGGCGCAGCTCCGCGTGCAGAGCGCGGGCGGCGGGACCGAGCGGCAGGCCCGCCATCTTCTCCGCGATCAGGTCGATGCCCTGGGCCGCCATCAGGTACTGCACGGCCAGCACGACCTCCAGCCGGTCGAGGTTCTCGTGCAGGTGGCGGGCCGAGGCCATGGCCATCGTGTTGTGGTCCTCCTGGCCGTCCTTGACCGGGCGGGACAGCGTGCCCGCCGGGGTGGCCCTGACCTGCAGCTCGGGGATCAGCGCGGCGGCCACGGTCTGCGCCTGCACCATGCCCGAGTTCAGGCCGGGGGCGCCGCCCGCGAGGTTCGCCGGCAGGCCGTAGCTCCACCGGGGCGACAGCAGCCGCCCGGACAGCTCCTGCGACAGGACGGCGACGTCGGCGATCTCCGCGTTCATGCTGTCGGCGAGGTGCCCCAAGATCGAGGCGTCCCAGTTGCCGCCCATGACGAACTCGTACCCGGCGCCCTGTTCCTTCCTGAAGACCAGCGGGTTGGAGGTGGCGGAGTTCGCCTCGCGGACCAGGGTGCGGCGGGCGTCGGCCAGCACGTGCCGCAGCCCGGCCAGGATGTGCGGCGCGGCCCGTACCGACACCGCGTCCTGCACGCGCGGCTCGTAGTGCTCGGGGTCGAGCCGTTTGCGGCCCTCCTCCGTCATCCAGCCCGAGCCCGCCACCATCGCCCGCAGCCGCGCCGCGACCGCGTTCTCCTCGGGAATGTGCCGTTCCGCGTGCGTACGCGCGTCCAGCGCCCCCTGCTCGGCCCTGGTCGTCTCCATGAACAGCGCCAGCGCGCCCTCCGCCTGCCCGGCCAGCACCGTGGCCCGGCGTACGGCGTCCATGAGCAGGGCCGCCACGACCGTGCTGCCGCTGACGATCGGCAGCGCCTCGCCCGCCTGGAGGGTGAAGCCGGCCGGCAGCCCCGCCTTGGGGAGCAGGGCGGAGGCGGGGCCCTCCTCGCCGCCGTACCGCACCGGCGCCTCCTCGCCGATCGCCGCCAGCCCGGCCGCGGCCTGCGGCTGCAGGTCGCCGGTGCCGAGCGAGCCGATCTGCGGCATCAGGGGCACGACCCCGGCGTTGACGAGGGCCAGCAGCCGTTGCGGCACGTCGGGGCGGACGCCGTACCTGCCTCTGGCCATCTGGTTGGCCTTGACGATCAGCGCCAGCCTGGCCACGTCGTCGCGCAGCGGCTCGCCGACCCCCGCGGCGTGCGAGCGCAGCACGTTGCGCTGGAACTGCTCGGCCTGCCCCGGCGTGAGCGGCCGGTCCTTGAGCGGGCCGAGCGCCTGGTTCCAGCCGTACACCCGCTGCCCGTCCTCCAGCGCGGCCAGCGCGCCCGCCCTGGTCCGCGCCATCGTGGCCTGCGCGGTCCCAGAGATCCTGGCCGCGACGGGGCGGCCCTCCAGGATCGCGAAGGCGTCGCCGAGCGTGAACGAGCGGCCGTCCAGCACCAGGTTCAGCGGGCGCGGCGCGACCGGTTCCGCGGTGGCCCGTGCCGGTACGAGCAACGCGGCCAGCAGGCCCATCCCCGTGACGATCCGTACGGCTCTCATCGGACCTGTATAGGCGGGGAGCGGGCGGGTCCGGCGGCGCCGGGCGGAGGGCTGACCTGATCAGGAAGAAGTGATGAGATTCCCGGTACTGTCGGGAGCCATGGAGATCTGGATCAACCCGGCCTGCTCCAAGTGCCGCGCCGCGCTGTCCGTGCTCGATGCCGAGGGCGCCGGCTACACCGTACGCCGCTACCTCGACGACCCGCCGGCCCCGGGCGAGCTGCGCGACGTGCTTGCCCGGCTTGGCCTCGAACCGTGGGACATCACGAGGACGGGCGAGCCCGTGGCGGGCGAGCTGGGCCTGGCGTCGTGGCCGCGCGACGCCGCCGCCCGCGAGCGGTGGATCGAGGCGCTGGCCGCCCACCCCGTGCTCATCCAGCGGCCGATCATCACCGCCGACGACGGAACGGCCGTGGTCGCGCGGACGGAGGAAGCCGTACGGTCCGTCCTGCCGCGGTGAAACGGAAGGCCGCGTCCCCGCGGGCGATACGGGGACGCGGCCTTCCGGGCTTTTCCGGGCTTTTCGGACGGGTCAGGCCGGGGCCGGAGCCTCGTCCTTGACCGGCGGCGTGGGCAGGTCGAGGCTGTCACGCAGCTTGGCCGGCTTGAGGAAGAACGCCGCGATCAGGCCGACGAGCGCGATGCCGACCGAGACCATGAAGATGTGGCCGGTCGCGTCGCCGTACGCGGCCCTGACGATTGCTCTGAGCGGCTCGGGCATCGAGGCGATGTTGAGGCTGCCGCCCGCCGCGGCGCCGTCGCCGGTCATCGGGACGCCGGCCTTGGCCAGGCCCTCCGCGATGTTCGTGGCCACCCGGTTGGCGAGCACCGCGCCCAGCACCGACACGCCGACGGTGCCGCCGAGCGAGCGGAAGAAGGTGATCGCGCCGCTCGCCGCGCCGATCTCGCGCAGCGGGACGGTGTTCTGGATGACGAGGACGAGGTTCTGCATCGACATGCCGACGCCGACGCCGACGAGGAGCATGTAGATCGAGACCAGCACCAGCGACGTCTCGTGGTCGATGGTCGCCAGCCCGGCGAACCCGGCCAGCAGCACGACCAGGCCGGCCAGGATGTACGGCTTCGTCTTGCCGCTCTTGGAGACCATCCGGCCGCTGATCGTCGAGGAGAACAGCACGCCTGCCATCATGGGGATGGTCAGCAGGCCCGCGGCCGTGGGGCCGTAGCCGCGGCCGATCTGGAAGTACTGGCCGAGGAAGACCGCGCCGCCGAACATGGCCATGCCGACCGCGAGGCTGGCGAGGATGGCGAGCGCGGGGTCCCGGCGCTTGATGACGTGCAGCGGCACGACCGGCTCGCGGACCTTGGTCTCGACGAACGTGGCCAGCGCCAGCAGCAGCACGCCGCCGCCGACCATGGCGAGGGTCTGCCAGGACAGCCAGGCGAAGGAGTTGTCGACGAAGGTCACCCAGATGAGCAGCACGCTGACGCCGGCGGCGATGAGGCCGGCGCCCCAGTAGTCGATGCTCACGTCGGCCCGGCGCACGCTCTGGACGTGCAGCGTCTTGGCCAGCAGCGCGAAGGCGGCGATGGTGAAGGGCACGGCGATGAAGAAGCACCAGCGCCAGCCGAGCCAGGAGGTGTCGGCGATGAGGCCGCCGAGCAGCGGGCCCGCGACGGTGGCGACGGCCATGACGGCGCCGAGGTAGCCGTTGTAGCGGCCGCGCTCCTTGGGGGAGATCATCGCGGCGATGACGACCTGGGTGAGAATCTGCAGCGCGCCCATGCCGAGGCCCTGGATGGCGCGGAAGGCGATGAGCTGGCCGGTGTTCTGGGCGAACCCGCAGGCCAGCGAGCTGACCATGAAGATCACGATAGAGATCTGGAGCAGCAGCTTCTTGTCGAACAAGTCGGCGAGCTTGCCCCAGATCGGCGTCGAGGCGGTCGAGGCCAGCAGGGATGCGGTGACGACCCAGGTGTACTGCGACTGGTTGCCGTTCAGCGAGCCGATGATCTGGGGCAGCGCCACGGAGACGATGGTGCCGCTGATCATGGCCACGAACAGGACGAGCAGGAGGCCGCTGAGGGCTTCGAGGATTTGGCGGTGGGTCATCGGCTCCGCCGCGGACGGCGCTGCCGGCTGGGCACTCACACGCAACCTCCGATCAAGGGTGGTAAGAGAAGCAACTGGGATACTTTACATGCTCAAGTGGCAACTTTGCGCATTGAGCATTTATTCCCAGTGGGTAGACTGTGTCGCACCATGGGAAGTACAGCAGGGTTGCGCGAGCGCAAGAAGGCCGAGACACGGCGGGCGGTGCACGAGGCCGCGCTGCGGCTCACCGTCGACCACGGGCTCGACAACGTCACCGTCGAGGCCATCGCCGACGCCGCCAACATCTCGCGGCGGACGTTCTCCAACTACTTCGACGGCAAGGAGGACGCGCTGCTGTACGGGGACGAGCAGATCCTCGGCACCCTCGTCCACCGCGTGCGCGCGCAACCCCGCGACCGCTCCGCCTGGCTCGCGCTGCGCGGGGCGGTGGAGAGCCTCTTCGAGGAGTACGGCGGGCCCGACCGCGAGTGGCACCTGCGCGCCCGCCTCGCCATGCGGCACCCGTCCCTGCTGGCCCGGCAGCTCGCCGGCCGGATCCGGCTGGAGCACGACCTGAGCGAGGCGATGGCCGAACGCGACTGCCCCGTCGAGCCCCGGCTCGTCGCCGCCGTGTTCATGGCGGCGCTGCGGGTGGCCAGCCAGCAGTGGTGCGCGGAGCACGAGACCCGCGAGCTTCCCGAGCTGATCTCCCGGGCCCTCGACCAGGTGGCCCAGCCCTTCACCTGATCTCCGGAAAATCGATCTGGCCGGCCGCACCACTCCGAGCGGCGCCCCCTGCGAGATCCGCCCGCGTGAACCGTCATCCGGCGGGGGCGGGCAGCACGACCGCCGCGAGAACCAGCCCCTCGGCCGCCAGCCACCGCCCGGAGAACTCCTGCACCGTCCGCCCTCCGACCTGCGGCCCGTCGACGAGCAGCCGCGCCAGGAACGCTCCCTGCCCGGGAGCCTCGGGAGAGGTGAAGGTGATGTGGGCCTCCTCGAAGCCGAGCCACCGGCCCGTGAGCGGATACCAGGTCTTGTAGACGGCCTCCTTGGCGCAGAACAGCAGCCGCCCCCAGCTCACCACGCCGTCGTCCGCCTGCTTCCTGACGAACGCGGCCTCCTCGGGCAGCGCGACCGTGTCCAGCACCCCGTCGGGCAGCGGCCCGTTGGGCTCGGCGTCGATGCCGACGGACGCCACCGCCGACGAGTCGGCGGCCACCGCACCCCGGTAGCCGTCGCAGTGGGTGATGCTGCCCACGATGCCGTCGGGCCACAGCGGCTCACCCCGCGTCCCGGACAGGATGGGCGCCGGCGGCCGGCCAAGCCGCGCGAGTGCCTGGCGGGCGCAGACGCGGGCCGCGGTGAACTCCCTGCGGCGCTTGGCGACGGCCCGGGCGACCAGCGCCTCTTCCTCAGGGAACAGGCCGCCGTCCGGATAGTCGTCGCCGCGCGACTCGACCGCGACGACCTGCGGGGGAAGGAGGTGGTCGATCACGTGGACACCGGGATCGCGCCGATCATGACCTCATTGTAGGCGAGCGCCGGGCACAGAGATCGGCGTAAGTTGGGTGGGCTTCTGATGATTCGTGCCACCCGCCTGGAGGACGACATGCCCGCCCGCGCCGCCGACCGCGAGCTGTGGATCCGCTCCCTGCGCCCGGCCCCCGGGCACGCGGTCAAGCTGCTGTGCTTCCCGCACGCCGGCGGCTCGGCGAGCTACTACGTCCCGCTGGCGCGCGGCTTGCCGGAGTCCGTCGAGGTGTACGGCGTGCAGTACCCGGGACGGCAGGACCGCTTCGCCGAAACCATGATCGACGACCTCTTCCTGCTGGCCGAGCGCATCCACGAGGCGCTCACCCCGCCGCTGGACGGCCCGGTCGCCTTCTTCGGCCACAGCATGGGGGCGACGGTCGCGTTCGAGCTGATCAGGCTCATGGAACGCAAGGGCCACACTCCGCCCGTACGGCTGTTCGCCTCGGCCAGGCGGGCGCCGTCCCGCTCGCGCGACGACGGCGTGCACCGGCTCGACGACAAGGGATTGGTGGCCGAGGTGAGCGCGCTGAACCCGTCGGCCGCGCACGCCTTCGCGGACGCCGACTTCGTCTCCATCGTGCTGCCGGCACTGCGCAACGACTACCGCGCCGTCGAGCGCTATCGCTGCACCGAGGGCGCGACCGTGAGCTGCCCCATCACCACGTTCCTGGGCACCGAGGACCCGAAGGTGACCGAGTCCGAGGTCCGCGCGTGGGCCGAGCACACCACCGCCGGCCTGGACCTGGAGCGCTTCTCCGGCGGCCACTTCTACGTCGAGGACCACTGGCCGCGGCTGGCCGCCGAGCTGACCCGCCGGCTCACCTGAGCAAGATCGAGTTGCGCCTGATGAAACCGTCAGGGATGCTTGACGACTATGACGTTCAGGTGTGCTGACCTCCCCGACCACGAAGGCTTCGCCGCGCCGGTGCTCCCCGGCGGCGAGCAGGCCCCGACCTCGCCCGTCTTCACCAAGACGTTCGTCGGCTACCGGGCCTCGTGCTCGTGCGGATGGAGCGACCGCCGACAGCTGCCGCCCACGTCCGAGGGCGCCCAGGACGCCGAACACCGGTGGTGGAGCAGGCACGTGCCGCCGCTGCTCGCCGCCGCGCCGCCGAAGGAGCTGGTGATCAAGTCGGACCTGCTGTGCGAGCAGATCGTCCGGCTGGCCGGCGACCGCCCGCTCGCCGCGCTCTCCCTGCTGTCGCAGGTCGAGAGCTGGCAGCGCACGCTGCTCGACCAGGCCGTCGCGGGCGCCAGGGCGGCGGGCGCCTCGTGGGCGGAGGTCGGCGAGGCGATGGGCATCTCCAAGCAGGCCGCCCACGAACGCTTCAGGGCTCACACCGACGCCTGAGCCGAGCCGGCCCGGCGGCTCGCTCGCACCCGCCCCCAAGGCCCGGCCTCGGACCCTGCGCTCAGCCTGGGGACAGGCTTCCGGCCCTGGACCGGCTACCGGTCCCGGGTCAGCTCTCGACCCACTTGTAGCTCTTCGCGAGCGACGACAGCTCCTGCCTGATGGCCACGATCTGGGTGCCCGTCAGCGTCGGGACCGTCGTGATGAGCAGCTCCGTGATCTCCCGCTTGAACTCCGACTCCGACAGCACCTCACACAGGTCGTCGCCCGCGTTGCCCTCATGGGAGGGCACGTAGGAGCTCTCGTAGGAGCTCTCGTAGGAGCTCTCGTAGGAGCTCTCGTGGGAGTGCGAAGGCGAGGCCGCGGCCCGCTGCCCGACGATGCGGACGTCGGACGCCTTCAGCCCCCGGTCGCCGCCCTCAAGCCGGAACTCCACGACCGTGCCGGGCCGCACGGCGTGCTTGTCGTCCAGCAGATCGTTGGCGTGCAGGAAGACGTCGGCGCCGCCGGTGTCCGGCGCGATGAACCCATAACCCCGAACCTGATCGAACCGCAGAACCCTACCCGTTACCACCAGCACCTCACTCGACCAAACCGCGGGCGTTCCACCAGTTGAGCGCCCGTGCGCAGGCTATCGCGCGCCGCGGCGCAGGCACAACGGCCCGCCTCGCGAGCCGGACCACGGCCGCACACCCTCGGCCCGCGGGTCGGTGGGCGGAGGCTCCAGCGTCAGGCGGGCACCGGCTGCGGCGGGGTGTCGCCCACGTAGCGCGCCGCCGGTCGGATGATCTTGCTGTCGGCGGCCTGCTCCAGGATGTTGGCGCACCACCCGACCGTACGGGCGGCCGCGAAGGTCGGCGTGAACATCGAGCGCGGCACCCCGCACAGCTCCATCACCACGCCCGCGTAGAACTCGACGTTGGTGTGCAGGTCGCGGCCCGGCTTCAGCTCGGCCAGGATCTCGATGACCCGCCGCTCCACCTCGTGCGCGAAGTCCACCAGGTCGCCGCCGAAGCCGCGCGCGATGCCCGACAGCATGCGCGAGCGCGGGTCCTCGGTGCGGTAGACGGGGTGGCCGAAGCCCATGATGCGGTCGCCGGCCAGCACGCGCTCGCGGACCCAGGCGTCGATGCGGTCGGGCGTGCCGATCGCGTCGAGGGTGTCCAGGGCGCGGCTCGGGGCGCCGCCGTGCAGCGGCCCCGACAGCGCGCCCAGCGCCCCCACCACGCAGGACGCCAGGTCGGCGCCCGTCGAGGCGATCACCCGCGCGGTGAAGGTGGAGGCGTTGAAGCCGTGGTCGACGGTCGAGATCAGGTACTGCTCGATCGCCCTGGCGTGCGCGGGCTCCGGCTCCTCGCCGGTGAGCATGTAGAGGTAGTTGGCGGCGTACGTCAGGTCGTCGCGCGGCTCGACCGGCTCCAGGCCGAGCGAGAGCCGGTGCAGCGCGGTCAGCAGCGTCGGCGTCAGCGCGCTCACCAGCAGCGCGTCGTCAAGCCGCTGCTCGGTCCCGAGGTCGTAGAGCGGACGCATCCCGAGCGCGGAGCCGGCCGCCGACACCGCGCCGCGCACGGCGTCCAGGGGGCCGCCGCCCGGCGTGGCCAGCGCGGGCAGCAGGGGCCGCAGCGCCTCGGGCACGTGACGCAGCGGCAGCGTGCGCTCGACGAAGCGCCGCCGCTCCTCGGCGGACGGCAGCGCGCCGAGCAGCATCAGATGCCAGACGTCCTCGAACGTGCGCTTCTCCGCGAGTTCGACCGCGGAGTACTGGCGGTAGTGGTAGAAGCCCTCACGGCCGCGGACGTCGCTCAGGCGCGTCTCGGTGACGACGACGCCGCTGAGCCCCCTGGGAACCTCGATGCCGTGTCCATTGCCCGCCGGCGCGGTGGTGCTGATCATGTGGTGAACCTCCTCCGATACCGGCACTCTCCGGCCTGCGCCATGGGCGCGTCAACGTTGATTTTCGTCCACGTGATCGAGGTCACCGCAGGATTTACGGGACTCACCGCACTTGGGCGTGTTGATTTTCATCAACACGTCAAGGTGCTGGCGAGCTGGGAGAACCTCACCCGCCGATGCGTAACGCGGTGGTATAACTACTCACCGTAATCGACCAAGCGTGCCGGTGCGGACACCCCCGGCGCGGTCCCCCCCGGCTCTTCCCCCGAAGGAGCAGCAAGCATGCGCTCGACCCGTGCGTCCCTGGTCGCGGGCGGCACCGCCCTCGCCGCCCTCCTGTCCGCCGCCCAGCCCGCCGCTCGGCCTGCCGTGGCCGCCCCGGTCGGCACCGGCTGCCTCGCGTACGGGCAGGCCGGCAGCTACCTGTCCAGGGAGGGCGGGTTGAAGCTGACCCTCTCGCCCGGCTTCCTCGCCGAACTGCGACGGGCGGGCATCGGGTTCTCCGGGCTCGGCCCGGTCGAGCTGGTGGACGGCGGCAAGGCCCTGTGGACGCCGGTCGGCGAGCGGTACGACACCGTCGCGACGCCCAGCGGCCGGATCTGCCACCCCGGCGGCTTCGCGCTCTCCGACCCCGAGACCAACGTGACGTACGCGATCGACACCTTCCGCATGGTGTTCGCGGCCACCGGCGGCAGCGCGCTCCTCGCCACCCCCGCCGTCAACGGGCGGCCACGGCCGCGCGGCGAGCTGACGCTGGCCGGCTTCAGCCTCCACGAGGCCCTCGCGCCCGGCACGTTCGTCCGGCACGGCGGCGGCGTCGGCCCGCGCAAGGTCGCCCTGACCCTGCACCAGAGCTGGGCCGACGACCTCAACCGCGAGCTCGGCACCCGCCTGCGCGGCGGCGCCCACTGGGCCGACCTCGCCATCGCCTGGCAGGGCACGCCCAGCAGGCCCGTCCCCGCAGGGACGTCGCCCGGCCTGCGCGGCATCGAGCTCGTCAACGCCGCCATCCGCCGCACGCCCTGACCTGCCCGTCCCGCTCATCCCCACCACGAGGACACCCCGATCAGATGAAACGCGTACGGCTCGTGCTGCCCCTGCTGGGATGCGTGCTGGTGGCCTGTGCCCTGATGGCCATGTACGCCCCCACCGGGCTCCTGCGCCAGGAGGAGCCGCCGCCGGGCCCCGTGGGCTGGACGCCGCACGACCTGCCGGACGGCATCGAGGCCGTCCAGCGCCGCCTGAGCCGCCACCCCGGCGACGCGGCGGGCTGGGCGAACCTCGGCCACCTGTACCTCCGGCAGGCACTCCGCACCGCCGAGACCTCCTTCCACGCCAAGGCCGAGGCGGCTTTGGAACGCTCCCTGCGGCTCGGCGGGCCCCCCGTCGAGGCCCTCATCGGCATGGGCGAGCTGGCCAACGCCCGGCACGACCACGCGGGCGCGGTCCGCTGGGCCGCCCGTGCCCGCACCGCCGCCCCGAACAGCTGGGCGCTCTACGGCGTGCTCACCGACGCCTACCTGGCGCTGGGCCGCTACGACCAGGCCGAGCGGGCGCTGCGCCGCATGCTCGACGGCCGCCCCGACCTCGCCTCCTTCACCAGGGCCGCCCGCGTCGAACACCTCCACGGCCGCGTCGGGCCGGCCCGCGAGCTGCTGCGCCGCGCCTGCCAGGTCGCCGGCGACCCCGCAGAGTACGCCTTCTGCCAGTGGCGGCTCGGCGATCTCGCCTGGGACGAGGGCGACCCTTCCGCGGCGCGGGCGGCGTACACGCAGGCACTCGCCGCCGACCCCGGTCACGTGCCCGCCCGCGCGGGCAAGGCGCGTACGGAGGCCGCGCTCGGCAACCCCGACCAGGCCAGGCGCGACTACGCCACCGCCGTCGCCCGCTCGCCCGCCTACGCCGTCGAGTACGGCGAGCTGCTCGACCACCTCGGCCAGCGCGAAGAGGCCAGGCGGCAGTACGCCGCGTTCGTGGCCCACCACAAGGTGCTGGCCGCCAACGGTGACACCGACCATTACGCCATCGGGGTGTTCCAGGCCGACCACGGTGACGCGCGCGCCGCCGTACGGCATCTGCGGCTCGAATGGGCGCGGCGGCAGGCCGTCGAGGTCGCCGACGCGCTGGCCTGGGCGCTCCACCGGGCCGGCCGGTCCGCCGAGGCCGCCAGGTACGCCGCCCGCGCCGCCACGCTCGGCGGGCGCAGCGCGCTGTTCTCCTACCACCGGGGCGAGATCGAGTACGCCCGCGGCCGCCTCGCCTGGGCGCGTACCCACCTGACGCGCGCCCTGTCCATCAACCCGAACTTCTCGCCGGGTGGCGCGGTGCGCGCCCGCGCCCTGCTGGCCCAGACCGCGTGACCGCTTTCCCTCCTGGAATGCGGAGTAAACCTCTTAAATTCCGCACAAGCCACGATAAATGGACGACACTCACAATGCGTCAATGCCGAGGGGGTGTGCTAGCCTGATGGCGTTGCAGTTGTGGTTCCCATAAAAGACTTTGTGTGCGCCCGGCAGATTGTAATCTTCGGGCGCATTTTTTGTTCGCCGGTCATTTCCGGATGGGCACATCGTGGCGACACGGATTCCGCAAGGTGCGGATTCCGTCAGATCTGCGCATATCTAAGGAGATCGACATGGCGACTGGCACCGTGAAGTGGTTCAACTCGGAAAAGGGCTTCGGCTTCATCGCCCAGGACGGCGGCGGCGCCGACGTCTTCGCCCACTACTCCAACATCGTCGCCAACGGCGGCTACCGCGAGCTGACGGAGGGCCAGAAGGTCTCCTTCGACGTCGTGCAGGGCCAGAAGGGCCCCCAGGCGGAGAACATCGTCGCCGCCTGACCGCGTTCCCTGAGCCCGGGCACCTCACCGTGCCCGGGCTCTCGCGTGCCCGCCGATCAGTTCTCGCTCCGCGGACGGTCCAACCTTTCGAAGCCCGTTTTCCTGCGCGAGGAGAGAACCCACCGTGATGAGCGAGGAGAAGATGACCCCCGCCGACCTGCCGTCCGGCCGTTCACCCGCCCTCGACCGCCTCGACGTGCTGGTGGGGGAGTGGGAGACGGCCGCCGTCTTCGACGCCGGCTTCTTCGGCCCCGGCAGCCCCGAGGTCGTCGGCCACGGCCGCACCACGTTCGCCTGGCTGAAGGGACGGCGGGTGCTCGCCCAGACCTTTACCAACGACCACCCCGACGCCCCCGACGGCATCTGCGCCATCGGGCTGAGCGACCAGCCCGAGGTGTTCGTCCAGCACTACCACGACTCGCGCGGCGAAACCCGCGACTACCTGATGACCCTCGACAACGGCGAGCTGCGCTTCTGGCGCGCGGACCCGGCCTTCGCCCAGCGCTACCGCGGCACGGTCACGGCCGACGGCAAGACGATCGAGGGCGCCTGGGAGGTCTCGGAGGACGGCCACACGTGGCGCCACGACTTCAAGCTCATCTACACCAGGGCCGGCTGACGAGATTCTCGCAGGCGAAAGGGCCGCTCCCGGGGGAGCGGCCCCGGGCGCCCGGGGGTCAGGCTCTTCTTCGTGACCACCAGGTGAGGCCCCACAGGAGCAGGCCGACCGCCAGCAGGACGCCCGCGATCTCGTACTGGCCCGCCGGGCGGCCGGAGGACCAGGGGAGTACCAGGTAGAGGCAGGTGGCCGTGCCCACCACAGGCAGGACCCGGCCCGCCTTGAAGTGCTCGACTCCGGTGTCCTCCCGGCGCAGCACCAGGACGGAGACGTTGACCAGCGCGAACACCGCGAGCAGCAGCAGCGACGTGGTGCCGCCGAGCAGCGCGACGACCGGGCTGTCGGGCACCAGCGAGACGTAGGCGATGAGCAGCAGCGCGATGCCGGTGGTGAACACGATGGACGTGTGCGGGGTGCGCCGCGTCGGGTGCACCCTGGCGAGGAACGGCGGCAGCACGCCCTGCTTGCTCATCCCGTACAGCAGGCGGCTGGCCATCAGCATGTTGATCAGCGCCGAGTTGGCGACGGCGAACATCGAGATGAACGGCAGCAGCTCGCCGATCGGCACCCCCGGCGCCGCCGTCTCCACCACCGTCACCAGCGGCGTCTCGCTCTCCGCCAGCGTGCCGACCGGCACCACCGCGACCGCGCAGATGGACACCAGGACGTAGATCAGCCCGGTGATGCCGATGCCGGTGAACATCATCCGCGGGAAGATCTTGACCGGGTTCTTCGTCTCCTCGGCCATGTTGACGGAGTCCTCGAAGCCGACCATGGCGAAGAAGGCCAGCGACGTGGCCGCGCTGACCGCGAGGAACACGCTCTTGTCCTCGGGCGTCTCGAACGCCACCACCCGGGAGAAGTCGGCCTGCCCGCCGGTGATGAAGTAGAGGCTCAGCACGATGACGAGCAGCAGGCCGGACAGCTCGATCGCGGTGAGCACCACGTTGACCTTGACGCTCTCGCCCACGCCGCGCAGGTTGACGGCCAGCACCAGCAGCATGAATGCCATCGCTATCAGCAGGATGACGGTGTTGCCGGCCTCGAAGCCGAAGCCGGTGGCGAGGTTCGCGGCGAAGGCCCGCGAGGCCGCCGACGCCGAGGTGATGCCGGAGCACATCACCGCGAAGCACACCAGGAAGGTCAGCAGGTGTTTGCCGAACGCCTTGTGGACGTAGAGCGCAGCGCCCGCCGCCTCCGGATATTTCGTGACCAGCTCCAGGTAGGAGCACGCCGTGATCAGCGCGACGATGAACGCGATGGCGAACGGCAGCCACGCGGCGCCGCCCACCTCGCCGGCCACCTGGCCGGTCAGGGCGTAGATGCCGGTGCCGAGGATGTCGCCGACGATGAAGAGCAGCAGGAGGCCCGGGCCCATCACCCGTTTGAGCGCGGGCTGGCCGTCGCTGCCCGTTTCCGCAGGGCCGGGGGGACTGATCTGTGACATAAGGGTCCTTGTCGTGCGTCAGCTGTACGGCTGCTGGGGGAGGGGAACACGTCCCGCGCGCGGGAACCTCGTGAGACGGGGGACCACGGCGCCGACGGGAGACTGCTCAGGCCGGACCGGCCGCGTGATCACGACAGTCATCCTGACACTTTACGGCTCCGGTGGTCATCCGTGAATACGTCGTCACGCAGAGTCGGCGCGTGCTTCGGTTAGCGCAGGTCACGGGCGGGTAGCGGCCCTCCGCGAGCATGAAAGCGAGCATGATGCCGGGTGCGAACTGGGGGAGTCATGAGCACCTATCGCGACGTAAGCGCGGGGGACGGCCGGTCACGCCTTCCGATCGTCCTCAAGTCGGCCGGGGCGGGGGCCTGTGCGGGGGCCGCGGCCGTGTACCTGCTGGATCCCGCGCGCGGGCGGGCCCGCCGGGCGCGCGTACGCGACCAGGCCGCGCACGCCACGCACGAGGTGCGGGACGGGGCCGGAGTGCTCAGCCGCGACCTGGGCAACCGCGGGCGTGGCGCGGGCGCCGCGCTGCGCTACCAGGTCAGCGGCCGCTCCGCCGACGACCGGGTGCTGACCGAGCGGGTACGCGCCGAGCTGGGCCGCCACGTCAGCCATCCGCACGCCGTCCACGTCACGGTCGAGGACCACGTCGTGACGCTGGACGGCGACCTGCTGGCCGGCGAGGAGGAGCGGGCCAGGAAGGCCGTGCGCCGCATTCCCGGCGTCAAGTCGGTCGTGACCCGCTGGACCCCGCACCTCGACCCGACCGGCGTGCCCACGTTGCAGGGGCCGGGCCGGCCCCGCGAGCCCGTGCCCGAGCTGCTGCAGCAGCGCTGGTCACCGACCGCCAGGTTCATGGCGGGGGTGGCGGCCGCGTACGCGCTGACCGCCGCCCGCCGCCTGCCGGGACCGCTCTCCTGGGTCGTCCGCACGGCGGGTGTCGCCGTGGCCGCCCGCGCGCTGACCAACCTGCCGCTGCGCAGGCTCACCGGCATCAACGCCGGCCGGAGCGCCGTGGACGTGGCCGAGGCGGTCGAGGTCGCCGCCCCGCCCGAGGCCATCTGGGAGCTGGTGAGCGACTATTCGGTCTTCGCCCGGGTCATGCCCGACGTGTACGAGGTGCGCCGCTCGCCCGACGGTGAGCTGTCGCACTGGATGATCAAGGGTCCCGCCGGGGTGCCGATCCGCTTCGACGCCACCGAGACCAAGCGCGACGAGGGCAAGGAGATCGCCTGGAAGTCCACCGAGGGGCAGCTCATCGCGCACACCGGGTCGCTGCGGCTGGTGAACAGGGGGCGGGGCAGGACCCGCGTGCAGGTGCGGCTGACGTACAACCCGGTGGTGGGGGCCGCCGGGCACGCGATCGCCAGGCTCCTCGGCGCGGACCCCGGCCACAAGCTGCGCCAGGACCTCGCGCGGCTGAAGCAGCACGTCGAAGACGAGCACCGGCGGCGCAGCGCCCGCAGGGAGGGCCCCGTCACCGTCGGCGCCTGACGGGGACGGTGACGGGGCGGCCGCCGCACGCCCCCGGCCGCGGAAGGCCGGGGGCGGGGGTCAGGCGGGTTGCGGGGTGCGGGCGGCCATGCGGCGCTCGAACCAGAGCGAGGTGAACGGCGGCACCGCGCACGCCAGCCCGAGCACGATCGCGCCGCGGCTCCAGCCCGCCTCCCGCGCCGAGAGCAGCACGCCGAGCCCGTAGAGCACGAACAGGGCGCCGTGGATCGGCCCGAACACCTTGACGCCGAGCTCACCGGTCTCGGTCACGTACTTGAAGAACATTCCGACCAGCAGGCCCGCCCACGAGCACGCCTCGGCCACCGCCGCGATCCGGAACCAGCGCAGCACTTTCGCCCCTTTCCTAGGTCCGCGTCACTCTACAGCCTGTAGAGCAAGGCCGGATCAGCGGCCGTGGCGGCGCTGGACGTAGAGGCGGTTCCCGCGCGGCCCCGTCCACTCCAGCCGCACCACGCCGGCCACGGCCGCGTCACCGACGCGGGACGGGTCGGCCCAGTAGCCGACGTTCGGGTTGCGGAAGAACGTGGCCCACAACCGTCCGGCGTGGTCGCGGAAGACGTTGTTGTGCCCGGCGCCGACGCCCAGCGTCCACCGCTTGGAGTACGGGCCCTCGAACCGGTCGGCGACGGCGACCACCGCGTCGTACTGGTACTGCGTCCGCCCGGCGCCGCCCGGGTCGTAGGCGTAACGGGTGCTGCCGTCGGGGTTGGTCGAGGTGCGGTCCCAGGCGGCGTGCAGGAGGTAGTACTTGCCCTCGTGCTTGAAGACGTACGCGCCTTCGAGGTAAGGCTCCGGCGCGTACGGCTGCTGCTGGAACGCGGGCAGCCCCGTGGCCGGGACGATGTCCTCCATGTCGTCGCGGAACTTGGCGTACAGGTGGTTGTGCAGCACCAGCCACGCCTCGCCGCCCTCGCTGTAGAGGCTGCCGTCGATGTGGTGGTACGCGCCCGGCTCGATGAACGCAGGGCCGCCGATGAAGGACTCGCCGAACGGCTTGTCCAGGTTGCCCTCCGCGAGCCGGTAGGGCCCCTCGACCCCGCCCTCGCTCACCAGCAGGAACGAGCCCACCTTCTGGGAGTGGTCGCCCATGCAGGCCACGATGTACCACTTGCCGCGGAAGTAGTGCACCTCCGGCGCCCACGCCTGGCCGCGCTTGCCGAACCTGTCGTCGGTCCAGTACTCCTGCCACGGCGCCACCACCGTGCGCCCTTCCCGGTTCTCGCCGGCGAACTCGGGCGACCACACCTTCCCCTTCTCCGCGTCCGGCCTGATGCGGGTGGTGTCCGCCAGCCGCCACGGGCCCTTCAGCGACGGCGCGGTCCACACGAAGATGCCGTCGTTCCAGGGGCCCGCCGCCTGCAGGCCGGGCGCCCGCGTGGTGCCCGTCGCGACATAGAGCGGGCGGCCTCGCACGATGAAGCAGTTGACGTACGTGTCGCGCATCCACACCCGGCCCAGTTCCCTGTCGCGGGGGCGCAGTTCGAGCGGCAGGACGAACGAGTTGTCGTCCCTGGGCCACAGGTCGGGCCTGGTGTCCGCGATGCCGTACGGCTCCTGCTCCGGCCAGTTCGCGGGATGGCGTCCCGGCGCCGCCTGAGCCGCCGTCGCCGGCAGCGCCGCCGCCCCGGCCAGACCTGCCACGCCGGCCAGCAAGGCCCTCCGGCCGACCTGCGCGCCGTTGTCGGAACCAGTCATCAGTACGTCCTCCCACTGCGGTGATCGCCGCGGCTCGCCGCGACCTGCCGGAGAGTCTGCCGAAGTCGCGCAAATTTCGTCAATAACCCGGAAGAAATACGCCGGGAGGTTCCGGCTGCCGGGAAACCCCGTACCCGACGGGGGATCCAGCGCAGAGAAGTGCTGCGGCGGGAAACCTTGCGGGCCCGCCCAGGCGTTGGAAGGGTGAACAACGCGTGGCGAAAGGCGGAGATGCGGGACAATGTCCCGTCCGGTACGGACGACCAGCGGCCAACGGGGGAACACGGAGGATGACGTCGAGGATGAGCACGCAGGCGCAGGAACAACTCGGTCCCTACCGGGTGCTCAGGAAGATCGGCGAGGGCGGCATGGGGGTCGCCCACCTCGGTCTCGACGAGGCGGGACGGCACGTCGCGATCAAGGTGCTGCACCCGCACGTGGCCGCCGACCTCAAGGCGCGCGACCGCCTCTTCCGCGAGGTCGAGACCATGCGGCGGGTACGCAGCCGCTTCGTCGCCGAGGTGCTCGACGCCGAGCTGGCCGGGGGCCGGCCCTACGTCGTGACCCGCTTCGCCGACGGCCGCACGCTTGAGGACACCGTGCTGACCGGCGGCCCGCTGGGCCCGCACGACGTCGTCAGGCTCGCCCAGGGGCTGTGCCAGGCGCTGGTCGACATCCACGCGGCCGGGGTGATCCACCGCGACCTCAAGCCGTCCAACGTCATGATGGTCGACGGCGCGCCGCTGGTCATCGACTTCGGCATCGCGCACCTGGTCGACGCGGCCAGGCTGACGCAGACGGGGATGTTCGTCGGCACGCCCGGCTACCTCGCGCCCGAGATCATCCGCGAGTCGCTGGTCACCCAGGCGGCCGACGTGCACGCGCTCGCCTCAACGGTGTTCTTCGCCGCCACGGGGATGCCGCCGTTCGGCACGGGAACGTTCGAGTCCGTCTGCTTCAACACGATGGAGGGCCGCTGGCAGGCCGAGCACGCCCCGGCGTGGCTGCGCGGCTGGCTGACCAGGGCGCTGACCCTCGACCCCACCGACCGGCCCACCGCGCGCGAGCTGGCCCGCATGGCCGCCGAGCTCGACCCCGACGGCGGGAGCTCCCGCCCCGCCTCGCGGGCCGATCGTACGCTCACCATGGACGCGGTCTCCGACCTGCTGCCGCCCGTCGCGTACGCCACGAGCGTCCACGAGCAGCGGCACCCCGCGACCACCGCGGCGGAGACCGTGCAGGACCCCCTGCCCGAGCCGCCGCGCCCCGCGCCGCCCGCCGAGCCGTTCGACCTGCGCAGGTTCATGAAGAGCAGCGGCTTCTCCGGCGTGCTCGTGCTGGTCATGCTGGCGGCGTTCACCGTGCTCGAGCCGGTCGCGGTCGGCCTGATCGCGGCCGGGCTGTCGCTGGCGCTGCGGGTCGCCGGCCACTTCCTCGACGAGGAGCGCGAAGACGTCTCCAGGGCCGCGCTCGTGGCGGTCGGCCACCTGCTCCTGTCGCTGGCGTTCGGCCTCGTCGCCGGCACGCTCCTGAACATGACCGGCCTGCTGAGCGCCGGTCACGCCGAGTCGCTGGCGGCGGGGGTCTTCACGATCGGCCTGTTCGCGCTGCCCGGCGCCGGCCGGGTGCGCCGCGTCGCCTCCGGCGCCCTCGCCCGCGTGCTGCCCGGCAGCAGCGCGGTCGTGGTCAACACCGCGATCCTCGGCCCGATCGCGCTGATCACGGTGATCGTCGCCCTGACCCAGGGCCTGTAGGAGCTCATGAGGGCACGCGGCGCACCGGCGCCGCCCAGCCCCTCACCTGGCCGCGCGAGGCGGCGAGGTGCAGCCGTCCGCGGCTCGCCTGCCACGAGGCGACCATCACGAACGTGACGCTGACCAGCAGCGCCCACGCCCCGAACTTCGCCGGGTGCACGAGATGCCAGGTCTCCTGCTGGTACGGGTACTGCCAGGCGCCCAGGAAGGTGGCGATGTTCTCGGCGACCCACAGGAAGAAGCCGATGAGGGCCAGGGCCAGCGCCAGCGGCATCTGGTAGCGCCGTACGCCCACCGTGAAGTGCACCACCGTGCCCCACGTGACGACCAGCAGCGCGGCGGCCAGCGGGAGCCGCAGGTCGATCCAGTAGTGCTGGCTGACGAAGTTGACGTAGACGGCCAGCGCGACGAGGGTCGTCGGCACCGTGCGGTAGTTCGCCAGCCGCAGCTCGAAGATCCGCCACGCCGAGCAGACGTAGCTGCCCACGGCCGCGTAGAGGAACCCGCTGTAGAGCGGCACCCCGCCGATCTTGGTGTAGGCGTCCTCGGGATAGGCCCACGAGCCGAGCCTCACCTTGATCAGCTCGAAGGCCAGCCCCACCAGGTGGAACGCGGCGATGACGGCGGTCTCCGCGCCGGTCTCCCAGCGGGTCAGGCGCAGCAGCGCGGTCACCGCGACGGCGTACAGCAGCAGCGCGTCGTAACGCGGGATCGGCAGCGGCAGCACCGACGAGGCGGCGAGGCCGGCGAACATGGCGAGCGCGAACGTGCACGACCGCGCCTCCGCCCAGGCGAAGCGGAGCAGCTGGGTGGCGAAGAGTCTCACGCCTGTATCCGATGGCGGCTGCCACGCCGGAGTTCTTGAGATTGTGTGAAATGTCGGTGCAGGTCACGGGCGGAAGACGGCGCGGACGCAGCCGTCCAGCTTCCGCTTGAACAGCTCGTAGCCCTTCGGTCCGTCGTCCAGGCTCATCGGATGCGTCAGCAGCGCGGAGGCGTCGATCTCGCCCCGGCCCATCCGCTCCAGGATCATCGGGATGTAGCGGTGGCCGTGCTGCTGGGCGCCGCGCATCGTCAGGCCCTTGTTCATCAGCGCGCCCATCGGGAACTTGTCGACCATCCCGACGTACACGCCGAGCACCGACACCGTGCCGCCCTTCCTGCACGCCTGCACCGCCTGGCGCAGCGCGAGACCCCGGTCGGTCTGCAGGCGCACCGCCTGCTTGGCGCGGTCGTAGGCGTACTGGGGGCCGGTGCCGTGGCTCTCCATGCCGACCGCCTCGATGCAGACGTCGGGGCCGCGCCCGCCGGTCAGCTCCTTGAGCGCGTCCAGCACGTCCGTCTGCTCGTAGTCGAGCGGCTCCGCGCCGAGCGCGGCGGCCATGCCGAGCCGCTCGGGGAAGCGGTCGATCGCGATCACCCGCTCGGCGCCCATGCGCAGGGACGCCAGCGCGGCCATCTGGCCCACCCCGCCGCAGCCCCACACGGCCACCACGTCACCGGGGCCGACCTGGCCCAGGTCCGCGCCCATCCATCCCGTCGGGACCGCGTCCGAGGCGAACACCGCGTTCGAGTCCGGGACGTTCTCCGGCACGGGGAAGGCGTTGACGTCGGCGTACGGGACCCGGACGTACTCGGCGTGGCTGCCCGCGAAGCCGCCCATGGCGTGGGAGTAGCCGAAGATGCCGGCACTGGAGTGGCCGTTCAGCTTCTCCTGGAGGCCCGGGTTCGGGTTCGTGTTGTCGCACAGCGACCACAGGCCCTCCTGGCAGTAGTGGCAGCGGCCGCAGCCCAGGATCGAGCACACGGTGACGCGCTCGCCCACCCGGCGGTGCCGTACGTCCTGGCCGACCTCCACCACCTCGCCGACGAACTCGTGGCCCAGCACGTCGCCCTTCAGCATCGCGGGGACGTAGCCGTCCAGCAGGTGCAGGTCGGACCCGCACACCGAGCTGGCCGTCACCCGTACCAGCGCGTCCTGCCGGTTGAGCAGCTTGGGCTCCGGCACGTCCTCGACCGCCACCTCGTTGACGCCCGTCCAGCACAACGCCCGCATCACGCCCTCCTCCTCGGTCCGCACGGCGCGCTCATCGCGCGCGCCTCCGCTGTTCTCCTGGGGGTTTCCTTCGGGCGCACCGGGCGGTCACCGGGCTCCCCTTCGTGTGAGCCGGCGGATCGCCGGGCGGGCGGCGCGGCCGAGCGGGGTGCGGCGGCCCTCCGGCTGTCCCTCCACCACCAGCACCTCGCCGGTCTCCAGGAGCTGCTTGAGCGCCCGTACCTGCTCCCTGGTCGCGCCGTCGGCGGTGCGGACCGCGATCTCGGTGCCCCGGCCGCCCGGCGCCCGCGTGATGCGCACCTCGTGCCGCTCGGCCAGCCGGGCGAGCAGGTCCGGCCGTTCCCTGCCGGTCAGCTCGGCGGGGTCGACCGCGACGGTGACCGCGTACCAGGGGACGGCCCCGGGGTGCCGGTTGCGCAACGCCCGCCTGGCCGCCATCGCGGCCGCCCCCGCCGCGGCCGCGCCCGCCAGGAGCAGCCCCCGCCGCTTCGAGCCGCGGGCGCGGTGGCGGCGCGTGCGCACGGTGATCGTGGATGTGGTTCTCATGGTTGCGCGGCTGCCCGTCACACCCATGGGCAAACCGCCATTCGCCTCGCCCGCCCCCGGCCTCAGGGCCGGTGCGCCGCTCGGCGGGGAAGTCCTTGCTGGGGCTTGTGTTTTCGTGGAGGAGATCGGGGGCAGCCGCCTTACCAGTTGCCCCGGCGTTCCAGCGTGGGGGCAGGCGATCACGGGGGCCTGAGATCGTCCTGCCGGGGCGGCGGCTATGGGGGAGGCCATCGATGGAGACACCGCCGCAGTTCATCAGCGGGCCGGCCAGGTTCCTTGACGACCGCATCGGCGGCGCGAACTTCCTCAAGCGCAACCTGCGCAAGATCTTCCCCGACCACTGGTCGTTCCTGCTGGGCGAGATCGCGCTCTACACGTTCATCATCCTGCTGCTGACCGGCACGTTCCTCACCTTCTGGTACCGCCCCAGCATGGGCCACGTCATCTACGACGGCCCGTACGCGCCGCTGCTCGGCGTGCAGATGTCCGAGGCGTACGCGTCCACGCTGGAGATCAGCTTCGAGGTGCGCGGCGGCCTGCTGATCCGGCAGATCCACCACTGGGCGGCCCTGCTGTTCGTGGCCAGCCTGGTCGTCCACATGCTGCGGGTGTTCTTCACCGGCGCCTACCGCAAGCCGCGCGAGATCAACTGGCTGATCGGCATCGGCCTGTTCACGCTGTCGCTGTTCGAGGGCCTGACCGGCTACTCGCTGCCCGACGACCTGCTGTCGGGTGCCGGGCTGCGGATCACGCAGGGCGTGCTGCAGTCGATCCCGCTGGTCGGCACGTACCTGTCGTTCTTCCTCTTCAACGGCGAGTATCCCGGCGAGACGGTCATCGAACGCTTCTACGCCCTGCACATCCTGCTCATCCCCGGCATCCTGCTCGCGCTCATCACCGCCCACCTCGTCCTGATGTGGGTGCAGAAGCACACCCAGATGCCGGGCAAGGGACGTACGGAGCGGAACGTGGTGGGCGCGCCGCTGCTGCCCGCCTTCATGGCCAAGTCGGGGGCGTACCTGCTGTTCACGCTCGCGGTGGTGTGCGGGCTGGCGACGTTCGCGCAGATCAACCCCATCTGGCTGTTCGGCCCCTACACGCCGGCCGACATCTCCGCCGGTTCCCAGCCCGACTGGTACATGGGCTTCCTGGAGGGCTCGCTGCGCCTCATGCCGCCCTGGGAGGTCAACCTGTTCGGCACCGCCGGCGGGACGCTGCCGCTGAGCGTCCTCATCCCGGCCCTCGTGCCCCTCGGCCTGATCATCACGGGGCTCGTGCTCTTCCCGTTCCTGGAACGATGGGTCACCGGCGACCGGCGCGAGCACCACATCGCCGACCGGCCCCGCAACAACCCGCACCGCACCGCCATCGGCATCTCCGCCATCGCCTTCTACGGGGTGCTGTGGCTGCTCGGCGCCAACGACCTGTTCGCCGCCAACTTCCACATCAGCCTCAACTGGACGACGTACATCGGGCGCGCGCTCATCTTCATCGCCCCCGCGCTGGCGTACTGGATCACCTACCGCATCTGCCTCGGCCTGCAGCGCTCCGACGCCGCCGTGGCCGCGCACGGCGTCGAGTCGGGGGTCATCCAGCGGTTGCCGCACGGGGAGTTCATCGAGGTGCACACGAAACCGTCGGACGACATCGAGGCGCACGTACAGGGCAAGACCCCCGTCCCGATGCTGCCGTCCGCGCCGGACGGGGACGGGGTGCCGCCCGAGGTCGCGCGCGGGCCGCTGGGCCGGCTCAGGGTGAAGATGAGCCGGGCGTACGGGGGCGAGAAGATCCGGCTGAACGCCGGCCACGGGAAGGGGCACGGGGACGGGCACGGTCCTCATGGAGACGGGCACGGGGATGGGCCCGGGGATGGGCACGGGGATGGGCACGGCACCGACCTCGACGACCGTGACAGCCCGCCGCCCGCCAGGACCGGCCCGCCCGAACGGTAGTCCTCCCCGGACACGTCCCGGTGGCCCAGTCTTCGCGGGCCCCGTCTTTGCGCGGGGGTCTCACCGCGGGGCAGGTGACCTGCTGCGGACTGAGGGTAAGTGACGGCGACAGCCTTCTCGCGGGAGGGAAGATGCGCTCCTCGATTTCTCTTGGCCGCATCGCCGGAGTCCGGGTCGGGCTCAACATCAGCGTGCTGGTCATCGTCGTCATCCTGGTCGCAGGGCTGGCGTTCGGGCGGTTCCCGGTCGTCTTCCCCGGCCACTCTCCGGCGATCTACCTGCTGGCCGGGCTGGTCGCCGCCGTCCTGTTCATGGCTTCGCTGCTCGCCCACGAGCTGGCCCACGCGGTGACCGCGCGCCGCCACGGCATCGAGGTGTCGCAGATCACCCTGTGGTTGCTCGGTGGCGTCGCCGAGCTGCGCGGCGAGCCTCGGACGCCGGGCGCCGACCTGAAGATCGCGGTCGTGGGGCCGTTGACGAGTTTCCTGGTCGGCGTGGCGTCGGCGGTCATCGCGGTGCTCGCCGGCGCCGTGACGGGGGTGCCGCTGCTGGCCGGCATCTTCTGGTACCTGGCCGGGGTGAACGTCCTGCTGGCCATCTTCAACCTCATCCCGGCCGCGCCGCTCGACGGCGGGCGGGTGCTGCGGGCCGCCCTGTGGGCGCGCTGGGGCGACCGTACGCGGGCGGCCGTCGCCGCGGCCCGCGCCGGCCGGGTCTTCGGGTACGCGCTCATCGCCCTCGGCTTCCTCCAGGTCGTCACCGGGCTCGGGTTCCAGGGGCTGTGGCTGGCCCTCATCGGCCTGTTCCTGGTGAACGCCGCAACCGCAGAGGAACAGCAGACCCAGCTCGGCAAGGCCCTGTACGGGCTGCGCGTCGGCGACGTCATGTCCGGCAGGCCCGTCACCGCCCACCCCGAGGAGACCGTGGCGGGGCTGATCGACCGGGTGGTCATGCGGCATCGGCTGTCGACGTACCCGCTGGTGGACAGGCTCGGCGTGTTCACCGGGCTGGTCACGCTCAACCGCATCCGCCGGGTGCCTCCCGAGGCCCGCGCGGCCACCCGGCTGGGCGACATCGCCTGCCCGCCGCACGAGGTGCCCCAGGCGCGTCCTGACGAGCCGCTGACGGACCTGCTCGGCCGCATGGACGGCTGCGCGGACGGCCGTGCCGTCGTCCTCGACCCCGACGGGCACCTCGTCGGCCTGATCTCGCCCAGCGACATCAGCCGCGTGGTCGCCACGGCGGGTCTGCGCGCCACGGATCCGTACCTGGGGCCGCGCGGCGCCGACGTCGCCGTGCCGCATCAGCGTCGCGAGGACGACGCCCGCGTCCGTCACCACCACGACGCCACCTGACGCCCTCCCTGCGCACCCCGTCCGGCTTTCTCGGGCGGGGTGCCGCCGTGCTCCGCCGGCAAGGGATCGCGTTCGTCGAACAACGGGGTGCATGCGGGCGGGCCCGGCGCGTGGCCGCACGCGCCGGGCCCGGCCCCCGAGCTCGTCTCCGGTCAGCAGGTGCCGCGGTGGTAGACCCTGAAGACGTTGTTCCAGCCGCCCAGGTGGGCGACGCTGCCCGGCGTGACGCAGTGGTAGGTGTTCGACGAGAGGATGCGGGTCACGAACAGGTTCTCGTTGGCCTGCGAGCAGTTCTTGTACATCGCCTGGCCGTTGTCCCGGTACAGCCCGCACGGGTTGCGCGCGGCCGCTGCCGCCGCCCCGGCCGGCACCGCCGCCGTGCCGCCCGCGAGCAGGATCGCGCCGATCGAGGCGGCGAGGGCCATACGTCGCGCGGTGTTCGTCCTGGTCATGGTGGTTCTCCTTCGTGCTGCCCGCTCCCGCCGGGCGGCGGGAGACGACCGTCAGTGAAGCCGTGGCGGCGAGGTGTCCAACAGGACCCCGGACGGATTCGGCCAGACTCGGACGCGGAGAGTGATGGGTCGTAAACTTTGCGCAAGTATTGGCGGACGAGACAGAGGGGCGATGAGCGCGGATCTGCAAGGTGGCAGGGAGCGTCGCGGCGACTTCGACGCGCCGGCGGCGGTGACCTCGCACGAGGAGCTGGTGAGGCTGCTGGCCGAGGAGTTCGCGCGGGCCGACGCGTCGCTGCGGGAGCTGGAGTCGCGGGCCGGCAAGCTGGGCGGCACCCGCCTGCCCCGCGCCACGTGCGCCGACATGCTGGCCGGGCGGCGGTTCCCGAAGAAGGCGGTGATGCTGGCCTTCTTGCGGGCCTGCCGGGTGCCCGAGGAGCGGTTGCCGGAGTGGGAGCGGGCCTGGGAGCGCGTGCGGGTGGGGCGGTTGCCCGTGACCACGGAGGACGCGGCGCGTGGCGGGACGGCCGCCGCGGTTCCCGGCGAGGCCGGCGCGGCTGCGGGTGCTGTCGGTTCCGGCGGTGGGGATGTCTCCCGCGGCGCGCCGTCCAAGGCGGTCGTGGCCATGGTGCTGGCCACTGCGCTGGCGGCGGTGGTGGCGGCAGGGGTGACCGCGGTGGTCGTCATGGGCCCGCACCGGGTGGATCCGCCGCCGCGCCGTACCGTCGTCGGCCGCATCGTCACCGACGACGGGCGGGCGTTCGGTCCGGGCGGGTGGAGCCGGTTCACGGTGCGGGTCTCCCCGGCCAACACCGGCGTGCGGCTGATCCGCCGCCTCGACGTGGGCGTCCCCCTCCAGCAGGCCACCATCACGGTGAACGGCCTCCCTGCCGGCGCCTGGCCACCGCTCCTCGGCGACGACGTCTACAAGTGGCGCGACCAGGTGGTGGACCTTCCCCCCGAGGTGACCGCCGGCCGCCGCTCCCTCACCGTCGTGAACACGTTCGCCTCGCACAACGACGGCTTCAACGAGTTCCGGTACGACGTCCAGCACCAGGTCGGCGGCCGCTGGTCCACGGCCGACACCCTGGACGTCGGCCCCGCCCACACCGCCGACGAGGCCGCCCACGATTACCGCATCCGGGGCGAGGGCTGGCGCGGCAGCCAGACGTTCGCGTACCCGCCGTCCAAGGAGGACTGGACCGTCCGCTGAACGAGGCCACCCACGCCAGGCGGCTCCACCCCCTTACGGGCTCCCGATCCCCCTCGCTCAGGTGGCCTCGGCGCGCCGGTGGTTCCAGCCCGAACACCCTTCCACAAAGCGCTTCCAGTCGCCTTCTGGGGCCGGATGAGCGTCCTGTTATTGAATGCAATCTGTGGGTTTTGACGGGTTGTTTGGGTTTAAGGAGGTAACTGAGAACATCTGCATGGGTACGTCTGCTTGCGTCTAGGTGTCCCGACAAAAGTGCGGGTGCCGGATTCTGGCCGATTTATCCAGGCAAGGAAACGAGAGCAGTGAATACCAACATTCGCCAAGCGCGCGCGTCTCGTCGCGGACGGTACGCGATGCTGGCCGTGGCCGCCGCCGCCTCCAGCGTCATCTTCCTTCCAGTGGCCCAGGGTGTGGCCTCCGCGAGCGCGGGCTTCCACACCGTTCAGGCCGGCGGCCCGCCCGCCCCGGCGGCGCCGGTGCGCCACGTCACCAAGGTGCGCCACATCCCGAGGGAGAAGCCCATCCTGCACAACCCGCGGTTCCACATGCCGCGGATCAGGGTGATCATTCACAACCGCAACCACAACAAGAACCGCCGCGACCACGAGATGCGCCACCACCGCCACGAGCGGGTCAAGCCGCAGCAGCAGGTCGAGCCCGAGGTCGAGGAAGAAGAGCAGCCGCCGATCGAGGAGGAGATGGAGGAGAACGAGCCCGTGAGGAACGACGGCCGCTGGTGGTGGCCGAACGAGCTGCGCTAATGCGCGAGCGGTGCTCGTACGCACGACAGGGCCGCGGTGCAAGCGGTGGGTACGACGGGACCGCGGGCGCCACGCGCCACGCGGACCCGTCCCCGGCCGCCCGCGCCGCGGCCCTGTCGCGGCATCACGTGAACGGGTTGTCCGACGTGTACGACTTGGTACGGGTGTTGTACTGGTTGCCCGGGTAGAACCAGCCACCGGTCACCTCGAAGCGCACGTTGGCGACGGCGGCGCCGTGGGCGACCTCGGCGGCGTACAGGGTGGTCATCTGGCAGCCTGGCGTGGACGTCGTCCCGGTCGACACCGGCCAGATCTGGGTGCTGCCGTTGACGTACATCCGCAGGTTGGGCGCGGGATAGGCATGCAGCCAGCACAGCCGCACCGCGTAGCGGAACATCGTGTCCCCGTCGTCGAACGCGATCGTGCCCTCCAGCCGGGCCAGCCCGGTGTTGCTGGGATCGGTCGCGTTCAGCTGGATGTAGACGGGCTGGTCGGGCCCGTACGCCGCGTGCGCGGGGGAGAGCGGCAGGAAGGCGGCGGCCAGCGCCGCGACGGCGACCGCCATCGCCCTCACCACGCGCCGGACCGTGGAACGTGCTGCCAAGTCGCACCTCATCTCTTCGAGGGAAAGCTCGGCGCATTATGCGATCACCCATGACCCCCGGTCCACACGCCCACTATTTCCGGTCGTCCCACCACTGGTCACAATTCGTTCCTTTTGTACGCCATCAGCACGGGAAGACCGACGAGCGCATCCGTAATGCGTTGGATGCGGTGAAATTTTCACCCGTCGTTCAGGAATCGTCCGGCGGTCGCCGGTGAATGAAGAACGCTTTCCCAGTAGCCCGAATCTCTGGACGGCGCTGTCACCGGCGGGAGCGCCGACGTCAGGACGAGCCAGGGACGTGCGTCCACGCCCCGGCCCCCGTGGAGGTGGCCGGGGGCGCGCGTCAGGAGAGGCGGTTCGGCGGCGGGATCAGTTCCGTGCGCAGGTCGTGGCTGCCGTCCGGGCGGCGGGCCTCGTAGAAGAGGCGGTGGGTGCCGTCGGGGAGGGGGAGGACCTCCAGGTAGCGGACGTCCGCGACGGGGCCGCCGGTCACCGGCGTCAGGAGGCCCGATGCGCCGGGCAGGGCCAGGCCCGTGCGTTCGCGCCAGTTCTCGGCGGCCGAGGCGCGACCGTCATAGCAGGCACGGCCGTCCGGCAGCACGCTCGTCAGGCGGGCGCCGCGGGCGTCCCAGGCGCCTGGGCGGCCGGTCAGGACCGTGCCGTGCCGGCGCCAGGTCAGGCCGTCCTGGCTGGTCGCGTACGCGGTGCTCATGCGGTCCTCGGCGCCCGGCAGGTCCAGCGGGTGGCAGCAGAGCCACGCCCGCCAGGTCCGGCCGTCGTGGCGGATGACCGGGTCCTTGACGCCGGTGCGCGGGTCGCCCGCGAAGACCGTGCGCACGCCGGCCGTCGCCAGGTCCTCGGGTGCGGCGGCCTCCAGCACGCCGATCCACCAGTGCTTGGTCCCAGGGGTGGCGCAGCTGACGTACAGGCGCCAGCGGCCCGACGGCGTGCGGACCAGGGCGGGGCGCTCCACCATGGCCGCGCGGAACCGGTCGCGGGGCAGCAGCGCGACCGTGGTGAAGCGCTCGCCGTCGGCGGAGCGGGCGATGACGTTGTGGTCCTCGCCGTCGCGGACGCGGTAGGCGAGCACGTACGTGCCGTCGTCGTCCAGCGCGGCGCTCGGCGCGCCGGCCCAGCGCTGCGGCCCTGGACCCGGCGCGGGGACGGCTATCTCGGAGCGGCCCTGGCCGGGCAGGGGGAAGGGCGGGTGGGTGGTGATGGTCATGGTCCTCAGGGTCGCGAAGAACAGGGGCGGCAGGGGAGTGGCAGAAACGCCCATATACCGGAATTTCCTGCCATACTTCGAGGCGTGATCCGGGATGTCGTCGCCGTGGTCGGAGACGTGGCCGCCACGTTCGAGCTGGGGATCGTCTGCCAGGTGTTCGGCCTCGACCGCGCCGGCGACGGGCTGCCCGTCCACGACTTCGCGCTCTGCGCGCCGGAGCCCGGCATGGTCCCGACGACGTCGGGGTTCGCCGTGCGGGTCGAGCACGGGCTCGATCGCGTCGCCCGCGCCGACCTGGTGACCGTGCCCGCCTGGCCGGCGCTCACCGCACCCGTGCCGGAGCCGCTGCTGGACGCCCTGCGCGCGGCGGCGGACCGCGGCGCGCGGGTGCTGACCGTCTGCACCGGCGCCTTCCTCGCCGCCGCCGCGGGGCTGCTCGACGGGCGGCGGGCCACCACGCACTGGCAGTTCGCCGGGCTGCTCGCCCGCACCTACCCGCGCGTCCAGGTCGAGCCGGACATCCTGTACGTCTCCGACGGCCCCGTGCTCAGCAGCGCGGGGGCGGCGGCCGGGATCGACGCCTGCCTGCACCTCATGAGGACGGAGTACGGCGCCGCCACGGCCAACGCCCTGGCCAGGCGCCTCGTGGTGCCCGCGCACCGCTCCGGCGGCCAGGCCCAGTACGTCGAGGCGCCCATGCCGCCGCCGCGCACGCCGTACGAGCTGTCGGAGCTGCTCGACTGGATGCTGCGGCACCTCGACGAGCCGCTCACCGTGGACGCGCTCGCGGCGCGCGCCGCCATGTCGCCGCGGACGTTCGCCCGCCGGTTCAAGGCACTGACCGGCACCACGCCGCACCGCTGGCTGCTGGAGCATCGCTTGCAGCTCGCCGAAGAGCTGCTGGAGACCACCGACCTGAGCGTGGACGCGGTGGCGGCGCGGGCCGGGTTCGGCGGCGCCGACACCCTGCGGCACCACTTCGCCGCCCGCCGCGGCATCACACCCGCCGCCTACCGCCGCGCCTTCCGCCGCATTTCCTGATGCCGGCGGCCGCCCCGGCTCCTTCCTGCGCGGACGGCCGTTTTCCCGCGGCCCGCGCGTCGGCGGCCCTCCTCGCGTACCCTTATTCGTACGCGTACGAAAATTGAAAGGGAGCGCGATGACCGCCATCGACTCCGCGCCGCCGACGACGCGGCGCGAACGCGTCCGTGACCCCGCGGACGACACGAGCATGACCACTCTGCTGCGCCCGCACCTCCCGGCCTTCGCCGCCGTCGTGACCCTCCAGATCGCCGGCGCGCTGGCCGGTCTGGCGCCGCTGCTCGCGGTCGTCGAGCTGGGCCGCACCCTGCTCGCGCCCGGCCCGGCCGACCCCGGCCACGTGCGGACGGTCGTGATCGCGGGCGCCGCCGGACTGCTGGCCCGGCTCGTGTGCACCGCCGCCTCGTCGGGGCTCGGGCACGTCCTCGACGCCGACGTGCAGCTCGCGCTGCGCCGGAGGCTCGCCGCGCGGCTCGGCCGGGCGCCGATCGGCTGGCTGTCCCGCCGCAGCACCGGCGAGCTGGCCAAGGTCGCAGGCGAGGACGTCAGCGCCGTGCACCCGCTCATCGCCCACGCCCCGGGCGAGCTGGTGGCGGCGTTCGTGGTGCCGGCCGCGTCGCTGGTCTACCTGCTCACGATCGACTGGCGGCTCACGCTCGTCACGCTGATCCCGGTCGTGCTCGCCCTCGCGCTGGTGCCGCTGCTCATGCTGCCCGCCAGAGCGCGCGAGCAGGAGGAGTACGACGCGGCGATGGGGCGCATCGCGGGCTCCGTGGTCGAGTTCGTGCAGGGGATCGCGGTGGTGAAGGCGTTCGGCGGGTCGGGGCGCGCCCACCGCGCGTTCCTCGTGGCCGTGGACGACTTCATCGCCACCTTCGTGCGCTGGGTGCGCGGCATGTCGCTGGTCGCCGCCGGGATGCAGCTCGCGCTGTCGCCGCCGTTCGTGCTGCTGGTCGTGCTGACCGGCGGCGCCGCGCTCATCTCAGGGGGCGGCCTGGCCCCGGCCGACCTGCTGCCGTTCCTGCTGCTCGGGCTGGGGCTGACCGCTCCTGTGGCGGCGCTCGGCCACGGCTTCGACGACCTGACCGCCGCGGGCCGCGCGCTCGGCCGGATCAAGGACGTGCTCGCAGTACGCCCCCTGCCCGAGCCCGCCACCCCCGTCACGCCGCACGGGCACCGGGTGGAGCTGCGCGGCGTGCGCTTCGGCTACGAGCCGGGCCACGAGGTGCTGCGCGGCGTCGACCTGGTGCTGGAGCCCGGCACCACGACCGCCGTGGTGGGCCCGTCGGGCGGCGGGAAGTCCACGCTGGTCCGGCTGCTGCCGCGGTTCTTCGACCCGGAGCACGGCGCGGTCCTGCTGGGCGGCGCCGACCTGCGCGACATCGGCGCGGACGAGCTCTACCGGCGGGTCGCGTTCGTCTTCCAGGACGTGCGGCTGCTGCGCGCGCCGGTCGCCGACAACATCGCGCTCGCGGTGCCGTACGCGAGCCGCGACGCCGTCGTCCGCGCCGCCCGGCTGGCCGGCATCCACGACCGGGTCATGGAGCTGCCGCGCGGCTACGACACCGTGATCGGCGAGGAGGCGCGGCTGTCGGGCGGCGAGGCGCAGCGCGTCGCGCTCGCCCGCGCGCTGCTGGCCGACGCGCCCGTCCTGGTGCTCGACGAGGCCACCTCCTTCGCCGACCCGCAGACCGAGCAGGCGGTGCGCCGCGCGCTCGCCGGCCTCGGCGGCGACAGGACGATCCTGGTCATCGCCCACCGCCAGGAGACCGTGGCCGGCGCCGACACCGTCGTCCTGCTGGAGGACGGCGTGATCGCCGAGCGGGGAGCGCCCGCCGAGCTGCTGGAGCGCGGCGGCAGGTTCGCCGCCTTCTGGCACGCCCAGAATCCCACGCGCCAAGAGGAGGAGCTGCGATGATCACCACGCTGCTGCGGGTGCTGGGCGACGCCTACGCCCGCCCGATGCGCCGCACCCTGGCCCTGATGACGGTGGCCGCCGTCGCGGAGGGCCTGGCGTACGCGCTGCTCGTCCCCGTCCTGCGGGCGCTGCTCGGAGGCGAGCCGGCCACGGCCTGGCTGGTCGCGTTCGGCGCGGCGGTGGCCGGGTACGCCGTGCTGCGCTACGCCGCCGACCTGTCCGGCATGCGCGTCGGCACCACCCTGCTGCGCGGCATGTACCACCGCCTCGGGGAGCACCTGGCCAGGCTGCCCATCGGCTGGTACGACACCACCCGCGTCGGAGAGGTCTCCGTCATGGCGGGCCGCGGCCTGCTCCAGGCGATGGGCGTGGCCGCGCACCTGCTGGGGCCGTTCGTCTCCGCGCTGGTGACGCCGCTGACGATCGTGGCCGTGATGACCGCGTACGACTGGCGGATGGGCCTGGCCGCGCTGGCCGCGGGGCCCGCCGTCGCGGTGGTGCAGGCCCGGGCCGCCCGCGCGACGGCGGCCGCCGACGCCGACCGGCATGAGCGCGGCAAGGAGGCCACCGGCCGGGTCATCGAGTTCCTCCAGGCCCAGCCCGTGCTGCGGGCGGGCGGCCGGAGCGGTGAGCGGTTCGCGCTGCTCGACGACGCGCTGGGGGGCGTGCGGCGGGCCTCCCGCGCCACGGTGCTGGCCACGGTGCCCGCCGCCGTGGGCCTGACGCTCACCGTGCAGGTGGTCTTCACCGCGCTGCTGGCACTCGGCGCCTACCTGGCGCTGGGCGGGAGCATCGGCGCCGCCGAGCTGCTGGCGATCCTGGTGCTCGCGGCCCGCTGCGCCGACCCGCTGCTGTCGCTGTCGGAGATCGGGGGCAAGCTGCGCGCCGCGCGCGCCGAGCTGGACCGGCTTGACGCCGTGCTGCGCACCGAGCCGCTCCCCGAGCCCGCGACGCCGGTCCTCCCCGACCGGCATGACCTGGAGCTCGACGCGGTCACCTTCCGGCACGGCGACCGCACGGTGCTGGACGGCGTGTCGCTGACCGTGGCGCAGGGCGAGCGGCTCGCCGTGGTCGGGCCGTCGGGCGCGGGCAAGAGCACGCTGCTGCACCTGCTCGCCCGCTTCTACGACGTGGACGCGGGCGCCGTGAGGGTCGGCGGCGTGGACGTGCGCGACATCGGCGCCGAGGCCCTCATGTCCCGCGTCGCCATCGTCTTCCAGGACGTCTACCTCTTCGACGGCACCATCGAGGAGAACGTCAGGCTCGGCCGCCCCGGCGCCACCGACGCCGAGGTCAGGGCCGCGGCGCGGGCGGCCCGGCTGGACGAGGTCGTCGAACGCCTGCCCGGGGGGTGGTCGGCGCACGTCGGCGAGGGCGGCGCGCTGCTGTCCGGCGGCGAGCGCCAGCGCGTCTCGATCGCGCGGGCGCTGCTCAAGGACGCCCCCATCGTGCTGCTCGACGAGGTGACCTCCGCGCTCGACCCGGTCAGCGAGGCCGCCGTGCACGCGGGCATCGAGCGGCTGATGGCGGGCCGCACGGTGGTGATGGTCGCGCACCGCATGCGGACGGTCCGGCGGGCCGACCGCATCGTGGTCCTCGACGGTGGCCGGGTGGCGGAGGAAGGCGGTCACGACGAGCTGGTGCGCCTGGGCGGCCGGTACGCCGCGTTCTGGGCGGTCAGCGCAGCAGACCGTCGATGAGCGCCGCCAGCGCCTCCCGGTGCGTGTCGCGGGCGTTGAGCTCGGCCCAGCGCCCGGCCAGCGCCGCCAGCCTCGGGTGCGTGCCGCCGCGCATCCCGGCGACCACCCTGTCCTCGTAGGCGGGGACGCCGGCCCGGCGGCGCGCGCCCTTCACCCGGATCGTCAGGTCACCGACGATGTAGAACCAGATGGACCGGTAGACGAACAGCGCGCGCTCCGGCGGGTTGCCGCACGCGACGGCGGCGTCGATCATCTCCTCGACGAACCACAGCGCGGAGGGCGCGATGAGGTCGCCGCCCGCCAGCACCTCGACGATCCACAGCCGCTCGGCGAGCTCCTCGTACAGCAGGGCCGCCACCGCCAGCAGCCGCTCGCGCGGATCCTCCGGCAGCTCGGGGCGGGGCAGGGCCTTGGCCTGCTCCTCCATCAGGAGCAGCAGCAGCTCGTCCTTGTCGCGTACGTGGTAGTAGAGCGTCATCGGCGCGCTGCCCAGCTCCTGGGCCAGCCGGCGCATCGACAGCTTCTCCGGGCCCTCCGAGCGCAGGATGCGGTCGGCCGCCGCCAGGATCGCCTCGAGAGTGAGGCGCGGCGGGCGGCCGACGCCCTTCGCGCGGTCCTGTGCCATGGTCACCAGCCTATGGGGGGCCGTCCCGCCCGTCGCACGGGCGTTGACCCGACGGTGTGCGTCCCTTTACCGTGGCTCTGCAAACCGATTTGCATCGCTGGGGGACACCACCACCGAAAGGCGAAGAGTTGAGCAAGCTGCGCGTCGGCGTCATCGGGCTGGGCGAGGTCGCCCAGGTCATCCACCTGCCCGTCCTCGAATCGCTGCCCGACCGCTACGAGCTCGCCGCGATCTGCGACATCTCGCCCGGCCTGCTGGAGCGGATGGGCGAACGCCACCGGGTCGGGCGCCGCCACACCGACTACCGGGAGATGATCGCCGCCGGCGGCCTCGACTGCGTGATCGTGCTGAACAGCGACGAATACCACGCCGACTGCACGATCGCGGCGCTCGACGCGGGCCTCGACGTGCTCGTCGAGAAGCCGATGTGCCTCAGCCCCCGCGAGGCCCAGGACGTCATCGCCGCCCGCGACCGGTCGGGCAGGACCGTGATGGTCGCCTACATGCGGCGCTTCGCCCCGGCGTTCACCGAGGCGGTCGAGCGGCTGCCCGAGCTGGGCCCGATCCGCTACGCCCGGGTGCACGACGTGATCGGCGAGAACCGGCTCATCGTCGACCAGACCTCCTACGTCGACCGCCCGGACGACGTCCCCCAGGAGGCGATCGACGACAAGTGGGCGCGCAGGTCCGCGCTGGTGAAGGAGGCGATCGGGGACGTCCCGCAGGAGCTGGAGTGGACGTACGGGCTGCTGTGCGGCCTCGGCAGCCATGACCTGTCGGCCATGCGCGAGCTGCTCGGCCGCCCCGAGGAGGTCTCGGCGGCCAAGATGTGGCGCAGCGGCGGCTACGTCGTCGCCCTGCTCGACTACGGCGACTTCGTCGTCACGTACGAGACGGGCGTGGACCAGCAGCTGCGCTACGACACCTACATCGAGGTGTACGGCGCGAGCGGCACGATGAAGGTGCGCTACGACACCCCGTACGTGCGGCACTTCCCGACGACGCTGCATCTGGAGCTGACCGACGGCGACTCCTACGAGCGCTCGGTGCGCCGCCCGCACCTCAAGGACCCCTACACCTATGAGCTCGAGTACTTCCACGAGGTCGTCACCGCCGGCGCGACGCCGAAGACGACCCCCGAGGACTACCTGCAGGACATGGAGCTCTTCATCGACATCATCCGGGCCCTGGACAAGAGCTGACCCCATAACTGGAACCCCCAGGAAAGGCGCCACCGCGATGACCGAGACCCTGACCGACGCCGACGTCGCCTTCTTCCGCGCGAACGGCTACCTGCTGCCCCGCCGGCAGCTGCTCACCGAGGAGCGCCTGGCCCGGCTCGAACTGATCTTCAACGAGCACCTGAGCGCCAAGGGCGACAAGCTCTCCGACGAGCTCGACACCCCGCACTACCGCGACGACCGGCTGCTGGACTTCCTGCTCTCCGACGAGGTGCTCGACTGGATAGAACCGCTCATCGGACCCGACATCGCGCTGTGGTCGAGCCACTTCATCTCGAAGGACCCCTTCACCGGCCGGGCGACCCCCTGGCACGAGGACAGCGCGTTCTGGGAGGGCCGTTTCGATAAGTACGACAGCATCGTCACGATCTGGCTGGCGCTGGAGGAGGGCTCGTTCAAGGAGAACGGCTGCATGCGCGTCATCCCCGGCTCGCACCTCAACGGCGGCTTCTCCGACGGCTACCGGCCGACCGACATGACCGAGCAGACCTTCCACGCCGAGCTGTCGGGCGTGGACGAGTCGAAGGCCGTCTCCTTCGAGCTGAAGCGCGGCGAGTTCTCCATGCACGACGGCCGCATCGTGCACGGCGCCCGCGCCAACACCAGCGCCACCCGCCGCACCGGCTACACCATGCGCTACTTCCCGAGCTCGGTGAGGATGCAGGACGTCCCGCAGAACGAGGGCTGGAAGATCTGGCTGGCCAGGGGACGTGACCTGGCCGGCAACGACTACGCCAACGTCCCGGCCGGCCGGTGAGCCGGATGAGACTGGGGCTGCTGACCGCCTGCCTGCCGGGCGAGCCGCTGGAGGACGTCGCCCGCTGGGCCGGCGGCCACGGCTACGCCGCGCTGGAGATCGCCGCCTGGCCCGACCGGCCCGGCCGCGACTGGGAGGCCGGTCACCTGGACGTCGAGTCGTTCGGGAAGGACGACGCCGCCCGGGTGAGCGCGATGCTCGACCGGCACGGCCTGAGCGTGTCGGCGGTCGCGTACTACGAGAACAACCTGCACGCCGACCTCAAGGTCAGGGAGGCGACGCACGAGCACCTGCGCCGCTGCGTAGACGCCGCGCAGCTGCTCGGCGCGGGGCTGGTCGGCACCTTCGTGGGCCGCGACGTGACGCTGACCGTGGCGGAGAACCTGCGGCTCGCCGAGCGGGTGCTGCCGCCGCTGGTCGAGTACGCCGCGGCCAGGGGCGTCCGGCTCGTCATCGAGAACTGCCCGATGGAGGGCTGGCACCCCGACGGCTACCCGGCCAACCTCGCCTACTCGCCCGAGCTGTGGGGCTGGCTGGCCGAGCTCGGCCTGTGGCTCAACTACGACCCCTCGCACCTGGTCTGGCTCGGCATCGACCCGCTGGCCGCGCTGGAAGCGCACGCGGACAGGATCCTGCACGTGCAGGCCAAGGACGTCGAGGTGCACGCCGCCGCCCGCGACAGGTACGGCGTCTTCGGCCGGGTGCTCGACCGGCGGCCCTGGGAGAGCGGCTGGTGGCGCTACCGCATCCCCGGGCTCGGCGAGGTGGACTGGCGGCGCCTGATCGACGCGCTGCGTCAGCACGGGTACGAAGGCGCCGTCTCCGTCGAGCACGAGGACCCGGTCTGGAGCGGCAGCCCCGAGCGGGTCCGCCAGGGCCTGACCATCGCGCAGCGCACCCTCGACCCGCACGTCAACGTCTAGGAGGGCCCTGCCCATGCACCGCGGTGTCTACTTCGACGCCTGGTTCCCCCGCCAGCACTGCTACCACCCGAGCCTGCCGCCCCGCCGCCTGCGCATGATCGACGACCTCGCCGACTACCGCGCGACCGTGCTGGTGTGGGCGTCCATGGGCGGCGGCTCGCTGTCTCTGCCCTACCTCGAACAGGAGGCGTTCGGCCCGATCGACGCCCGCTCGCGCTTCTACGGCTTCGTCAACGACAGCGAGTTCGTCGCCGCCTGCCACGAGCGGGGCATCAAGGTGCTCGGCATCGTCTTCGAGGCCCAGGGCTGGGAGTTCCCCGTCGAGCTGACCGAGCAGGAGGACGCCGTCCTCGCCATCAACGAGCTGCGCGGCGCGGGCAGGCGCGGCTGGATGGGGCTGCGCGAGTTCAGCGCCAACCGCTACCCGAAGCTGTGGAAGCCGGTCGAGCACTACTTCCCCGGCGGGCTGGTCAACTCCGACGGCGAGCCGGTCACCGACCTCATCGAGGAGTGCGTGGCCCGCGACATCCACGGCGAGCCCTGCCACGCCCACTGGGTGGAGTGCCCCGACCGCGAGCACCAGTGCTTCTACATGGACCGCAACAACCCCGTCTGGCGCGAGTACCTCAAGGCCGTGATCAGGATCCAGATCGACGCCGGCGTGGACGGCATCCAGCTCGACGAGGCCGAGCTGCCCATGGGGGCCTTCCAGTACGGCGCCTGCTTCTGCAAGGACTGCATGAAGGGCTTCCGCGCCCACCTGCAACGGCTCCCCGACGTGGACCCCGCGCTCGACGGGGTGGACCTGGACACCTTCCACTACGGCGAATGGCTGCTCGCCCAGGGCTACGACTTCAAGACCGGCCGCGAGTCCACGCCGCTGTTCGGCGAGTACTACGCCTTCCAGTGCCTGTCGATCAAGAAGTACTTCGCCGAGCTGGCCGGCCACGCCCGCGACTACGCCCGTTCGCGGGGCCGGGAGATCATCGTCTCCGGCAACTTCTTCAACTGCGAGCCGATGTACCTCGCGCTCGCCGACGACGTCGATCTCGTCATCACCGAGATGCGGAACACGACGTACCGGCAGCCGGAGTGGTACCGCTACGTCGCGGCGTTCGCCGGCGACAAGGACGTCGTCGTGGTCGAGAACCCTTACGGCGGGGTCGTCCCCGAGCTGATCGGCCTGCTCGGGCAGGGCAAGGGCTACGACCTGTTCCGGCTGTCGCTGTTCGAGGCGGCGGCGATGGGCGTCAACATGTCGGTGCCGTACGGCTCGTGGATGGGCAGCGTCATCGAGGACTCCTTCTCGGCGCCGCACGGCCTGGCCGCCGAGATCCAGGACTTCCTGGCCGGGCACGAGGGGCTGTTCGCGCGCCGGACGGCCAACGAGGTCGCGGTGGTCTTCAGCGTCGCCGGCACGCGCGAGCTGATCGGCAAGGCCGACGTCAGCGACAACACGGCCAACGCCCGCGACGAGTCGGTGGTGGTGCCGTACCGCGTGGTGACGGGGACGCTGTCGCAGTCCGCGGTGCCGTACGACGTGGTGATCTGGCCGGACGGCGTCACCGCGCCCGACCGGGCGGACGCGAGCGGGCTGCTGCGCTACTCGACCGTCATCCTGCCGGACGTCTTCGTGCTGACGGAGGGCCAGGTCGCCGCCGTCCGGCGATACCTCGCGGCCGGCGGGACGGTCGTCGTCACCGATCGGATGGCGGACGCGCTGCCGCGGCACGACAACGTCCGCACCGCGCGCCACGACGTGCTCGGCGAGCTGCTGCCGCACGGGCGGCAGGTGGAGACCCCGGCGCCGGTGGCCGCGAACCTGCACCGCCTGGCGGGCGGCTCCTACGCGCTGCACCTGGTCAACTACGACTACGACCGCTCTGAGGACGCCGTGCGGGTGCGGACCGGCGTGCCGCTGCGCGTGCGGCTGCCCGAGTCACGGCCGCACGCGACCGCGGTGGCGAGCGACGGGACGCGGACGCCGCTGGAGGTGGGCCAGGAGGACGGCGTGCACGTCGTCCGGGTGGACACGCTGGGCGTCTACACGATCGTCGTCTTCCACGACGGGGAGCTGCCATGAGGATCGCGGCGCTGCGCGGGCGCGAGAAGTGGGTGGTCGAGGAGGCTCCGGTGCCGGCGATCGGCCCTGACGAGGTGCTGGTCAGGGTCGTGGCGTCGGGCGTGTGCGCGTCGGAGCTGGAGCCGTGGCTGACCGGCCCGCCCGAGGGCGCGGCGCGCTACCTGGGCCACGAGGTCAGCGGCGTCGTCGCCGAGGCCGGCGCCGACGTGAGCGCGTTCTCCGCCGGTGACCGGGTCGGCGTGTGGGTGACCGAGCGCGGTTTCGCCGAGTACGTCGCGGTACGCGCCGAGCACTGCTTCCCCGCCGGCTCGGGGCCGCTCGACGAGGCACTGGCCGAGCCCCTCGCCTGCGCGGTCAACGCCGTGGAGGCCGCCGGCGTCCGGCTCGGCGACGACGTGGTGGTCATCGGAGCCGGATTCATGGGGAATCTGGTGCAGAAGCTGGCAGCCCTGCGCGGGCCACGGCAGCTCATCGTGGCGGACGCGCGCGCCGACGCCCTGGAGCGGGCCGCCCGGCTCGGCGCGACCAGGACCCTGGACGTGACCAGGGAGTCGCTGCCCGACGTCGTACGCGCGCTCACCGGCGGGCGCGGCGCCGACGTCACCTTCGAGTGCACCGGCACCCAGCGCGCGCTCACGGCTTGCGGCGGCACCACCCGCATGAGCGGCACGATCGCGATCGTCGGCTTCCACCAGGGAGCCGACCGGTCGGTCCCGCTGGCGTACTGGAACTGGATGGCCTTCACCCTCGTCAACGCCCACTTCAGGGACGTGAACGTCATCATGCGCGGCATGGCGACCGGCATGCGCCTGCTCGCCGGCGGCGTGCTGTCGATGGACGGGCTGGTCAGCCACCGGTTCCCGCTGGAGGAGATCGACGCCGCGTTCGCCGCGCTGCGCGACAAGCCGGAGGGCTTCGTCAAGGCGGTGGTGACGTTCCCCGAGGGGTGACGCCGGCTCCGGCTCCCGCGCCGGCGCGCCCCGGCGCGGATGGCCGCCCCGGCTCAGGCGGTGCCGCGCTCGACCAGGGGGCAGGGCAGCACGACCGTGCGGCCGGTGCCGGTGTAGCGGCCCGACATGCGGCTCAGCAGCAGGTCGCCGGCCGTGCCGCCGGCCTCGTACGCCGGGTTGCGCACGGTCGTCAGGTGGGGCGTCACGATGGTCGCGGCGTCGACGTCGTCGAAGCCCACGATGGCCACGTCGTCGGGCACCGACAGCCCCAGCTCGTGGGCCACGTCGAGCGCGCCGATCGCCATCAGGTCGTTGGCGCAGAAGACGGCGTCGGGCCGGGACGTGAGCGTCATGAGGGCCTTCATCGCGGTGTAGCCGCCCTTGCGGGTCCAGTCGCCGCGCACCATGCGCTCGGCCGGCACCTTCCGCTTGGCGGCCTGCATCGCCGAGCGGAAGCCCGCGGTGCGCGTCATGCCGTAGTGGGGCGGGCCCTGGATCATCGCGATGCGCTTGTAGCCGCGTGCGGCGAGGAAGGCACCCGCCGCGCGCGAGCCGGTCTCGTCGTCGGGGATGACCGCGTCGCACAGCGGATGGTCGAGTTGCGCGCCGATGCAGACGATGGGCGTCTGCTGGTCGACCTCCGCGAGCCGGACCTGCGAGGCGGTCTCGCCCGAGGCGAAGACGATGCCGTCGACCCCGCGGTCCATCGCGTCCTGGAAGAACTTCAGCTCCCTGTCGTGCTGGCCATCGGTGTTGCAGACGTACGTGCCGAGCCCGGCGGCGTCGACCGCGTCGGCCAAGCCGCGGGTGAGCACGGCGTAGAACGGGTTGGTGATGTCGGGGACGACCACCGCGATCATGTGCGAGCGCCGGGTCCGCAGGTTGCGGGCCACGATGTTCGGCCGGTAGCCGAGCTCGCGGATGGCCGCCAGCACCGTGCCCCTGGTCGCCGCTCCGACCGCACGCTTGCCGGACAGCACGTGGGAGACGGTCGTGGGGCTCACTCCCGCGTGGCTGGCGACCTGGGCGATCGTCACCCGGGAGGGTGGGCTGGGCTCAACCTCGCTCCTCGACATGGGGAGCATTCTACTGAGATTCCTGAGGCAAAACGATTTGACGGCGCACTTCGCCATGATCGGCCAGCGTGGTCTCGGGGCCGTCACAATGTGACGCGAGCCACTGTGCATCCATTGACAACCCGCCCGGACGTTGGCAAGACTTCCCGCCAGGCGCCAATCGATTTGCATCAGTCGAAGCTCCGGACCTTCCACTGAGCGAGCAGCAGGGAGCGGTGTGATGAGAATCCATGGATCCTGGACGGCCCCGGCCGTCATCGTGATGGCGCTCGCGACGACCATGAGCCTGACCGCCTGCGGAAGCGACGCCCCGCCGCCGAAGACCGGCATCGGCAAGGGCACGGGCCCCGTCAAGGACCCGGCCTCGCCGCAGACCGTGACGTTCTTCTCCTGGGTCGGCAACGAGCCGCAGATGAAGAAGATGGCCGCCGAGTTCAGCAAGCAGCACCCCAACATCACCATCAAGTTCGAGAACGCCCCCGCCGAGCAGGCGCAGCAGGTGCTCAGCACCCGCATCGCCGGCAACACCGCCCCCGACGTCGCCTACATCAACGCCAGCGACACCAGCGACTACGCCGCCCGCGGCGCGCTCGTCGACCTCGGTGACTACCTGGGCCGCAGCGAGGTCGTCAAGCCGGACGACTACGTCGACGGCTTCAAGACGTTCGTCACCTGGAACGGGAAGATGTGGGGCCTGCCCTTCGACGGCGAGACGACCGGCCTGTTCTACCGCACCGACCGCTTCAAGGAGGCCGGCCTCGCCGGCCCGCCGAAGACCTGGGAGGAGTTCAGGGCCGCGGCGGAGAAGCTGACCGCGAACGGCAAGTACGGCTTCGAGATGTTCGCCTCCGAGGCGGCCTACTACTTCTATCCCTGGCTCTACCAGGCCGGCGGCGAGCCGGTGAGCGCGGACGGCAAGGACGTCGCCTTCGACAGCGAGGCCGGCAAGACCGCCGCCGCCTTCTACGTGGACCTCGCCAAATACTCGCCGCGCGACTACCTCAACTCCAACTCCTACGACGGCCGGGTGGCCTTCGCCAGGGGCGACGTCGCGATGTACGTGGCGGGCGCCTGGTTCGCCGGCACGCTCACGGACGAGTACCCCAAGCTCGAAGGCAAGTGGGCCGCCGCGCCGCTGCCCGAGGGAAGCGCCGGATGCAAGACGACCATCGCCGGCGATGCGCTGGTGATGTTCAGCCAGACGAAGGTCTCCGACGCCGCGTGGCTCTGGATGGAGTTCCTGTCACGGCCCGAGAACCTGGCCGACTGGACGTACAAGACCGAGGGCACGCTGCTGCCTCCGACGAAGTCGCTGCTCGAAGGCGAGGACCTCGCCAAGGAGAAGCCCATACTCAAGCCCTTCGCCGACCTGATGGCCTGCGGCGTCGCGAGCGCGGTCGCCAACCCCAAGTATCCGCGGGTCGAGACCATCCTCAACGAGGAGCTCAGCAAGGCCATCTACGGCGACCAGACCGCCGCCGAGGCGCTGGACAACGCCGCCCAGCAGGGCAGGGCGATCCTCGGCCGGGGCTGAGCGGCGGCGCGCGGCGGCGTACGGCGGCGTACGGAGGAAGGAAGAGACAGATGGCGCAGCCGCTGATGACGACGGGGACGGACGCGGCGCCGGTGAGGAGCGGTCCTCGGCCGCCCGGCCGGCGCGGCCTGCCGGCCCGGATGTGGCGGGAACGCTCCGCGTACGTCTTCCTGATGCCCGGCATGGTGATCTTCTCGGTCTTCACGCTGGCCGCCCTGATCTTCGCCGTCTACCTGACGTTCCACCGGTGGAGCATCATCGAGCCGGACAAGCCGTTCGTCGGCCTGACGAACTACCGCGACATGATCCACGACGAGCGGTTCGTCGAGTCGGTGCTGAACACCATCTACTTCAGCGGCGCCTCGGTGCCGCTGTCGATGGCGACGGGCCTGCTGCTCGCGCTGCTGCTCAACCTGCCGCTGCGGCTGCGCGGCCTGTTCAGGGCGGCGTTCTATCTGCCGGTCATCACGCCGTTCGTGGTCTCGGCCATCCTCTGGAAGTGGCTCTACAACGGTGACTACGGCCTGTTCAACTACTACCTGCTGCAGGCCCGCCTCATCGACGAGCCGCTGCTGTGGCTGTCGGACAAGAACCTCGCGATGCCGGCGGTCGTGCTGATGAGCGTGTGGGCGGGCGCCGGGTTCTCGATGGTGGTCTACCTCGCCGGGTTGCAGGCCATCCCCAGGGAGCTGTACGAGGCCGCCCGCATCGACGGCGCGGGCCCCTGGCAGCGCCTGCGCTACGTGACGATCCCCAGCCTGCGGCCCACCACCCTGTTCCTGCTGGTCATGGGCATCATCAGCTCCCTGCAGGTCTTCACCCAGATCTTCGTGATGACCAACGGCGGGCCGGTCAACAAGACGACGACGATGGTCTATTACATGTATCTCTGGGCGTTCAAGTACTTCGACATGGGCTACGCCAGCACGCTGGCCTTCGCGCTCTTCCTCATGCTGCTCGTGTTCACGGCGCTCCAGCTGCGCCTCGCCCGGCGGGGCTCTGCCGTATGACCGGCAACCGGTTCGGGCTGCGGCAGAAGCTGCTGACGTACCTGGTGCTCGCGCCGCTCGCGATCCTGTTCCTGGCGCCGTTCGCGTGGCTGGTCAGCGCGTCGTTCCAGCCGATGGGGGAGATCTTCTCCACGACGCCGCACTGGATCCCGCAGGACGCGACGCTGGAGGGCTACAAGGGTTTCCTGAACGTCGGCGACCTCACCAAGGCGCAGCAGGCCCAGGGGCACGGCGACTGGCGGTGGTTCGCCAACAGCGCGTTCGTCGCGCTGTCGATCACCGTGCTGCAGACGTTCTTCAACGCGCTGTGCGCCTACTCCTTCGCCAAGCGCCGCTTCCCTGGACGTAACGGGATCTTCGTTCTCTTCCTGGCGACGATGATGGTGCCGGGGCAGGTCACGCTCATCCCGAACTACCTCATCATCCAGCACATCCCCTTCTTCGGCGGGAACGACTGGACGGGCAGCGGCGGGCACGGCTGGCTGGACTCCTACTGGGGGCTGATCATGCCGGGCATCGTGTCGGCGTTCGGCATCTTCCTGCTGCGCCAGTACATGCTCTCGATCCCCGACCAGCTGCTGGAGGCCGCCCGCATCGACGGGGCCGGCGAGTTCCGGATCTTCCGCTCGGTCGTGCTGCCGCTGTGCGGGCCCGCGCTGGCGGCGAATGCGATCTTCACCTTCCAGGGGGCGTGGGAGGACTTCTTCTGGCCGCTGATCATCATGTCCAGCCCGGACAAGATCACCGCACCGGTGGGTCTTGCCCTGTTCGTGGTGCAGAACCGTACATCCTGGACCTTGTTGTTCGCCGGGTCGGTGATCGCGGTGCTGCCGATGATCGTCGTGTTCCTGGTCTTCCAGCGGAGGTTCGTGCAGGGCATCGCCCTCACCGGGATCAAGGGGTGAATCGTGACGGCGCAAAGTCCTGACGAGGTACGTGACCTGCTCGCCCGGCTGCTCGACGCCGGGAACGGCGTGCTGCGCTGTGCGCCCGCCTGGGTCGCGCGCGACTTCCTGCCGCCGGGCAGGCGGCTCGGCCTGCCCGAGGACGCCTACGACGTGGGCGAGCGGGGCGCCATCTGCGAGCGCTGGCTCGCCTCGACGACCAAGGCCGACAACCGCGTCGGGCCGCCCGACGAGGGGCTCAGCCACGTGGTGGGGGAGCACGGCGAGCGGCTCCTGCTGCGCGACGCGGTCGCCGCCGACCCGGCCGCCGTCATGGGCGCCGCGTACGCCGCCGCGCATCCCGCCGGGCTCGGGCGGCTGGCGAAGATCTTCGACTACGCCTACCGGCTGCCGTACCACATCCATCCGCCCCAGGAGTACGCGGCGCTGGTCGGCAGGAACGCCAAGGACGAGTCGTACCATTTCCTGCCCGGCGTCGACATGGGGGCGCATCCTGAGACGTTCTTCGGGGTGCACCCGTGGATCGCGGAGCAGGGGGCGTACGAGGTGCTGCTGCCGTACCTCGTCGACTGGGACAGCGACCTGATACTCCGGCACGCCCGCGCGGAGCTGCAGGTGCCCGGCGAGGGGTTCCACGTGCCGTCCGGCGTGCTGCACGCCCCCGGCACGGCGCTCACCCTGGAACTGCAGGAGGACTCCGACGTCCTCGCCATGTTCCAGGCGCTGAACGCCGGCCGGATCATCTCCAAGGACCTGCTGTTCAAGGACGTCCGCCCCGGCGACCGCTTGGAGCACGGCGAGCGGTTCCCGCTCGGCTTCGTGGACTGGCGTACCAACGGCGACCCCTGGTTCTACGAGAACCGCCACCTGACCCCGCAGCCCATCAACGCGGGGGAGAGCTGGGCCTTCTACAACACCGGCAAGTACGCCGGCAAGCGCCTCGTCGTCCCGCCCGGCGGCGTCCACCGGCTGCGCGAGCCCGGCGTGTACAGCGTGTTCGCCTGGACGGGGACGGGCACCTACGCGGGGCACGAGGTGCGCGGCGGCGAGCCGGGCCGCGACGAGCTGGTCGTCACCCACGACGCGGCCGTGCGGGAGCACGAGGTCGTCAACACCGGCGCCGAGGACCTCATGGTGTTCCTCTTCTTCGGCCCCGACCTGCACACGGACGTCCCCTCGATCCCCGGCAGGTGAGTCGCACGTGCAGGACCGGATCACATGTGCAGGACCGGATCACATGTGCAGGACCGGATCACACGTGCAGGACGACCTCCCCGTCCTGCTGGGACACCCGGTACGTCCTGAGCCCCACGCGCTTCGGCTCCAGCAGCGACCGCCCGCTCTCTATGTCGAACTCCCAGCCGTGCCACGGGCAGCGGACGACCCGCTCGTCCCTGCCGTACACGTACTCGTGCGGCCCGGCGGCCACGAAGGTGCCGCCCAGCGAGCCGGCGCACATCGACGCGCCCATGTGCGGGCACTTGTCGCTGATCGCGAAGAACTCATCGCCGACGCTGATGACCCCGACCCGCCGCCCGTTGACGTCGACGATCCGGCACCCGTCCCTGCGGATGTCCTCGACGCTGCCGACCCGAACGTCCATGTCACCGCTCCACTGTCGCCATGCCAATCGATTTGCTATGCATGACTATGACCGCTCAGCGGCCTCTCGGCAACCACCGGAGCCTCCATGACCGACCCCGTCACCCGTACGCCTCCCCGCTACCGGCTCGTCGACTGCGACGTCCACCCGATCACCAAGCACGGCCTCGCCGACCTGCGCCCCTTCCTGTCCATGGCCGAGCGGCGCCGCCTCGGCCTCGACGAGCGCCGCGCCCTCACCACGACCGGGCACCGCGAGGCCGTCTCGATCCCGCGCAACACGCTCTACGTCAACCCGGCCGGCGTGCTCCGCGACGACGCCCGCGCCCCCGACGGGTCCGCGCCGGGCGCCGACCCGCTCTTCACCGCGCGGCACCTGCTCGACACCCACGGCATCGACCGCGCGGTGCTCATCGGCGGCGAGGTGCTCGGCCTCGGCGCCATGCCCGACCCGGACGCCGCCGCGATGATCGCCTCGGCCTACAACCGGTGGCTGGCCGCGACCTGGTTCGACGCTGACGACCGCTACCGCGGCTACATCGTGGCCGGCGCGCAGGACCCGCACCTGGCGGCGCGGGAGATCAGGCGCGCGGCCCAGGACGAGCGCTTCGTCGGCGTGCTGCTGCCGCTCACCGACCTGCTGATGGGGCAGCGGCACCACTACCCGATCTACGAGGCCGCGCACGACCTCGGCCTGCCGATCGCCGTCCACCCCAACTCGGGCGAGGGCATCTTCCGTACGTCGCCGCCCATGGCAGGCGGGACGCCGACGTACTACGTCGAGTGGCACAGCGGCCTCAGCCAGGTCTTCCAGGCGAACGTCATCAGCCTCGTCTGCCACGGCGTCTTCGAGCGCTTCCCCGGCCTCAAGGTGATCATCACCGAGGGCGGGCTCGGCTGGATCCCCGACGTGATGTGGCGGCTCGACAAGAACGTCAGGGGCCTGCGCGACGAGGTGCCGTGGGTCAGGCGGCTGCCCAGCGAGTACATCGTGGACCACGTCCGCTTCACCACCCAGCCGCTGCCGGAGCCCAGGCGCCGCCACCACCTGCACGTGCTCTGCGAGATCGCGCACGCGCAGCGCACGCTGATGTTCAGCTCCGACTACCCGCACTGGGACTTCGACGACCCCCGCTACGCCCTCACCTCGCTGCCGGAGGCGATCAGGCAGCGGGTGAGCAGCGAGAACGCGGTCGAGACGTACGGGGATCGCCTTTGAGGCTCAGAGGGGCCGGCGCGCCGGGGCCCGCTGGAACGCGCGCAGCATCGCCGCGTACGCCGGCTTCGGCCGCAGGTCCTCGTCGAACGGCAGCGGCCGGCGCGCGGCCCCGTCCTCGCGCGGGTAGTCCTCCTGCAGCCAGGTGTAGCGGTCGCTGAGGCCGAAGCTGAGCACCACTTTCACCGCCGGCTCCTGGAGGGCTGCGGACAGGTAGCGCGCGTAGACGTCCGCGACGGCCGCGTCCCTGACGGCGACGTCGGCGGGCAGGCCGTCGTCCTGGACGTCCATCTCCGTGATGAAGATCGACAGCCCTCGCGCCGCGACCTGTCTGAGGAAGCTCCGGTACGCCTTCGCGTCGAAGGTCTCGGCGAACCCCTCGGCGTTCAGGTGCGCCTGGACGCCCAGGGCGTGCACGGGGACGTTCCTGCTCCTCAGGTGGTCGATGGCCTTGAGCATCGACCTGCGGCGGGCGACCGCGTCATCCCCTGTCTCGAAGCCGAACTCGTTGATGAGCAGCACCGCGCGGGGGTCGTGGCGGTGCGCGAGGCGGAACGCCTCCTCGACGTAGGAGGGGCCGATGGTCTGGTACCAGGGCTCCTGCGTCCAGTAGCCGTTGGCGTCCTTGTCCTCGCCGTCGGTCACCTCGTTGGCCACCACCCACGCCTTGACCCGGCCCGCGTAGTGGGCGACCTCTTTCTTGATCGTGCCGAAGAGCAGGTCGCGGGCCTCCCGCTCGCCGAGGCCGAACAGGGCGTCCGGCTCCCAGCCGTCGCCCAGGCCCTCGTCCCAGACCAGGTGGGCGGCGAGGACCGGCTGGCCGTTGCCGGCGGCGTACTGCACGATCTGGTCGCCGTACGTGAAGTCCAGCGGGGCGTCGGGTGTCGGTTTGAGCCGGTACCACAGGAGATCGTCCTCGGTGAGCAGCATGCCGCTCTCGCGCGCGTACAGCTCCGCGTAGCCGGGGTCCGGCTGCACCTGCCAGGTGGCGGCGGAGGAGCCGTACCTGATCCCCTTGGCCAGTGCCGCCCGCCGCAGCCGGCCCGCCGCCCCCGCCCCTGCCCCTGCCCCTGCTGTACCGGCCGCCATCCGTAGCGGATCGCCCGCCGGCTCCGCCCAGGCCGTACCCGCCGTCACGAGCTGCGCCGCGCCACCGCCCAGCATCGCCATCGCACCCAAGCCGCCACCGACGAGGAACGACCGCCTGCGGAGCCCTCCCTGATCTGCCATCGCCTTCCCTCCACCGTTCTGACGGACGCGCGCGCAGTGATGCAAATCGATTTCCCTACAGATACACCCGCCCGCCACCCGTGGGAAGGCCCAAGCAAGCCGGGTACATTGCCGGGGTGAGATGGAACGTCTGGGTCGACGAGTGGCAGATGGAGTGCTGCGGCGACCCCTTCCACGTCGGATCGACGGTCACCTGGACCCTCGTCCCGGCCGACCGCGAGTGGCTGACGCGCGCCCTGGGCGAGGAGACCGCCGCCACCATCGAGTGGGGCGAGGACCACCACGACGAGCCCACCCCCGCCCACATCACCGTCGAAGCCCAGGTCAAGCAGATCTCCGCCGTCCACGCCCGCCACGTACAGGCGGAGGGCGACACCTACCTCCACCCGACCGACGCCGTCCTGACTCCGTTGATCTCCGCCGACGGCTCACGCCCCCCGACCTCCGACGACCGCGACTTCATCGGCTACGTCGTCACCCTGGAAGCACACCAGTAACCGCAACAGTCACCCCCCGCGTGCCGGCCACACGGCCCGAGACGTTCAGGCGCCGTAGCAGGCTCGACATATATGGCTGCGAACCACGGTCGTATCGTCCCATTTGCTCTTTTTGCGCTGCATCTAAGCACCCGAATAGCCATTACCTCGGGAGCTAAGATGCATCGCACCGTGGATATGCATTATTTGCTCCAGCTTCCACGGTCGGCGGTATCTCGGCGTGTCACGGAATCTGGACCTTGTCGAGGCCTGGCGGCGCATCGTAAGTTAAGTTTCTTTCGATGGTGTGCATGCTCGGGCGACGAACGGGACTGTATGAAAGCGAACGAAACCACCCTTCGGAAGCTCATTCAGGGTGATCAGCAGTTACTGGTTCCCCTCTACCAACGGCAATACACGTGGGAGCGTCCACAGCTCATCCAGCTTTGGTCCGATATCACTGCCCAGGTCGACGTGCTCGCCGAGCAACGGCAGGACGCCCCCAGTCATTTCCTGGGTTCAGTGGTTCTCGCTCCAGGGCCGGAGCTGGCACCGAGTCGGTCCCAGTGGATCATCGTAGACGGACAACAGCGTCTCACCACTCTGATGCTTGCGCTCTGCGCGCTCCGCGACCACCTGATAGCCGAGGATCCCACTGCTCTGGAACGTATCAACGAGCTGCACCTGATCAACAAGTTCCAGCAGGGCGAACTGCGCTACCGGCTCCTGCCCACACAGAGCGACCGAGCGGCGTTCAAAGCGTGCGTGGACCGGGCGTCGGACGGCAGGACCGGCAGTCTGATCGGCAACGCCTACCAGTTCTTCCGCAGCATGCTGAAGGAGTTCGACGACCCGGCCGACCCGCATGACATCGCGCGCGTGGAGTCGGTGCTGCTGGACCGGCTCAACCTCGTGCAGATCCTGGTGGAGAAGGACGACAACGCGTTCCGCATCTTCGAGTCGATCAACAACACGGGCATGCGGCTCAGCCAGGTGGACCTCATCCGCAACTACGTCTTCATGTGCCTGCCCACCCGGGGTCAGCACGTCTACGACGCGTACTGGAAGCCCATCCAGGACCAGCTGGACGCCAAGGCCATGGAACAACTGATGTACCTGGTGCTGGTCCTGCGGGAGGGCGGCGAGGCACAGTACAACGCCGTCTACCGGGGCCATCAGCAGCTGCTTCTGACCCTGTCCGGCGACGAGAGCCAGGTCGAGGCGTACGTCCAGGACCTGCACCGTCGGGCGCGGCATCTCAGGCAGGTCCTGTTCCCCTCCGAGGACCTTCCGTTCGCCGGACGGCTGCGCTTCCTCAAGGAGTGGCAGGCGTCCACGGCTTACCCGCTGGTGATGCGCCTGCTCGAGCTGCGGGAGGACGACCACGTCGGCGATGAGGAGGTGAGCGAGGCGCTGACGTACGTCGAGAGCTTCCTGGTGCGCCGCCTGATCGCGGGCGTGACCACAGGCAACCTCAACCGCATCTTCCAACGGCTCGCCGTCCAGCTGGTAGCCGAGGAGGACGTGCCGCAAGCGGTACGAACCGCGCTGTCGCCGGCCAGGCTCTACTGGCCTTCGGACGCGCAGCTGCGGGAGGAGATCCGCAGCCGCGCCTTCTACTGGCAAGGACGCACGGTGCAGCAGAAGCTGATCCTCCGACGCATCGAGGAGTCACTGGGCAGCAAGGAGCGGGTGGACCTGGCCGACAAGCGCATCACCATCGAGCACGTCCTGCCGCAGTCCATGACCGCCGATTGGCTGAGCGAGCTCTCCCACGGGGGAGACGACGCCGATCTCCTGCATCGGCAGCTCGTGCACACGCTGGGCAACCTCACGCTCAGCGGCTACAACTCGGAGCTGAGCAACAACTCCTTCGCCGCCAAGCGCCATCAACTGAGGCAGAGCGGCCTGGTCATGAACCAGGAGATCGCCGCCTGCGAGCGCTGGGGCAAGGCCGAGATCCTGGCCCGCGCCGACCGGCTCGCCGAACGCGCGATCGCCATCTGGCCGGGGCCCGAGGAATCCGGCCGCGGGAGCGCGGCCTCCCGCGACTGGACACTGCTGCACAGCGCCGTGGCGGCCCTGCCCGCCGCCACCTGGACCTCGTACTCGGATGTCGCCGAGCTGATCGGCTCACATCCGGTGCCCGTCGGCGTCCATCTGGCGACCGTCCCCGTGCTCAACGCGCACCGGGTCCTCAGCAGGTCCGGGCAGGTCTCCGAGAATTTCCGCTGGACCGATCCCGACGACGACCGGGACGTTCACGAGGTGCTGCGCGCGGAGGGCATCGTCTTCGACGACGCGGGACGCGCCTCCGCGGACCAGCACATCACCGCCCGCGAGATCGCCGAACTCCTCGGTCTGCCCATCGCCGCGGACCTGGCCGAGACAGAGGCCGCGGGCGACGGGTCCCTGTCGCCGCAAGCGCTGACGTCGCTGGAAGAGCGCTTCCTGTACCAGCTCAACGAGGCGAGCGGTCCGCAGGCCGCCGGTGCGGTGCAGCGGCTGCTGGAGCACTGGCGTTCGCGAGGCGGCGAGCTCCAGTACGGCACGTCCGCGAACGCCTCCTGCGCGCCGATCATCAAGGTCGGCGGACAGACCATGAACGTCATCCGCTTCTACGCCAAGACCGTCGAGATCCCCTTCGGGGTGCTGCGCAAACGCAGGCCGTTCGACGACCCGGCACTTCGCGAGGAGCTCCGGCAGCGGCTCAACGACGCACCCGGCGTGGACATCCCCGTCGCCAAACTGGAGTTGTACCCCTCCATCAAGAACACGCAGTTGGCGAACGTCGCCGTGTTCGACGTCGTCGTCGCGGCGCTCGACTGGTTCATGGCCACGGTGACCGCGTCGGGTGAGCAGGAGGGTGACTGACGCTGACCGGCTTTCTATGGAGTTTGCGTCAGGAGCGGGCAATTGTGAACTGAGTCAGTGAATATTCTCAGCTCTTTTTGAGCTGCCCGGCCGCGAGAAGTTCCGTGAGCGTCCGGCTACGTGTCGCCCCCACGCTGCCCACCTCCGCGACGGCCTGTTCGAAACGCACCAGCCGCCGATGGATGTCGCCGTATCTGCGCTGTTCGTCGATGGGGAGACGAGGCACCAGGAGACGTCGCGGATCCACTCGCGAGGTAGGCGAGTGATGGATCCCTAGGGTATGTGCGGAGTGATCCAATCCTGATGCCGGAAACCGGCACATCGTCGAAGCGGCCGTATGGGTGTCGATCGAAACCCGGACATCCCTCATACACGCAGGACGGTGACGTGGCGGCCAGAAGGGGTGGTCGCCTGCTCGAAGCCGCCGCGTTCCTGCCAGGGCGGGGCCTCGGGGCGGCGGTCGAAGATGACCAGGACGCCGGTGTTCAGGGTCAGCCGGTCGAGGTAGCGGTCGAGCTGGGCCAGGCCCTCGGGCTTCGGGTCGTCCGCGCCTGGCCGCCACACCTTGAGCTCCATGGCTTCGCGTTGCATCAATCGTTCGCCGTCCGGGCCGCTGTACGGCCAGCGAACGAGCACGTCCAGGCGTTTGGTGCCGGCGGCGTACTCGCGGTCGAGGTAGCCGCCGCCGTTGACCAGTCGGTGCAGGAAGGCCATGAGGATGATCTGACACGCGGCCTCGTGGTAGCCCTCCTGCTGGATGAGCACTTCGCCGTGCTCGCGCCAGAAGACGACGAACTCGCGGAGCAGGCCGGACAGGTCGAACCGGCCGTCGGGGAGCACGAAGCTGTGCGGGTCGGCGTGGATGTTCTGCTCCGTGAGGTCGCCCAACACGCGCAGGATGACCTCCCGGTAGATCGGGTTGGCCACCTGTGGCGGAGGTTGTTGCGTGATCAGGCCCAGATCGCGGGCGTAGGACAGGTCCTCGGAGTTGCCGCGGTCGGTGTAGGGGCCGCCGGCCACGATCGGCTCCATCACCCGCTTGACCCGGGGCTCGTACAGCCGAGCCGCCAGAGAGTCCAGGTGGATGGCGCGCGCCCGGATCAACCGCTCTTTCGCGTCCTCCACCTGCCGGTCGCCGATTGTCCTGGTCACCCCCATCTTGAAGGTGATCTCATGGGCGAGGGCGTTGACCAGCCACGGTTGTCCCTGGGTGAGCTCGAAGACGCGGTCCACCGCGTCTTTGGTGAACTCCTGGCCGGTGGCATGGGTGTGCTGGTCGTAGAGTTCGGTGATCTGGTCGGCGGTGAAGTCGCCCAGGCGCAGCGAGTCGGCGAGGATGTTGAACGGGCTGGCCGCGTTGAACCGGCCGGGGGCGCCGCCGGAGGCGACCTTGTAGTCCCGCAGGTTGCGCAACCCGCACAGCACCACCGACGAGGGGAACGGATAGCCCTTCGATCGCCTGTTGTGCCCGTCGCGGAGCTGGCCGAGGATGCTGGCCAGGCTGTTGCCCTGCAGGGCGTCGATCTCGTCGAGGAACAGCACCACCCGGCGCGGGCAGCGTCGGCACCACTCACGCAGCGCCGCACCGAACCGGCTACCCGGCGTGGCCTTCGGCCAGGAACGCGGCGGTAGCAGCTTCTTCGGCCAGCCCGACAGATCAGCGGCCTCGCGGAGGGAATCCAGCAGAAGCGCCTCAGCCCAGGCGACGTCCTCGCCGGCCGCTTTGGCGCGCTCGCAGGAGAACATCAGGGCGGCGGTGTCGCCCTCGGCGGTCAGGTCGGAGGCCAAAGCGTCCAGGACGGTGGTTTTTCCGGTCTGCCGGGGGGCGTGCAGGACGAAGTAGCGGTCCACCTCGATGAGCGCCCGTGCCTCAGGAAGCCGCGGTGTGGGGGGCAGCATGTAGTGGCGCTGCGGATCGCAGGGACCGGTCGTGTTGAAGTACCTCGCTCGGGGTGGCGGCATGGTCACATTCTGCCACCGTTCTGATATGAGGACTCGAAGATCCTCGGGCATGCCTCGGCCTGCTCCTCGTCGGTGAAAGGTCCGTACTGTTCCCGGTTCAGCAGGTCGGTGAACAGGAGCCACTGCCGCAGCAGGAACTCCCGATAGATCGGGTTGGCGATCTCCGGCGCTCCGGTTTCCGGAGAGGACCCAGGTTGCGAACGTAGGAGACGTCGTCGGAGGCAACGCCCGTGCGCGGCGGTGTTCCCTCAGGAAAGGAGGCGGCCGTTCATGATGAATCACGCGCTCGCTGCCGAGCTACCGTCTCTGCCGGCCTCTCGTGAGACTGGGGACGAAGTAGTTTCTGTGACTCAAGCAGGGCGAGAACGGGATTATTCGGACAGCGACCTTGACCGTGGCCGACCTTGAGTGACACGTTCGTGGCCCGCTACAGGAGTCTTTCGGGTCTGGTCGCTGCTTCTTCTCGGAGCGCGGCGACGAAGGTCTGACGGGCTTCCTGTGAGTGGGGGTTCTGGGTGTGGCGCTGGTAGAGCTGCCAGCAGGTGTTGATGCCGTGGAGCAGGTTGTCAAGGAGATCGGGGGCAGGGCGAGCGGGGTCGAGCGAGGTGAGGGGCAGGTAGATGGTGTCCGGGCTGAGGTCGAGCTTGGCCTGATCGGTCCGGGCCCTGTCGATGAGCTGCTGGGCGGCCGTGATGCGGTCCTGCACTTCGAGGATGCCGAGCAGGTGGCCGTCGGCGACGTTGAGTGCATTGCGGATGAGCGGCATGATGACATGCCTGGCGCGGGCGCCCACGTTCATGGCGGTGGCGATGTCGGTGAGGCTCTCCAGAGCCAGCGGTTTGTCGGGCTGCTCGGCGCTGGCCACCACCTGCATCGGGTGCATGCCGGTGTGCAGGGCGGTGACGTTGAGTGCGGCGTGGAACCAGTGGGCGGCGGCGATGGTGGCTGCGGTGGGGTCGACCTGGGTGAGGAGGTCCTGATTGCCGAAGGGGTTGTCGCGGAGCAGGCGGTCCGCCTGCGAGATCTGCAGGGGCGAGGCATCCTCGCGGCTGAGGGTGACGGCCTGTTGGGCACGGTCGGACAGGTCGCCGCGTTCGGCTTGTTCGATGGCGGCGAGTTCGGCGGCGACGTCTGTGGTGACATGCGTCGTGAGCTGAGACGTGTCGAGTACGCGTAGGGCGCGGGCGAGGTCATGGGCGGCGTGCTCGACCTTGGTACTGATCGGCCGGTCGGTGGGCCGGGAAGCGGTGATCAGGGGGAGAACTTTGGCGAAGGCGTCGCGTTCCAGTTGCCGATGCCAGCCGAGGCTGCTGGGGTTGTGCCGGTGGGCGGCGCTGGCGGGGTGCGTGTAGGAGCGCCAGCAGACGTGGGACAGGCGGGTCAGCGCACCGGCGAGCTCGCGGGTGTTGTGGGGGAGCTGGTCGTGGGTAAGCCGAGCCACGATGATGGCGGTGTCGCCGATGCCGGTGCTCCACAGGGCGAGCAGCGTGTTGTGGGCACGGTCGATGGCATACCGAGTCACGGATACCTCTTTGCAGGAAAAGGGGGCCAGAGAAAGAGAGCTCTGCTCAAGGCAGTTCTGGACACGCCCAGGATGCTGGATCCGCCGCTCAAGTGAAGCCTTTTTGGCCATTGTTCTGGGTCTCTGATCAGCGCTTTTGCTGGGATATGCGGCATAAATCCTTCCGTCAGGCGAGGGCGACAAGTATCATCCCGGCATGCCTCACCCGCCCGCGCTGATCTGCCCGGATTCCGCCCTTACCCGGATTTATGCGGCAGCCCAGCACACCCTGCTGAACGTCAACACGATCGGCGGCATCATCCGCGCCGGCGGCGGCTACCCGGACCCGTGGACCAGGGACGCCTCGATCAACGCCTGGTACGCGGCCAGCGTCCTGTCCCCGGACGCCGCCCGCGACACCCTCCTCGCGGTGGCCGGCGACACGCTCGTCCAGCAGGACGACCAGTGGTGGGACCAGATCATCTGGGCGGTCGCCGCCTGGCACCACGTGCTGGTGACCGGTGACGAGGACTTCCTGCGGCGTGCGTACGCGGTCGCCGCCGCGACCATGGACGTGCTGGACAAGGAGCGGTACGACGCCGCGTACGGGCTCTATCGCGGCCCCGCCGTCATGCAGGACGGCATCTCGGGCTACCCGGAGCCGCCGAACGATCCGCGCATCGGCTCGAGTTTCGTGCTCGACTACCCGCGGGCTCACACGATCATGTGCCTGTCGACCAACGCCGTCTACGCCGCCGCCCATCGGGCGCTGGCGATGATGGCGGGCGCGCTCGGCCGCGACGGGCGCCCGCATCTGGAGCGGGCCGAGGCGACGGCGGCCGCGGTGAACCGGTGGCTGTGGCGGGAGGACGCCGGGTTGTACGGATATTTCCGGCATGAGGACGGTCGCCTGGACCCCCACGAGGAGACGCTCGGCCTCGCCCTGGCCATCATCTTCGGCATCGCCGACGACCGGCAGGCGGCTCTCATCGCGGCGAACACGCACCGCGAGCCGCACGGCGTCGTCAATGTCTGGCCGCACTTCGACCGCTACGGCCCCGAGCGTCCCGGCCGGCACAACGCGAGCTGCTGGCCCATGGTGATGGCCGTCTGGGGCGACGCCATGGCCAGGATCGGGCGTGCGGACCGGTTCCTGGAGACGCTGACCGACCTGGTGACGCTGTTCGGCGACGACGGCCTCCGCGAGGTCTACCACCCCGTCACCGGCCGCCCGGACGGTGGCTGGCAGCAGGGCAGGCAGTGGCCGTCGGAGCCCGACCAGACCTGGTCCGCCACGACCCTGCTCGGCCTGGTCCACCATGGCCTGTTCGGCCTGCGGTTCGAGCGCGAGGGCATCCGCTTCGCGCCCGCCGTACCGAGCGATTGGGGCGGGGCGACCCTGGACGGCTTGCGCTACCGCGACATGACCCTGCGCGTCACGGTGTCGGGGAGCGGTACGAAGGTACGGGACGTCCGCCTCGACGGCCACGAGGCGGACCTGCTGCCGGCCACGCTGACCGGCCTTCACCAGGTCAGGCTCACGCTCGCCTGAGCCGATTGCCGGCCTACCGCGAGGACGACGGCTGGGACGGCATCTGGCACCCCGTGCTGACCCCCCGGTGAGAACCGGTGGCCCAACCACGTCAGCCGGTCGAAGCGTCCGCGTGCACGTCCGGATCGCTGACGTGCACGCCCTCCGGGCTCATGTCCTGGGTGCCGATGACCGACAGCAGCTCCAGCTTGGCCGCCCCCTGGCTGCCGGGTGGTGCGGTGAACCACAGCAGGCGCTGGCGGCCGTCCTCGCTGAACAGGCTGTGGCAGTCCACCTCGATGATCCCCAGCACGGGGTGGACCAGGCGCTTGTGGTCGGCGCGGCGCAGCGCCACGTCATGGGTGTCCCATAGGGCGGCGAATTCGGCGCTGCGCCGCCGCAGCGCGGCGACCATCTGCGCCACGTGCGGGTCGCGGCCGCGGCGGGCGGCGACCGCTCGCAGGTCGGAGACGAAGACCCGCGAATGGTGCGGGTGCTCCTCCGGCGGATAGAGGGCGCGGGCGGCGGGGTCGGTGAACCAGCGGTAGACGTAGCTGGCCTTCGGACCCTGCCGGTACGGGTGCCGGCCGATCAGCGCGGCGGCCAGGTCGTTCTGGACGAGGGTCGCGTGCAGGTCGGTGATGATCATCGCGGGCGTCGTGGCCAGCCGGTCCAGCATGGCCAGCATGGACGGCTGGACGTGCGTGGTCGTGCCGTGCGCCGCCGGGACGGGCCGTTCCGCGAGGTGGAACAGGTGATCGCGCTCGTCGCCTGCCAGCCGCAGCGCGCGGGCGAGCGCGGCCAGCGTCTGGGCCGACGGCTGGGCGCCCCGCCCGCGTTCGAGCTCGGTGTAGTAGTCCGCTGACAGACCCGCGAGCTGCGCGACCTCCTCCCGGCGCAGTCCGGGCACCCGGCGCCGGGTGCCGGCGGGCAGGCCGACGTCCGTCGGACGGACGCGGGCGCGGCAGGTCTTCAGGAACGCGGCGAGTTCGCGGAGGTTCACCTCTCCATCGTGACCTTCGGCGGTGGCCGTAGCCAGGGGGTGACAACCCCTGGGTGAACGCAGCCCTGGCCCGCGGCCGGGTGGCAGGCGAGCGTGAACGGGACCCAAGGCGTTCGTGGCCCGACGGCCCGAGCACCGACGAAGGCTAGGAGGCATCATGAGACGTGGTATCGCCCTGCTCCTCGGCGCGGTCCTCGCGGCGAGCCCCGCCCTGCCCGCTCACGCGCACCCCGACCACCCGACGCCCAAGGCGAGCACGACGGTTCCCGCCGTCGAGCCGGTCTACGGGAAGGGGTGGCGGCCGCGGGCGGCGATCGGCAAGGGGCCCCGCCAGGAGCACAGCGTCGCCGCGGTCGGCCACCGGGTGTACCTCATCGGCGGCATCATCCCTGACGCGGCCGGCGGCGTCGAGACCACCGCGCGGATGGAGGTCTATGACACCCGGCGCGACACCTGGTCGACGGCGGCCCCGCTGCCCGTCCCGATGAACCATCCCAACGTGGCGACCGTCGGCGGCCGGATCTACGTGCTCGGCGGGCTGTCCGGCGGCGCGTCGTGGCAGGCACTGCGGGACAGCTTCGTGTACGACCCGCGTACCGACAAGTGGACGCCGCTGCCGCCGATGCCCGCCGGCATCGAACGGGGCAGCGCCGCCATGGGCGTGCGCGGGACGAAGATCTATCTGGCGGGTGGCATGCGCACGCTGACGCCCGGCCCGGGCGGCCTGCAGGACACGGTGGACCTCGTGTCGTCGTACGACGTCGCGACCGGCCGGTGGGAGCGGCTGCCGAGCCTTCCGCAGGCGCGCGACCACGTCGGCGGCGCCGTCATCGGCTCGACCTTCTACGTGCTCGGTGGCCGCGACCGGGGCCAGGTCAACGTGCGCGACACCGTGTACGCGCTCGACCTGCGGGCGCGCCGCTGGTCGGAGCGGGCGCCGATGCCGACGGCCCGGGGCGGGCTCGCCGCCGCCGCCGTAGATGGCAAGATCTACACGTTCGGCGGCGAGGGACGGCACGACGGGACGAACCCGAACACGGTCTTCTCCGAGACCGAGGCGTACGACACGGCGCACGACCGCTGGGTGCGCCTGGCACCGATGCCGGTGCCCCGGCACGGCACCGCCGCCGTTGCGGTGGGCGGCACGATCTACATCCCGGGCGGCGGCACGGCGGCCGGCGCGGCCCCCGTGGACGTCAATGACGTCTACCGCCCGGCGGCCTCGTAGCCGGAAGGACGGCCTGGCGGGGCAGGAGGGCCATCACCCCCAGAGGGATCGCGAGGAGTCGCCGCGGGCGTGCGCAGTCAGCTCCTGTACGGCGCCGCCCGTTCGGCGCCGATGATGTCCGCGCCGCGCGCGGGGCGTCACCACAGGGTTATTGACAGCACTTCGGTCCGACCGTAACGTTGTAGTATGTACACTCAGGCCTGAATATATATTCCCTCTATTCGGGAAATGCTCCGAAATGCAGCTGTGCGACATTTCTGATACTTCCTCCTGCCCTCCTGCCCTCCTGCATTCCGGCGACCCCGCTCGGCCCCTTGAAGGGAACCCCCCATGAAACCGCTGACCAGCCTCCGCAAGGCCGCCACGCCCAAAGCCGCCGCCGTGACATTGCTCCTCGTCACCACCATCGTCGCGACCGGCCAGAGCGCGGCGTCGGCCGCCCCTTGTGAGGACCGTCTCGTCGGATGGGGCACGGTCCCCGGCTACGGCTTGAGCACCACGACGGGCGGCGGTGACGCGACGCCCCAGACCATCACCACGCTGGAGGAGCTGGAGCGGTACGGCGGTGACGCGACGCCACGGGTGCTGCGCATCTCCGGAAAAATCACCACCGGTTCGTACGCCGTCGACATCGCCAGCAACAAGACCCTGATCGGCGCCGACGAGAACGCCACCATCCACGGCGGCATCAACATCGCCCCCGGCAGCAGCAACATCATCGTCAGGAACCTGAACTTCGAGGGCTTCTGGCCCGGCTCAGGGCCGGACGACACGATCTCCGCCCGCGGCGCCCATCACCTGTGGTTTGACCACCTCAACATCTGGGACGCCGGCGACGGGCTGCTCGACCTCACCAAGGGCTCGGACCTGATCACGGTCTCCTGGGTGAAGTTCTGGTACACCGACCCGTCCCACCCGCACCGCCTGGCCAGCCTGAACGGCTCCGACGCCAACGACGACGAGATCGACGCGGGGAAGCTGAACGTCACCTACCACCACAACTGGTTCGCCGACCTGGTCGACCAGCGCATGCCGCGCGTCCTGTTCGGCAAGGGGCACGTCTTCAACAACTACTACACGACCGTCGACAACACCTACGCCGTGGGCGCCGGCGCGCTCGCCTCGGTGCTGATCGAGAACAACTACTTCAAGAAGACCAACAACCCGCACCAGTTCATGTACGTGCGGCCGTCGTACATCACCGCCCGGGGCAACGTCTACGACCGGACCACCGGCCTGCGGGACACCGGCGCGGGCGGCACCGGCGGCGGCGTCACCCCGTTCACCGAGCCGCCGTACCCCTACAAGGCCGACAACGCCCACAAGGTCCCCAGCGTCGTGACCCGCTGCGCCGGCCCGGCCCTGTGATCCACGAGCCGGCCACCGACCCTCGATAGCCGTGGGGGTGCTCCAGCCACCACGTGGCGCCCGCCGCGGCGTAGGCCCGCACCGGCGAGCCGGGCTCGCTCACGCCGATGACCGCCACGTCGAGATCGTCTGTGGTGGCCCGGTAACGGCGCAGCTCGCCGGCTCCGCGGGCTCGCCCAGGGTCGCGACATCGATGCCGTAACGCATGTCCACACGCAAGCACGCGGCCGCTTCGTGTTCTGGCCATCGTCCCCGGCGAATTCGACGTCCGGCCCTGACGCCCTGACGTGGATCGCCTCGGACGTCACGCGCGCAGGACGGTGACCTGACGGCCGGAGGGTCTGGTGGCTTGTGTGAAAGTGCCGCGGTCCTTCCATTCGGGGGCTTGGGGGCGGCGGTCGAAGATGACGAGGACGCCGGTGGGCAGGGTGAGGCGGTCGAGGTATTGGTCAAGTGGGGTGAGGCCTTCGGGTAGGGGGTTGCTTTCGCCGGGTCGCCGGACTTGGAGTTCCATGGCTTCGCGTTGCATCTGCCGCTCGCCTTGTGGTCCCTTGCAGGGCCAGCGGACGAGTACGTCGAGGCGCTTGCTGCCGGCGGCGTATTCGCCGTCGAGGTGGCCGCCGCCGTTGACGAGGCGGTGCAGGAAGGCCATGAGGATGATCTGGCAGGCGGCTTCGTGGTAGCCCTCTTGCTGGATGAGGACTTCGCCGTGTTCGCGCCAGAAGACGACGAACTCCTCCAGCAGGCGGGGCAGGTCGAAGCGGCCGTCGGGGAGGACGAAAGCTCATGGGCGAGGGCGTTGACCAGCCAGGGTTGTCCTTGGGTGAGCTCGAAGACGCGGTCCACCGCGTCTTTGGTGAACTCCTGGCCGGTGGCCAGGGGTCCGGCGGCAGGAGGTCGTCGGGCCATCCCGAGGTCTCGGCGGCCTCGCGGAGTGTGTCCAGCAGAACCGCCTCCGTGAGAGCGACGTCGTCACCGGCCGTCTTGGCGTCCTCGCAGGAGAACATCAGCGCTGCGATGTCGCCTTCGGCGGTCAGCTCGGATGCCAGGGCGGCCAGCGTGGTCGTCTTGCCGGTCTGGCGGGGCGCGTGCAGCACGAAGCAGCGGTCCATCTCGATCAGCGCCCGCGCCTCGGGGAGCCGGGGTGCGGGGGCAGCATGTAGTGGCGCTGCGGATCGCAGGGACCGATCTTCTCCAACGGTATCCACATGTCAGGACTTGTGGAAGCGGCGGAATCAGCTCGGCGGGCTTGAGGATGACGGTGTCACCGGCGCCGTGGGCGGGGGTGAAACTTCCGGGCGGCCCAGGACAGGCGGGGCGCTCACAGTGGTGGTCGAAGGTGATCAGCCCTTGATGGCGCCGGCGGTCATGCCGGCGACGATCTTGCGGTTGAAGAAGACGAACAGCAGCAGCGGCGGGATCGTGATCAGGACGATGTCCATGAACAGCAGGTTCCACTGGGTGCTGTACTGGCTCTGGAAGTTGTAGAGGGTGACCTGGACGGTGGCGTTCTCGTCGCCGGGCAGCAGGTAGAGCGGGTTGACGAAGTCGTTGAAGATGTTGACCGAGCTGACCAGGATGACCGTGATGGTGACCGGCCGCAGCAGCGGGAAGATCACCCGGAAGAACAGGCGGAAGCCGTTGCACCCGTCGATCTGGGCGGCCTCGTCCAGCTCGCGAGGGATGGCCGCGATGAACGCGCGAAACAGCAGCATCGCGAACGACAGGTTGAAGGCGACCTCGGCGAGTATCAGCCCCGGAAGGGTCTTGAACAGGCCGAGCGCCTGCAGCAGCCAGATCGTCGGCACGACCGCGGGCGGGATGATCAGCCCCGACAGCACCAGGAAGTCGGCCGCCTTGGCGACCTTGCCCGGGCGGCGCTGCAGCACGAACGCGGCCATGGCGCCGAAGACGACCAGCAGAGTGACGGCGGCGACGGTGATGACGGTGCTGTTGACGTAGGCGCGCAGCAGCACGTAGTCGCGGGCCTCGACCACGGCCATGAAGTTCTCCACGACCGGCCAGTTCGTGGGCCAGGCGAAGTCGAGGTCGATGGCCTGCTTCTGGTCCTTGACCGCGGTCAGCAGCATGAGCGCGAACGGGACGAGGAAGATCACGGTGGCCAGCACCAGCGCGACCGCTTCCGCGCCGAGGCTGCGGAGTGCTCTCATGCGGTGACCTGCCTCCTGCCGAGGTAGTAGTTGAGCGGCACGGCGATGGCCGAGACGATGAGGAACAGCAGCACGTTGCCCGCGGTGGACAGGCCGAAGAAGCCGGCCTGATACTGCTTGTAAATGATCGAGGCGATGGTGTCGCTGGTGAAGCCGGGGCCGCCGCGGGTCATCGTCCAGATGAGGTCGAACGAGCGCAGCCCGCCGATGAACGACAGGATGATCACCGAGTACGTGGCCGGCCAGGACAGCGGCAACGTCACGTGCCTGAACCGATGCCAGGCGCCGCCCCCGTCCACCGCCACCGCCTGGTGATACTCCTGCGGGATCGACATGATGCCGGCGATGTAGATCACCGTGGCCAGCCCGACGCCCTTCCACACGTCCACCAGAGCGACCGACAGCAGCGCGGTGGTGGCGTCGCCGAGCCAGTCGCGGCCGTCGATGCCGACCAGCGCCAGAGCCTGGTTGACCAGGCCGGTGTCCGGCTTGAGCAGCACGCTGAACGTGATGCCGACCGCGACCGTCGAGACCAGCACAGGGAAGAACACCACCGAGCGCAGAAAGCCGCGCAGCCGCAGCCTCGAGGTCAGCAGCACGCCGAGCAGCAAACCCAGCACGACCTTCAGGCCGCTGGTGACCACCGCGTAGATCAAGGTGTTGACGAAGCCGACGCGCAGGTTCTGCTCGGCCAGGAAGTCGCGGAAGTTGTCCAGGCCGACGAAGGTGCTGTCGAACAGGGTCCACCGGGTGAGCGCAAAGTAGAACGCCATCGCCGTCGGCACCAGGAAGATCACCAGGAACACCACGGCGGCCGGGAGATACAGCGCGTACGGATAGGGCGACTTGCGCTTGGCCGCCTTGCGAGCGTGTCCGGGCGCCGGGCCGGGCCCCGTGCGGGACCCGGTCGCCTGCTTCGTCACCATCCCGCGAGCCCCAGCTGCTTGGCCTGCTTCTCCACGTCCTTGTCGTACTGCGCGGCCCCCTCGGCGGCCGGGGTCAGCCCCGAGCCCACGGCGACCGTGATCTGCTCAAGGGACGGGCCCTTGACCGGGGAGACGAACTCCAGCGCGGGCGCCGTACGGCTCTCGTCCACGTACACCTGCAGGTCCTTGGCCACCTGGATCGCGTTGTCAGGCAGCTTGGCGCCCTGGATCCGGTACGGTCCGGCCGGCTGGACCACCTTGTTCACCGCGTCGGCCGCGGGCGGGGAGGCGATGAAGCCCAGGAACTTCTTGGCCGCGTCCACGTTCTCGCTGGTCTTGGCGATGTAGATGCCCGGCGGCTCCCAGATCGTGGCGCCGTTCCTGGCCGGGTCGGTGCCGGGGATGCCGAAGAAGCCCACATCGGTGGCCGCCTGCGGCATGCTGGCCACCAGCGGCGGCAGCTGGGCGCTGAGCATCGGGTAGTGCGCGCCCTTGCCCTCGACCAGCATCTTCATGCCCTGGTCGTTGGTGGCCGAGCCGAAGCCCTCCTGCATGAAGCCTTTGGCGTGCACCTCGGCCAGGTGCTGGAAGCCGGCCATCGCGGCCGGGGTGGTGGCGAACTTGGCCTTGTTGGCCGTGTAGTCCTGCGCGAAGCCCGGCACCGCCGCCTGCACGTTGTAGTAGTCGCCCAGCACGAACAGCTGGGAGGTCCAGGTGTCCTTGAACGTGCCGATCACCGGGGTGATCCCGGCCGCCTTGATCGTGTCGTTGTTGGCCATGAACGCGGCCCAGGTCTTCGGCACCTCCAGCTTGAGCTGCTCGTAGACCTTGCGGTTGTAGAGGATGCCACCGCCCATGGCGGTGCCTGCGGGCACGCCGAAGACCTTGCCCGCCTGGCTCACCACCGGCAGGAAGTCCTTCTGGACGTTGGCCAGCACCGGGTCGCCGGTCAGGTCGACCATGGTCTGGGCCGGGTTGAGCGCTTGGAGCAGCGAGCCGGAGTTGTACCAGAACACATCCGACATGTCGCCCGTGGACAGCCGCGTCTTGACGATGTTGTCGCCCTCGCTGCCGCCCGGCCGCGTCTCCGTCTCGATCTTGATCGTGGGGTTGGCCTTCATGAAGGCGTCCGCGAGCGCCTTGGCCGTGTCCACCGTGGCCTGGCTGTTGTCGACGAGGAACTTCAGGGTGACGGTGCCGCCGCCGGACTCGCCGCCCGAGTCGGAGCCGCACGAGGTCAGAGCCGCCATGGCCAGGACGGCCAAAGCCGCTCCCAGCGTGCGGTGCGAGGTCTTCACAACGTCCCTCCGAGATGGTTAAAACGTTTTAAAAGCTCCCCGATGGCAGTTAACGTAAGCGTCACAAAGGGTGCCGTCAAGAGGTGGGTTGGGGAACGGTCTCCAATCGTGACAGTGGTAAGTCCGGGCTATCCCGGTGGCATCATCCGCCAGAATGGGTAACGTTATCTATCGGCTTCCCCGGCAACCCGGCTCGACGCGTCCACGGGTCACGGTGAATCGTAGGTTCGGGTGTAGCGCAAGCGTGCGCGCCCTTATACGGGTTGTTCCTCCGTCGGAGCCGCTGCTCGGCGCACCCGTACCGCCAGCAGAACCAGGACGATGGGGAGGAGTGTGACAAGGACCCATGCGATCGTGACGGGATGGGTCGCCTCGTCCGACGACTGTGCGCACCCGAGTACGGGCATCCAGTTCATCATCAGGTCACGGAGCACCAGGGGCACGAGCGTCAGCCAGCCCACCACTCGGCCCAGCGGGCGGCGCCCGGTGAGCGCCAGCAGCGCCCAGAACCCGAAGCCCACCCCCAACACGATCGGCTGCGGGATCAGGATCAGAACGGCCGCCAGGTGCCCTAGCAGGATCTCCTCCATACCGCCGAAGCAGCCGCCGTCCATCACCATGATCGAGTACTCGGCCGGCCCATCGGCGAGGGAGCTCCACACCATCGCCTGAGGAATGCTCACCAGCACCAGGGCGACGCCCCAGAAGACCAACGGCCACCGCCAGCGCAGCGGACGAAGCTCACGCCGTCCCTTCTGATGGACGACGCGGCCGAGCACCGTCAGCACAACGGCCACGGCGAGCAGAGCGAGCAGCGCGGCGCCCAGTCGCGGCACCCAACGCCTGCGGCGCAGCACCACGACGGGCACCACCAGCAGCGCGGCCACGACCGCACCGGCGACGAGGTTCGCGGGCTTGGGCACGATGACCGCGGGCGCCAACGGCATCAGGATCGCCAGAGCGCATAAGGCGGGCACGGAGATTTTCGACGACACCAGCGACGCATCTATCGCTCGAGATGCGCTCATGTCAAACCACACCTCGGGATGGAGTGCTACTCCTCGCGCCGTTCAAGCCCGTCCCGAGTTGTCCGTGGCACCGTCAGATCTGCTGCTGTCGCAGTGATCAGGAGCCTCGGTCCCGGCTGAGGAAGCATGACAGGAGCCGCCTGAAGTCGTGCGGGTGCTCCAGCGCCGGCACGTGGCCGCATCGGCCGAACACGTGCAGACGGACATCGGCCAGGTGGTCGAGCAGGGGCAGGGCTGCCGTCCCGAGCGGGGTGACGCGGTCCTCGGCGCCGTGGACGAGCAGCACGGGCGCGCGGATCCCGGCCAGCGTTCGCGCCGGGAGCGTGAGGTCGTCGGCCCAACGTGCCCTGGGCGGAGGGAACAACGACGCGTAAGCGGCCGCCCCCGCTCGCATCGCGGCCGCACGGGCGGCGACGGCCGACTCGGTCACGAGCGCCTGGTCGTGGACGAGGCGGCTCAACATGTCTCGTGCCCCGAGCGGGTCGGCGGCGGCGGCCCAGACCGCGTCGAGTTCGGCGGACAGCGGCGCCCCGGGGGCGCCCATCGTCGAGACCGCCACGACACGGGTGACCTGCTGGGGGCGCGCTGCCGCCAGCGCCAGCGCCACGGCGCCGCCCATGGAGTGGCCCACCACGGCGTAGCGCTCGACACCGAGAGCATCCATCAGGCCCGCGGCCTGCTCCGTCCACAGCCGGAGCCCGCCCCTGGGGCCCGCCGGGATCGGCGTACGGCCGAACCCCGCCTGGTCAGGAGCCACCAGGTGCCAGGACGTGCCCAGCGCCTGTGCCGTCGCCGCCCAGGCGCCGGATCCGGTCGTACCGGGTCCGGAGCCGTGCAGCATCAGCACCGCGGGGCCGGTGCCGCTCTCCAGGACGTGGACGGGGGAGCCGTCGACTGTGACGGTCCGAAGTGCCGTCACCGGGACAGGCCAGGCGTGCTCATGACGAGGCGGAGTTGAGGGACTTCGAGAAGACCTCCATCATCGCCCTGCCGAACTGCGGCATGTCGGGCCACCCCCGGCAGGAGACGAGGTTGCCGTCCACGACGTCGGGAGCGTCGATGACCGTCGCGCCCGCGTTCTCCATGTCGCCGGTGATGGGGGGGAAGCACGCCGTCTTCCGCCCTTTCAGCAGCCCGTACACGGCCGGCACCTGCGCGCCGTGGCACACCAGCGCGATCGGGAGGTTGCGCGCGAAGAAGTGCTCGGTGATGCGCCTGACGTCGGCGTCGACCCGGATCCACTCGGGAGCACGTCCCCCAGGGATGATGAGGGCGTCATAGCGCTCGACGTCGACCTCGGCCCAGGGCACGTCCACCGGCAGCTTCCGGCCGTTCTTCTCGACGTAGGCGTCGGAGTCGGGGTCGAACTCGTGGATGACCAGCTGAACGTCACGCATCGTCCGTGACGAGACGTCGACGTCCCAGCCGCCCTCCTGCACGCGGTAGTAGGGATACATGGTGTCGAGCTCCTCGGCGGCGTCGCCGGTCAGGAGCAGCGCTCTGGGCACCTGCTTCTCCTCGCATCTGGGGCGGGTGAGGTGGATCCAATCCGATCCGATCGGATTGAGTCAGCATTCCTCGGCCCAGCCCCGCCCGTCAAGCCTCTGCGGCCATTCCGTCCGCGCCCTCGGCCTGGTCGAACAACCGCCGGAACCGCTCGCCGGACCGCAGGATGTGCCGGCGCATGGCGTAGGCGGCGGCGTCGGGGTCACGCGCGGCGATCGCGGCCAGAACCTCTTCGTGCTCGGCCATGGCGAGGTGAGTGACCTGGGCGTCGCGGTGCAGCCGGAAGAGGTGCACGTGCGTGTGCAGGCGAGCGAGTGCTTCGCGGATGACCTGGTTCTCCGCGCTCAGGGCGACGAGATCGTGAAAAGCGGCGTCGCGCAGCCCGAAGGCGCCATAGGCCATGGGTCCCTTGCCTCCCTCCAGCTCCGCCATGTCCTCCAGCATCCGTCGCATGCCGGCCACCTGCTCCGAGGATGCGCGTTCGGCGGATCTGCGCGCCGCCGCCGGCTCGAGGAGCAGGCGGACCTCAAGCATGTCCTCGAATCGGTGACGGGTGATCTGGGGGGGAATGCGATAGCCGGCATGAGGCACCCGCACGACCAGGCCCTCGGCCTCCATGCGGTTCAGAGCGTCTCGGATCGGCGTCTGTGAGACCCCCAGCTCTCGCGCCAGGGCATCGATCGTGACCCGGGAGCCAGGCTCTATCCGTAGCGACATCATCTGTCCGAGCAGCGTGTCGTACACCTCGTCGGCAAGCCGGCCGCGAGATCTCCGCGGCGGTGTCCCGCCCGCCATGGCCGCACGGCGCCGCGCGATCACCGCTTCGTCGTCCATCGTGACGTGAGGTCCTTTCTTGCGTCCTCGGGAACCTGTTGTCATCGGTCGCCATACTGCGGGATGTTGACGCTCCCCATCGGATCGTATAGGAAAGGTGGCGGATGCCAGCCATCCCTCACCTATCGGGGAACCGTCCGCCATCGCTCCGCTTCGATCAGTTGGAGCTTCCATGAGCATGCTCGACGTCCTGCTCGGTTCGCCGCCGGGCCGCACGAGGACCGAAGTCTCGGCTGCTTGAAGCCCCATCACGGCGCGGCGTATCCGTGTCTCCGGTCCGCGGGTCAGCCCCCGCGACAGCCGGCGACACGCCTGAACAATGCAGCAACCGCTCGGCGAAGCACGCAGCAAGGCTCCAGAAGTCCCCGCCCAGAAAGCAGGCGAGAAGATGCGGTATCCCAAGCGAAGAGGACGACTGTCCGTTCCCGGCCGAAAGGTGCGGCTGGCGACGGCGGCCATGGTCGTGGCCACGGCCATGGCCGCTTGCGGCGGCCAGAACGACAGCGCCCCCAAGGCGCCGGCGACCATCCCGGAGCTCACCAAAGATCCGCTGACCCTCAGCTTCATCTGGTTCGACTGGCCCCCCGCCCACGCGCTGGAAACCTTCGCGAACGCGGAGTACGCCAAGGAGCGGCCGAACGTGACCATCAAGGTCAAGACCGTGCCGAACGCGAACTGGCACGACGCGATGTTCACCCAGTTCGCCGCGCACAAGACCGACTTCGACATCCCGATCCTGGACTCGCAACACATCGGCGAGGCCGTGACGAACGGCAACATCCTGGACATCACCGACTTCGTCAAGAAGAACATCGACGTCAAGGCCTACAACCCCTACCTCCTGGCGGCCTACGGCCAGTTCCCCCAGGCGGAGACCGGGAAGCGGGACGAGAACGCCAGCCTGTACGGACTGCCGCTGCTCGGCGACACCTGGACGATGATCTACCGTAAGGACCTGATCGGCGACAAGCCACCGCAGACCTGGGACGAGATGATCTCAGTCGCCGAGAAGTGCCAGGCGGACAACCCCGGCGTCAGCGGGCTGGCCTTCCACCAGGCCAACGGCTCCGACGCCGCGGCCGTCACCTACAACACGGTCAACGGCGTCTACGGCGGCAACCTCTGGAACCCCAAGACGCGCAAGATCGACGGCGTCCTCAACGACGCTGCGGGCCAGGAGGCGATGGACGTCCTGGTCAACAAGATGAAGCCGCTGACCGCCAAGGGCTCGGGCAACTGGTTCATCGACGAGGTGAACGCGGCGGTCGCCCAGGGCAAGGCATGCATCGCGTTCAACTGGATCGCCGCGAGCGGCGGCCTGCTCGACCCGAAGCAGTCGACGCTCGGCACCACGCGGGAGCAGATCCTCGACAAGCTGGGTTTCGCCACCCTGCCGAGTCAGAAGACGAACCTGGTGCCTCTCGGCGGCATGGGGATGCACGTGTCGGCCTATTCGCCCGAGGCGAACCAGCATGAGGCCCTGAACTTCATGAAGTGGTTCGAGCAGGCCGACATCCAGAAGAAGTGGGCCGCGGCAGGCGGCGTGCCATCGCGTACGGACGCCCTGGAGTCGCCCGAGTTCCTCGATGCCGCGCCGTTCAACCAGGTGTACACCGACTCGGTGCCGCGGATGCGGGACATGTGGAATGTGCCCGAGTACGCGCGCCTGGTCGACATCGAGAACACCAACGTGAACGCGGCGCTCAACGGCGCGAAGGCGCCGAAGGAGGCGCTCGACGACATCGCGAAGGAACAGCAGAGCGTGCTCGACGCCGGCAGCGGGAAGGGCGGCGGCGGACTGTGAGTGACTCCGCCCCCCTGACGACCGGCCACCCCGGGCAGGCGGCGTCTGCGACACCGCCTGCTCAGGGTCGGTTCCGCCGCCTGAGCGATCGCGGGCTCGCCGTGGCCTTCACCTCGCCCGCGCTGCTGCTGTTGCTCGCGATGTCGGTGTTCCCGTTGCTGTGGGCGTTGTACCTGTCCTTCACCGACTACTCGGCCACCCGCGGGGGGCCGGCCCATTTCATCGGGTTCGGGAACTACACCGCCATCCTGGCCTCGGAGCAGGTCCACCTGAGGGCCTTGACGACGTTGATCTACGTGGTCGGCGCGGTCACCCTGCAGACCGTGCTCGGTTTCGCCATCGCCTACTTGATCTCACGGCGCACGCACGGGCGAGGACTGCTGACCACTCTGTTCCTGGTGCCGATGATGCTGTCGCCGGTCGTGGTCGGGCTGTTCTGGCGATTCATGCTCGACGCGCAATTCGGCGTGATCAACAGCATGCTCGGCTCGCTCGGCCTGGGGCAGGTGGAGTGGCTCACCGGGCAGCGAACGGCACTGATCTCGCTGATCCTGGTCGACACCTGGCAGTGGACGCCGTTCATCATGCTCATCGCACTCGCGGGCCTCACCGCGGTTCCCCAGTACCTGTACGAGGCCGCCTCGATCGACCGGGCGTCCGAGTGGTTCCGGTTCCGCACCATCACCCTTCCCCTGGTGTGGCCACTGCTCCTCATCGCCGTGCTGTTCAGAGCCATCGAGGCCTTCCGGCTGTTCGACCTCGTCTACATCCTCACCAGCGGAGGACCTGGGGTCTCCACCGAGACGTTGTCGTTCCACGTCTACAAGGTCGCGTTCCTGGGCTTCAACACCGGAACCGCCTCGGCGTACGGGATCCTGATGATCCTCGTCGTCATCGTCCTCACGCAGCTCTACCTGCGCTACCTGAACAAGCTCAAGGAGGACTGATGGCAGTCTCCGTCGACGAGGCCGTGGCCGCACGTCCTGCCCGGGATCGCCGGTCACCCGCGCGCCGCTTCGGCGGCCGGGGCCGCTCCGCGCTGGAGGTCGTGCTGCTGGCCGTGCTGGCCGTCGTGATGCTCTTTCCGGTGCTGTGGATGATCGAGACGTCCATCAAGGAGAACCGGGACGTCTACGCCATCCCGGCCAAGTTCTTCGACTTCAAGGTCACCTTGGACCATTTCAAGGACGTGTTCGTCTCCTCCGGCGGCGGTCGTTCGACCCTGTCCGTCTCGTTTCTCAACTCCGTCGTGGTCGCCGGGGCCTCCACGGCGCTGGCCACCGTGCTGGGGGTGCCGGCGGCCTGGGCCTACTCACGCTTCGCCGTGAAGGCCAAGAAGGACCAGCTGTTCTTCATCCTGTCCACGCGCTTCATGCCGCCCGTGGTGGTCGTGATCCCGATCTTCCTCATGTATCGCCAGGTCGGGCTCATCGACACCAAGCTCGGCCTGATTCTCATCTACGCCGCGTTCAACGTCCCGTTCACGATCTGGATGATGAAGGGGTTCGTCGACGAGGTGCCCGCGGAGTACGAGGACGCCGCCATGCTCGACGGCTACACCCGCTTGCAGGCGTTCTGGCGATTCACCCTGCCCCTGCTGCTGCCCGGCATCGCCGCGACGGCGGTCTTCGCGCTCATCTTCTCGTGGAACGAGTTCGTGTTCGCCATCTTCCTCACCTCCAGCGACAGCGTGCGGACGGCCCCACCCGCCATCGCCGGCCTCATCGGCGGAACCACCGTGGACTGGGGTCTGGTGGCCGCCGCCTCCGTGGTGTTCGCCCTGCCGGTGCTCGTCTTCGCCTACCTGGTGCGCAAGCACCTCGTCGCCGGTGTGACGCTCGGGGCGGTGCGGCGCTGATGGCGGGCATCGAGGTGAAGGCCCTGCACAAGCGCTACCCGGACGGGACGGTCGCGGTCGACCACGTGGACCTGTCCATCCATGACGGTGAGCTGTTCGTGATGCTCGGCCCTTCGGGTTGCGGCAAGACGACCACGCTGCGGGCCATAGCCGGCCTGGAGAGGCAGACGACGGGCGACATCCGCATCGGCGGCACGCTGGTCAACGACCTGCCGCCCGCCGAGCGCGACATCGCCATGGTGTTCCAGTTCTACGCTCTCTACCCGCATCTGAGAACCCGCGACAACCTGGCGTTCCCCCTGCGGGCCGAGGGACTGCCCAAGGCGGAGGTGCGCGAGCGGGTCGACGAGGCCGCACGGCTGATGCGGCTCGGTCCGCTCCTGGACCGGCGGCCGCGCCGGCTGTCCGGCGGGGAGCAGCAGCGCGTCGCGCTCGCTCGCGCCCTGGTGCGACGACCGCGCGCATTCCTCATGGACGAACCTCTCACCAATCTGGACGCGGAGCTGCGGGCGGACATGCGCACGGAGATCAAGCACCTGCAGGGGGAGCTGGGGACGACGATGGTCTACGTCACCCACGACCAGGTCGAGGCCATGTCGCTCGGCCACAGGATCGCCATACTCAACAAGGGCCGCGTCGAGCAGATCGGCACCCCGCTGGAGGTCTACGACCGTCCGGCGAGTCTCTTCTGCGCCGCGTTCATCGGCTCCCCGCCGATGAACCTGATCGAGGTGGAGGTGGCCGACGGGGAGCTGCGCACTGAGGGCGGACTGGCCCTCATGCCACCGCCAGGTGTGCCGCGCGACCGTCGCCTGGTCGCAGGCGTCCGGCCGGAGGCGCTGGAAGTCACGGAACCACGGGCGGAACGTTCGGTCCCGGCCCGCGTGGTCTCGGCCGAGTGGCTCGGCGACGAGATCATCTACGTGGTCGACCACGGCGGCCGGCGGGACGTACGGGTTCGGATGCCGCCGACCGTCCGTTTCGCCGCTGACGCACCGGTCGGGCTGCGGCACACCGGCGGGACCCCGGTGGTCTACGACGCGAGCACGGAAGAGCTGGTGGCCTGATGGGAAGCGTGACAGTGCGCGGGCTGCGCAAGTCCTTCGGCAAAGTCCAGGCTCTGGACGGGGTGACGCTGGACGTGCCGGACGGATCGTTCTTCGTCGTGCTCGGGCCATCCGGGGCGGGCAAGACGACGACCCTGCGAGCGATCGCCGGCCTTGAGAAGCTCGACGCCGGGTCGGTGCATCTGGACGGGAGGGACGCGACCGGTGACGCCCCGGCCGCACGCGACCTGGCCATGGTCTTCCAGAACTACGCCCTCTACCCGCGGCACACGGCGTACGAGAACATCGCTTCGCCGCTGCGGGCACGCCGCTGTTCCGCGAGCGAGATCGCCGCCGCCGTCGAGCGGATCTCGGGCCTGCTGCACATCGAACGTCTGCTGCAGCGTCGTCCGGCGCAGTTGTCGGGCGGTGAGATGCAGCGTGTCGCCCTGGCTCGGGCGCTGGTACGTCGCCCACGCGCGTTTCTCATGGACGAGCCGCTGACGAACCTCGATCTCAAGCTCCGCGTCGAGATGCGCACCGAGCTCACCCGCATCCATCGGAGCCTCGGAGCGACCTTCGTCTACGTGACCAACGACCAGGTCGAGGCCCTGTCCATGGCCGACCAGGTCGCGGTGCTCAAGGAGGGGAAGGTGCAACAGGCCGGAACGCCGGCCGAGGTGTACGAGCGTCCGGCCAGCCAGTGGGTCGCGGGATTCGTCGGGAGCCCCCCGATCAGCCTGCTCGCCTGCCACGCCGAGGGAGATCGCCTGGTCGGGGCGGAAGGCTGGACGCTGCCGCGGCCCCGCTGGACCACGGCTGAGGACGGTCGTCCGCTGCTGCTGGGCCTGCGCGCGGAGGACCTGTCCGTCGAGCAGCGTGGGGAGGCGTCGTTGTCGGGTGAGCTCTACGGCCTTGAGCCGCTCGGTGACCGAACGGTGGTCGACGTCCGGGTGGGGAAGGAGATCCTCAAGGTCAAGGCACGAACCACCGTCACCGGTACGCCGGGCGAGCGGCTGCTCGTCACGGTCGACCTGGACCGTGCGCACCTGTTCGATGCGGGCACCGGGCTGGCGCTGTCCGAAGCCGGAAGGTGATCGGTGGCGCACCGAGAACATCACAGGAGGCGACGCGATGAGTGACCCGATGAACGTCCTGGCACCCGAGCACCGGCGGCTGCGGATCGGCGACGCCTGGCGCGACGCCGCCGGCGGAGCCACCTTCGCCGTCGAGGACCCGGCCACCGGCAAGACCATCGCCGAGGTGGCGGACGCCGGCGTCGTCGACGGGCTCGCCGCTCTGGACGTGGCGAGCGAGGCGATGGCGGAGTGGGCGGCGACCCCGCCGCGAAAACGGTCGGAGTTGCTGACCGCGACGTACCGGGCGCTGACCGAGCGATCCGAGGAGGTCGCCCGGCTGATAACGCTCGAGATGGGCAAGCCGCTCGCCGAGGCTCGCGGAGAGGCGGCCTACGGCGCCGAGTTCTTCCGTTGGTTCGCCGAGGAGGCGGTGCGGGTCGAGGGGCGCTACAACACCGCTCCCGGCGGTGGATATCGCATTCTCACCGTGCCGAAGCCGGTCGGGCCGTGCGTCTTCGTGACGCCCTGGAACTTTCCGCTGGCCATGGGCGCCCGCAAGATCGCTCCCGCGCTGGCGGCGGGCTGCACGACGATCACCAAGCCGGCGGCACAGACGCCACTCACCATGCTGTTCCTGGCCCGCATCATGGAGGAGGCCGGCGTGCCCCCGGGTGTCGTCAACGTCGTGACGACCGCGCGTGCCGGCGAGGTGGTCTCAGCACTGCTGGCCGACCGCCGGACCCGCAAGCTTTCGTTCACCGGGTCGACCGAGGTCGGGCGCGTGCTGCTCCGGCAGGCGGCGGACAACGTGCTGCGCACCTCCATGGAACTGGGCGGCAACGCGGCCTTGATCGTGTGCGCCGACGCGGACCTGGACCTCGCGCTCGACGGTGCCATGGTGGCCAAGATGCGCAACATCGGGGAGTCCTGCATCGCGGCCAACCGCATCTACGTCGAGGAGCCGGTGCGCGAGGAGTTCACGGCGCGCTTCGCCGAGCGTATGGGCGCGCTCTCGATGGGTCATGGTCTCGACGACGGCGTGGACGTCGGGGCGTTGATCGACGAGGCGTCGGTCACCAAGATCGACGAACTCGTCGCCGACGCGGTCGATCGCGGCGCCCGTGTCCTGGTGGGCGGCCGGCGGCCGGATGGGCCTGGCTACTTCTACCCGCCCACGGTCCTCGTCGACGTGCCAGAAGACGCGCGGATGCTGGGGACGGAGATCTTCGGCCCGGTGGCGCCGATCATCTCGTTCACGTCCGACGACGAGGTGATGGCGAAGGCCAACGACACCGAGCACGGCCTGGCCGGATACGTCTTCACCCGTGACCTCCAGCGGGCGATCCGGTTCGCCGAGGGGCTGGAGACGGGGATGCTCGGCATCAATCGTGGCCTGATCTCGGACCCGTCGGCTCCGTTCGGAGGCGTGAAGCAGTCCGGGATCGGCAAGGAGGGGTCGCACGAGGGCGTCCTCGAGTACCTCGACGTCACCTACGCGGCGATCGACCTACCGTGACCGGCACGGATTCGCACCGCCGACCGCACCGCCGACGTTCCAGAGAGGCACCGACATGCTTGAGACCGTCCGCGGGCCACGCCAGCTGATAGTGGGCGAAGGGGTCGCGCAGAACATTCCACGAGTGGTGGCCGAGTGCGGCTCGCGCGTCCTCATCGTGACCGACCGGGTTCTTCTGGGGCAGCCGGGCGTGGCCGGGATCGTGGCCGCCGTACGGGAGAAGGTCGAGGTCGTCGGGATGTTCGCCGACGCCACTCCGGACGTGCCACTCGCCGACGTCGCCCTGGCCGTCTCGGCCGCCGCGGAGGTGGACGCCGACGTGATCCTCGCCATCGGGGGCGGCACGGTGATCGACCTCGCCAAGATCGTCGGCGTCATCCGGTGCCACGGCGGGACGCCGCGCGACTTCTACGGCGAGTCGAAGGTGCCGGGGCCGACGACTCCTCTCGTCGCGATCCCGACGACGTCCGGCACCGGCTCCGAGCTCACGCCCGTCTCGGTGCTGACCGACCCGGACCGCGAGCTGAAGGTGGGGGTCTCCAGCGTCCACCTCGTGCCCGACTTCGCCATCGTCGACCCCGAGCTCACCTACACCTGCCCCGCGACCGTCACCGCCCACTCCGGCATCGACGCCTTCTGTCACGCAGTGGAGAGCTACACCGCGCGACCCCGGGCCCACGGGCCGCGCGACCTGGTGGAGCAGGTCTTCCTCGGCCGCAACCCGATCACCGATCACTACGCGCTCCTGGCCGCGGAGCGGATCGCCCGCAGCCTGCCCCATGTCGTCAGGGACGGAGGCGACAAGGACGCGCGCGCGGACATGTCCTACGGGTCCATGCTGGCCGGGCTCGCATTCGCCCACGCGGGCAACGCGGCTCCGCACGCCCTCCAGTACCCCATCGGCGCAGCCACCCACACACCGCACGGCCTGGGCGTCGGGCTGCTGCTGCCCTACGCGCTGGACGCGGCGAGGGACGCCATCGAAGACCGGCTGGCCGTCCTCGCCAAGGTGTGCGGGCTCGACGTGACCGACGCCTCGGAGGCCGAGGCCGCGGACACGTTCCTCACCTGGCTCGACGGGCTCCTTGCCGGCATCGGCATCCCTCCTACCCTGGCGGACATCGGCGTGGCGCGCGCCGACCTGCCGCGCTTCGCGGAGATGGCCGGCGGCGTCACCCGCTTGATCCAGAACCATCCAGGCCCGACCGACACCGCCAGCCTGACCGCGATCCTCGACGCGGCCTGGCTCGGGGACCGGACCCGGCACGTCCTGACTCCGGAGCAGCAGAGACAGTGACGGGCCTTCCGCGTGACGACGAGTTCGCCACCCTCCCGGCTACGCCTTGATGGGAGCCGGCCTGGGCCAGCCCATACCGGCGGGTGCCGGTACGGGCGGGCTCGACGTCGTTCACGGGCTGGTGCAGGTGTATCCGGAGGGCAGGGCCGTGTCGCCGCCGGGACGGCCGGCCTGGAAGCCGAGGCTGGTGGTGCTCGCTCCGGGGGCCAGCGTGCCGTTGAAGCTCATGCTCTTGGCCGTGACGGTCTGCCCGCTGGTGGTGACGGTGGCGTTCCACGAGCCGGTCAGCGTATGCCCGGCCGGGAGCGTGAAGGTGACCGTCCAACCGGTGATCGTCGAGGTACTGGTGTTGGTGATCGTCAGCGGCTGGACCACATAGCCGGAACCCCACTGGGTCTGCACGGTCGGCGTGGCCGTGCAGGCTCCGGTGCCGCCGCCGGCGGCGGTGGTGACCTGGACCGTCTCGGACACCGGCGAGAGGTTGCCGGCGGCGTCCCGTGCGCGCACCTGGTAACGGTAGGTGGTGCTCGGGGTCAGGCCCGTGTCGCTGAACGAGGTCGTGGCCGAGGTGCCGGCCTGGGCGAAGGTGCCGCCGGTGGCCCCGGGTGCGCGCAGGATGTCATAGCCGGTCACCCCGACGTCGTCGGTGGCAGCGGTCCAGGACAGGTTGGTGCTGCCGGCGGTGGTGCCGGAGGCCGCCAGCCCGGCGGGGGCGGTGGGCGGAGTGGTGTCGTTCGTGCCCCCCTGGAACTGGTTGAAGAAGTTCCACACCACTGCCTTGGTCCAGGTCCGTGCGCCGTCGTCGGCGGTGGACCCGTCCACTGGGCCGGGGGAGTGACCCCCGTCGAACGCCGCCCATACGACCGGGTACCCGGCCCGGCATCCCGAGTAGGCGGTGACGACGTGACTCAGGCTGCCCTGTGCCGGCTCGGGAGGGTTCTGTGCGGTGCAACCGTTGTTCCTGACGAACCTGTCGCGCAGGGATCGGCCCTGCGAGATGTTGAGCACGTTGTCCCTGAGGCCGTGCAGCCCGATGTAGGCGATGGGCTGGGTGCCGCCGCTGCATCCACTGAGCTGGGCGCCGGCGTAGACGGCGACCGCGCGGAAGACCGACGCCCGGGCGCAGGCCAGGGCGTAGCTCATGCCGCCGCCGTAGCTGAAGCCTCCGGCGAAGCGCTGCGTGGTGTCGACACACAGGTCTGCGTCGATCAGCCTGATCATGTCGTCGACGAAGGTCAGGTCTTCGCCGCCGGAATTGGCCCAGCCGTTGTTCAGGCCCTGGGGGGCGACGAAGATCGCGGTGTTGTTCGCCAGTTGCCTGAGCCCGTAGTAGGACCAGGTGAATCCGCTGCTCCCGCCCGAGTCGACGTCGTTGGCGGTGCCGCCTCTCCAGTGGAACCCGAAGATCAACCGGTAGGGGCGGGTGTTGTCGTAGTCATCGGGAATTCTCACGATGAAGGAGCGAGTCCGGCCACCGCTCTGGATCGAGTGCGTGCCGCTTCTGAGCGTTGGAGTCTTGCCGCAGCCTGGCGTCGCCGCGGCGACGCTCGCCGTGCGTGACGTGGTTTCGCTGCTGCTCAGCGCCGTACCACCGGTGGCCGTCACGAGAAGCGCCGCGACCGTGACGGCGGCGAAGATGGATCTGCCCCGTAACATCACTCACCTGCCTGTGGCTTCGCCGAAAGGGGCGGTGCCAGGGCCTCGGATAGCGTCAACATGAGGCTGATCAGTCCTCTCGTCCGTGCCGACCTGGTGGCAGGTGAAGTGCTTGGCGGTCATCGTGTTACCGCTAACACACCTCTCGTGCCTGCCCTCCGCCGATGGGTGGTGGTGCGGACGGAGCAAATACGAGGCGGGCGGTCGCCGTCAAGGCGCGGCCCGCTCCTCTGTTACGGATGAGCGGCGGCCCATGCCCCTCCTGCTGGCAAGGTGACACATCGTTCACCCGCGAACAGACTGAAAGTTTCACGGCGACAGGCGTGCTACACCTGGCCTACGCGAGACTCCGCAAGGGTCACGAGCCGATACGCGCCGAGCACCGCCAAGCCGCGGCGCTCGCCGAGCCGCTTGCGCTCCTGGGCGCATGAGTCATGAGGAAGCGCTGCGTGCCGACTGGCCGCACCGACAGCTCGTTGGCGTCCACCACCATGCCCGGCGCGAGGACCAGGTCCACGTGGCCGCCGCTCACCCGTAGCTCGATGACCAGCTCAGGCGCGAGCTCGGTAACGCGGTCGCGGTCGGCATCGGACGCGCGCAGCGCCGATGCTGCCCGTGCAGCGGACCGGCCTTGCCCCGTCTCGGACGGGGTGCCGGGCCGGCACTGTCAGCCATCCGCTCGACGGTCGAGGGGCCGAGCAGCCAAACCCCGTCTGGCTCGTACGAGCCCTCGCCCGGCGTCGGTTCGTGATCAGACGTCCCAGGTGACCGGGAGGCTCTTGACGCCGTAGATGTCGGCGGCCTCGGGGCGCAGGGCGACCTCGTCGGCGGGCACGGCCAGGCGGAGCGTGGGGAAGCGGCCGAGCAGCGCGGGCAGCGCCACCCGCAGCTCGACGCGGGCGAGCTGCTGGCCTAGGCACTGGTGGACGCCGTGGCTGAAGGCCAGGTGGCCGCCCTCCTGCCGGTGCACGTCAAGCCGGTGCGGGTCGGTGAAGCGGTCGGGGTCGCGGTTGGCGGTGGACAGGGACAGGACGACCGTGCTGCCGGCCTTGATGGTGTGGCCGCCCAGCTCGACGTCCTCCAGGGCGACCCGGAAGAACTGCTTGGCGACCGTCAGGTAGCGCAGCAGCTCCTCCACGGCCTGGTCGGCGAGGGAGGGGTCGGCGCGCAGCGCGGCGAGCTGGTCGGGGTTCTGCAGCAGGGCGAAGGTGCCCAAGGCGATCATGTTGGCGGTGGTGTCGAAGCCGGCCGACAGCAGGATCAGGGCCATGCCCTTCAGCTCCTCGTCGGTCAGGTCGCTGTCGAGCAGGTCGCTGAGCACGTCGTCGGTGGGGTCGGCCCGCTTGGCCGTGATCAGCTCGGCGAGGTACTGCTGCGTGGCGAGGTAGGCGGCGAACAGTTCCTCGTCGCCCACCTCGCCGCCGAGGAACTTGTCGATGTTCTCCTGGAAGAAGCCGCGGTCCTCGTACGGCACCCCGAGCAGCTCGCAGATCACGATGGCCGGGATCGGCTTGGCGAATGCGGTCACCAGGTCCACGGCCGGCCCGGCCTTCTCCATGGCGTCCAGGTGCTCGGCGGTGATCTGCTCGACGCGCTCGGTGAGCAGCCGCATCCGGCGGACGGTGAACTTGCCGACCAGCGGCTTGCGGTAGCGGCCGTGCTGCGGCTCGTCCATCAGCAGGAACTCGCCGGGCGGCGCCGGGGGCACCTCGATGTCGCCGTAGTCGACGGTCGGGTGGTGCTTCATCAGCTCCCGGCGAGAGCTGAAGCGCGGGTCGGCGAGGATCTGCCGGGTCAGGTCATAGCCGGTGACGACCCAGCCCTGGTGGCCGTCGGGGAAGGTGAAGTGGCTGATCGGGCTCTGTTCGCGGGCGTCGATCAGCTCCTTGGGCGGGTCGAAGGGGCAGCCGGGCTGACGGCTGGTGGGCATGGAGGGGAGGGTGTGGGTCATGGGGGCTCCTCAGGAGATCTTGCGGCGGTAGGTGTTCATGGCGAAGGCGTAGGCGACGGCGAGGATGCCGACGCACCAGCCCAGGGCGACCCAGATGTCGTTACCGACCGGCTGGCCGGCGAACAGGGCGCGGATGGCGTTGACGATGGAGGTGACCGGCTGGTTGTCGGCGAAGACGCGCAGCGGGGTGGGCATGGTGTCGGTGGGCACGAAGGCGGAGCTGAGGAAGGGCAGGAAGATGAGCGGGTAAGAGAACGCGCTGGCGCCCTCCATGGTCTTGGCTGTCAGGCCGGGGATGATGGCGATCCAGGTCAGCGCCAGGGTGAACAGGATCAGGATGCCGGCCACCGACAGCCAGGCCAGCACGCCGGCGCTGGAGCGGAAGCCCATCAGCAGCGCCACGAGCATGACGACCACGAGCGAGACCAGGTTGGCGACCAGAGAGGTCAGCACGTGCGCCCAGAGCACCGACGAGCGGGCGGTCGGCATCGACTGGAAACGCTCGAAGATGCCGCCCTGCATGTCCATGAACAGGCGGTAGGCGGTGTAGGCGATGCCCGAGGCGACGGTGATGAGCAGGATGCCGGGCAACATGTAGTTCACGTAGGAGGAGTCCGACCCGGTCCTGATCGCGCCGCCGAAGACGTAGACGAACATGAGCATCATGGCGATCGGCATGATCGCGGTGGTGATGATGGTGTCGGGGCTGCGGGTGATGTGGCGCAGTGACCGCCCCAGCAGGACGGTGGTGTCGCCGAAGAAATGCTTGCTCATGGTGGGGGTTCCTTAGGCTTTCGTGCCGACGAGGGAGAGGAAGACGTCCTCGAGGGTGGGCTGCTTCTCGACGTACTCGACCTTGGCGGGCGGCAGCAGCCGCTTGAGCTCGTCCAGGGTGCCGTTGAGGAGGATGCGGCCCTCGTGCAGGATCGCGATCCGGTCGGCGAGCTGCTCGGCCTCGTCCAGGTACTGGGTGGTGAGCAGCACCGTGGTGCCGCCCTGGGCGAGCTCGCGGACGGCCTGCCAGACCTCGATGCGGGCCTGGGGGTCGAGGCCGGTGGTGGGCTCGTCGAGGAAGATGACCGGCGGGTTGCCGATCAGGCTCATCGCGATGTCCAGGCGGCGGCGCATGCCTCCGGAGTAGGTGGCGACCTTCCGGCCGCCTGCGTCGGTGAGGGAGAAGCGGGCGAGCAGGTCGTCGGCGATCTTGCCGGGGTTCCTGAGGTGGCGCAGGCGGGCGACCAGGACGAGGTTCTCGCGCCCGCTGAGGATCTCGTCCACGGCGGCGAACTGGCCGGTGAGGCTGATCGACTCGCGCACGTCGGCGGCCTGGGTGGCGACGTCGAAGCCGTTGACGCGGGCGGTACCGGCGTCGAGCTTGAGCAGCGTGGACAGGATCTTCACGGCGGTGGTCTTGCCGGCTCCGTTGGAGCCGAGCAGGGCGAAGATGCTGCCGCGCGCCACCTCGAAGTTCACGCCGCGCAGCACCTGCAGGTCCTTGTAGGACTTCTCCAGGCCGTGCACCTGGATGGCGGGGGGTTGCTGGGTCGTCATCACTGTGTCCTGTCTTGTTCTGCGGCGCGGTCGATGGCGCTGGTGAAGCGGTTGCGCTCGCGGGTCCGGTATTGGCCGAGGGGGTAGTTGGCCATGAATGCCTCGACGAACTCCACGGGGTCGTCGCCGAAGATGTCGCGGATGGGGGTGCGGTCGGCGGCGCTCTGCTCGAACAGGTCGGCGAGGTCCTCGTACATCTCCATCGCGCCGGCACCGTCGGCCGGCCCGAAGTGCATCAGGTATCGCTCCAGCGCCTCGACGGCCGTGCGGTAGTTGTCGGGGAGGCGCTTGATGCGCGCCTTGTACTGCCGCCAGCGCTTCTTCTCCTCCAGCGGTCCGGTGACGAGCTCCAAATACTGCAGGTAGAGATTCTTCGATTCGTCGGCCACGTCTACTTGCTCCCTTCGCGGAGCTGTTCGAGCCTCTCGGCCAGAAAGCTCCAGGTCCTCCAGAACTCTTCGAGGTACTCCCGCCCCTGGTCGTTGAGGGAGTACACCTTGCGCGGCGGCCCTTTCTCCGACGGGACCTTCTTCACGTCGACCAGGCCGCGCTGCTCGACCCGGACCAGCAGGGCGTAGATGGTGCCTTCGGCGATGTCGGTGAAGCCCTGGTCGCGCAGCCTTGCCGTGATCTCGTAGCCGTAGGCGGGACGGGCGGAGAGGATCGCCAGGACGATGCCCTCCAGCGTGCCCTTGAGCATCTCCGTCACGAGCTTGCCCATGGAGCACCTCCTTCAGCTACTCGGTGTCGCTGACTACTGGTACAAAGTAACACTGACTACCAGTACCTAGCAACACCGAATAGAGGAGAGTCGGTCAGCGGCGCGGCCACGTGGCCATCAGAGCGGGGCCCATCGTGCGGCCCGCGTCGGGCTGGTGGCGGGGCTGTCCGCTGTGGTCGTTTCGGGATTGCTGCCCTGGGTCGCGCTGGCCCGGTCGGGAACGGCCGTACAAGCCGAGGGGTCGTTCCAGGTTTCGGCCAAGCCGTGGCAGGCCATCTGGGGCTGTCCTATCTGGACATTCATCGCGAGATCCAGGTGCACGGGACCCTGATCCGCTCACTGCTCGCCGCCGGCCTCGTCAGTACGAGCTCGTTGTCCTGGGCGTCCCACCGGGCGACGAATTCGTCGCCGAAGACGAAGCCGACCTCCTGCCTGTCCTTGCCGTCCTCGCCGACTTCGGTCGCCGGCGACGTACTCGCTGACGATGTACAGCGGGGCCGCCTCGACCTGCGCCTCGATCACCTTGGCGGTGCAGAACGAGGCCACCCGCTGGACCGCCGACGCCTCCTTGGCCAGCCTGGCTCGCGCCTGCGGGCGATGTTGAGGATCCGTCCAGTCGGCCGGCAGGCACGCGTGTGCCGCTCAAGGACAGGGGCTCGAGCATTCTTGCCATCCGGGGAGGTCGTCGACCGAACGACCACAGGAATCCGTCGCATGACTGGTGACGTTCACCGAGGAGACGCCGTACTGGCCGCCTTTGAGCCCGACGTTTCCTCAACCGCCGACCTGGGCGTTTCTCCATGAAGAACGCCCAGGTCCTGGGGCTGGACATGCCGGACAGCCGTGCGCGAACTGTGGGGTTATTCCTTATTGCTTGTAGCCGTTCTGCCGGCGTTCTGGTTCCGCGAGCAGGCCCATTCGATGGTAGTGCCGGACGGCATTGACCGTCGTGCCGGCCAGTTCAGCCAGTTCACGGGTGCTCCAGGCCTTCGCGTCCACTGGTCATCGCTCGTCTTGCTGTCGAGAAAGCACGGGCGGCCAGCTCTGCAGGACGGCATCAGCGATCAGCTGGAGCTCGTCGCGCGGGGCGCCGGCGGCGGCCTGCACCGCGATTCCGTTGCCGATCATCATGAGGTACCTCGTCAGCAGCGCCGGGTCAGTCTCCGCGGGCAGGTCACCCTCGTCGACGGCCCGCTGGAATCGCTTCCGCAGCATGGCGCTTGTCTCGTCGCGCCAATCCGCCAGCAGCTCACGGATGAGCTGGCTGTCCTCGCCGCCGATCAGGGAGGCCCGCAGGCTGAGGCACCCGGTCGGGTAGCCGGGCAGGGTGGCGCTGCGGACCGCGCCGTGCAGGAAGACGGTGGCCACGTCGCGGGCGGCCGGCTCGGCCACCGCCTCGGCGCCGTACGACGCGGGGCCGTCGGCGTAGCGCGTCAACGCTTTGCGAAACAGCTCCTCCTTGTTGCCGAACGACGCGTACATACTCGTACGGCTGATGCCCATGGCCTCGATCAAGTCGGACAGGCTCGCGCCCTCGTAGCCGTTCTGCCAAAACACCCGCATCGCGCTCTCGAGGGCTTCGTCGGCGTCGAAGCCCCGCGGCCGGCCGACGGATGCGCTCTTCTGGACGTTCATGTGACCGAGCTTACTGATTCCGTACCGCTCGATCCAGAACTGCTACCATGATTTTGCACCGATCGATCGGTACGGAATTACGGGCAGGTCGGGGCGGTTATGCGAGCATCCAGAACGGAGGAAGTTGGTCATGAGTGAGTTGACCGGAAAGACAGCCCTGGTCACCGGTGCCACCAGCGGCATCGGGCGGGCGGCAGCGATCGCCCTCGCCGCGCGGGGCGCGAGCGTGGTGGTCTCGGGGCGCAACCCCGAACGCGGGGCCGAAGTGGTCGAGAAGATTCAGGCCGACGGCGGCACGGCCCGCTTCGTCGCCACTGACCTAACCAGCGAAGACGACGTGCGCCGGCTGGCCCAGGAGGCCGGCGAGGTGGACATCCTGGTGAACAGCGCCGGAGCCGGCGCCTTCGGCCCCAGCGCCGGCTTCAGCACCGAGCAGTACAACGAGTTGTTCGACACCAACGTGCGCGCGATCTTCCTGCTCACCGCCGCGCTGGCTCCGAAGATGGCCGAACGTGGCGGCGGCAGCGTGATCAACATCAGCAGCGGATCCGCCGTACTCGGCGACGAGAACAACGCGATCTACGTCGCCACCAAGGGAGCAGTCAACGCCATCACCCGGGCCTTCGCCGCCGAGTACGGCCCGGCCAACGTGCGGGTCAACGCAGTTTCGCCCGGCCCGATCTACACCAGCGCTCCCGCGATCTGGCTTGATCGGTACATCGACCTCATCCCGCTGCGCCGCGTCGGCCAGCCGGAGGACGTCGCCGAGGTCATCACGTTCCTCGCCAGCCCCGGCGGCTCCTACGTCAACGCGGCCGTCATCCCCGTGGACGGCGGCCTCACCGCGGTCGAGCCCCCGAAGCCCCCGGTTCAGACAACCGACTGGATCCAGCAGGCCTGACCCTCGACGGCCGGCCCGGGCAGACACTCCGCCCGGGCCGGCCCGCGTCACTGGCGCAAGGACGGCGTTCCGGTACGGGAGTCGCCGTCATTGCCCGCGAGAGACCGTATTCGTGCTCTGCGCCCATTGTCGCGCCAGCGGGGTTCACGTCGCCGCTCCAGCCCGACCCGTCTCGCGCCGAGGTCTGTCACCGCATCCCCTTGCCGAGCTGTCGTCAGCGCCGAGACCACCGGCTTCGATTCTGGGAACCCGACGACCAGGCCCACCGGATCGGCAGCCTGTTCCTCAACCCGGCTGGCCCCGGCGTCTCCGCCACCGCGATCGCCCGCCTCGCGCCCGCCTTCCTGAGCGACGAGCTACTCGATCGCTTCGACATCGTCGGCGTGGACCCGCGCGGCGTCGGCTCCAGCCAGTCCGTGCGGTGCTTCGCGTCGGCCGAGCAACAGGCGCCGGTTCTGTACGACCTGGGCGAGCTGTTCCCGGTCACGACGGCTGGGAAGCAGCGTTCGTCCGAGGCCCTGAACACGGTGCTGGAGAATCTCGACCTGACCGACGCCGTGCTGGTCGGCTTCAGCATGGGCACCGGCGAAGTCGGGCGTTGCCTCGGCCGGTACGGCTCCGGCCGGATCGCCAAGGTGGCCTTCCTCGCGTCGCTGGAGCCGTTCCTGCTGCAGGCCGACGACAACCCGACGGGCGTCCCGCAGAAGGTCTTCGACGGCATCTCCGCCGCCGTCACCGAGGACCGGTACGCCTACGTCACCGCGTCTACAACACGGACGAGAACCTGGGCAGCCGCCTGTCCGAGGATGCCCTTCTCAACGGCTGGAACGTCGCCATCCGGTCCTTCTGGTACGCGTCCAGTGCCGTCGTCCCCACCTGCCACTGCCATGAGCGTCCTCGTGCGCTCAGGAGGCGAGGACGCAATCGACGGCCATGTAGAGCGTGTCGGTCTCGGACTTCAGGATCGACTCCTCGGCCGGCAGGGCCCGCTCGATTGAAAGTCCGTTGAGGACGGTGAGCAGGAACTTGACCCGGCGTGCGTGATCTTCCTTGGGGAGCACGCCTTCGTCAGCGAGAGCCGTCAGCCAGTACTCGATACGTTGCCACCCGCCGCGCTCTATGGCGAGATATGCGGCACGTACCTCGTCGGTCGGTTCGGGCGCGATATACGTCTGGTACGCCAGGGTCCACGCCTCACGTGCCTGCGCTCCGACACCCGCCGGAGCGAGGACCTGGCGCAGACAGTTGACCAGGCGATCCCGGGCGGGCAGCGACCGGTCGTGGATCGGGCTGTCCGGGAAAACATGGTCGTAGATCCTCGTCAGCACTGCGTCCTGCAGCTCGCGCTGGGTCGGGAAGTGGAACCGGAGCGAGCCCATGCTCACTCCGGCCCGTGCGGCAACCGCACGCACGCTCAGTCTCGCCGTCACATCTTCCGCGAGCATTGCCGCCGCCGCCGCGAGAATCCTCTCCCGCGAGCCGATGTCGCCCCGATCCTTCGTCACCAGGTCACCCCCGCTTGACTTTACTAGCACACTGTACCGGCATCCCACTGGCACAGTGTGCTAGCGTGCCGACTAGCACACTGTACCAGTGAAACGCCGGCCGCCGACGAGGTGCGTGGAGGCAAGATGATCAAGGAATGGCAGCGACAGCGGGCAGTCAGGCGCGTCATCCCCGGAAACGGGCGGCCCTTGAAACCCGTGCGGTGGTGGCAGGTGCCTTTCCGCGCGCTGTTCTACCTGCCGCTGACCGACCCCGACGGCCGCCGAACGGTGTACGCGGTCGACCTTCCCTATCGGGCCAACACCGGCAGCGGTAAAGCCCGAGCGCACCTCTACCGCGACGGCAGGCACCACGCCGAGTCGAAGCTGCCGGCCGCCTTCCCGGTCGAAGGCGGCACCATCGAGGTCGCGATCAGCGCCTTCGGCATCAAACACTGCCACTACGTCACTCCCGCCGGCGGGGAGCGTCAACTCATCCCCGATCCCAGGACCGCCGAGGGGCGCCGCGCCCGCTTCGAACGCGACCACCGGGCGCTGAGTCGCTCGATCGGTTTCCTTTCGGTGCTGATGCTGCTCGTCGGCGTGGGCCTCAACGTGCTGCAGCTCGCCCAGCCGATCTCGCGGATCCCCTCGATCGCCGCCCACGTGGGCCCCTTCGAGTCGCCCGTCCACCTGCCGATCTGGCTCAACTTCGCCCTCGCGGTGGGAGCCGTTCTGGCAAGCACCGAGCGGGCGCTGCGCCTGCGTTACAGCCTGCTCGACCAGGCCGGGAAGTAACCACCCCCCCGAAAGGAAGCCCATGACCATCAGCAAGCCGAGCTGGCTTCTCACTCCGGGCGCGTCCCGCAGTGTGCCGTCCGTCCCCGCCGGCGTCGAATATCACCGTGTCCTCGCCGGCGACAAACGCCGGATCGGTCGCGGAATCCTCGCGATCATCCTTCTGCTGGCGGGGCTCGTCGTCTTCCCCCTCGTCATCGGGCGGGTGGCCGCGACTTTCGACGTACGGATGGGCGAGACCCCGCCGATCCTCGGCGGCACCGACTACACACCGCTCTACCACGCGAGCTCGATGTTCTCCCTCGCCCTGCTCATCCCGTGGAGCATGCTCATCCAGCGATGGCTCTACGGCGTGCCGGGCGCGTCCCTGCACTCCGTCACATCACGGTTCCGGTTCGACCTGCTGGGCAAATCGCTGCTCGTATTCGGACCCGCCTGGCTGGTGGCCAACGCCCTCGGAGCGTTCAAGCCGGTCGAGGAGTCGCCGTGGTCGCAGCACGACCTGATCGTCATCTTCCTGGCTACGCTGCTGCTGACGCCGCTGCAGTCGGCGGGTGAGGAATACGGCGTACGCGGGCTGATCTTCCGCGTCGTCGGCAGCTGGACCCGCAGCCGGCGGGCCGGGCTCGTGGCCGGGGTGCTGGTCACGAGCGTGCTGTTCACCGCCCTGCACGGTGCCACCGACCCGTATCTCATCCTCTGGTATTTCGTGCTCTGGACCGGTCTGGCCGTCATCACCTGGCGGATGGGCGGGCTGGAGATCTCCGTCATGCTCCACGCCGTACTCAATACGTTCACCTTCATCCTCGCCACCTCCCTGCGGGTCGACCTCGGCAGTGCCACGCAGGACCGCTCCGACGGGGTGGGAACGCCGCTCCAGCTGGTCCCCACCGCCACTGTCATCGTGATAACCGCCCTGGTCTGGTGGTTCACGCGGAAGACCGGGCCGGCACTCACCCCGGGTACGGCACCTCATGCGCAGATCAACGAGCCGAGCCTCACCAACTGAAGCGCCGCCCGGCAGAGTGATGCCACAGCCGGCGGGCACGTATTCAATCCGGCCGCCCGGCGACGGCCGCGACCCCCTGTTTGTCCAGTTTCCGCCACGCCGAGCGGTACGGGGCCAGGATGGCCGTCTGGATCTGTCGTGACGATGGCGGCCTAAATGATCTACCGGGTTGCACAACCCGCGCCGCCGAGCAACCAGCGAGCACCAGCCATGATCAATAACGAGATCCGGGGCTGGCAAGAACCGAGAAACCCCAGGTCAAACGCGGTTTTAGAGAGTAGGGCGGGTGGGACTTGAACCCACGACCCACGGATTATGAGTCTGTGGGGGATCGTGTCGGGGTGTGCCGGGATGTGTCGCGGGATCAAGGGTTTCGCTGGTCGGAGCGTCGCCCGTCCGCTCGTGCGTGTCGGTTTTGTTCGCGATTCCCGTTCCAGTCCGGGACTGCTGGTTCCCGTACGGTTCCCGGGCCGGCGGCGATTGTCACCGCTTCGTCCCGTGGATCAGCAGCCGTCAACCGGACTGCAATCGGGCGCGTCCACACTCCGTCCGCACGCCGCTCCCAGGCGCGCCCACCCGGCTCACGGCCGAGCCCAATCCGAAGGCAGACCCGATGAACGACAAGCCAGCCTCCATCACCATCGACCGGGCATTCCTCACGCGCATCGCCTCCTGGGGTGCGCTCGCGGTCGGCGCGCTCCTGATGATGTGGCCCGTCACCGTCACCGTGCTCGGCACCAGCGTCACCGGCGATCCGGCGGTCTTGTTCATCCTCCGCACCGGCGAGTTCCTGGCGAAGCTGGACGAGCTGCGCGGCAACCCGTTCGCCGGCCTGGCCGTAGGCCCTATGCAGTCTGCGCTGGTGTGGGCGTGGGCGAGGGTGCTCGTCGGGGTCGTGCTCGTTCTCGGTGCCGTCGTCGCGCTGCTGCGCGGGCGTTCGGCGCGGCGGCCGGCGGTCTGAGCCGGCTCAGCTCTTGCCGATCAGGCGGGCGCCCCACCGTACGTAGTGGCCGCGGCCTCGGCAGCCGCGGCACGCCCCGAACGCGCCCTTGAACAACTGACTGCGCGTCTCCTTCGACCTGCCGCACGACTTGCACGGCCGGTACGGGTGCCGGGCGCACGACCCCAGGTAGACGGCGGCGGCGATGAGGGCGAGCAGAAGGATCGGGTCCACGGCTACCTCGCATGCGACGATGATTCCCCCGACAGAGTGCCCTCATGCCAGCCCTGATCACCAGGCCCAGAAACGAGACCGGCGGGCGAGGAGCACCCTCGCCCGCCGGACGTTATGAATGGTCCGCCTACCCTCTGGCGTGCCGCTCGACAGCATCGAAGATGTCGGAATCGGTCTCGCGCTGCCACTGCGGCAGATCGTCCCAGTCAGCCACGTACGACGGCTTCGGGTCCGGGATGTGCCGGTAGATCTGGGCGACCCAGCACAGGGCGACGAACAGGCCGCGCTGCTCGCGGGACAGGTGAGCGGTTTGGCCGTCGGAGGACTCGACGAACGCGAGCACCTGCTGCTCCACGGCCGCCGCGCTCGCCCGCTCCCACTCCGGGGTTTCCTCCCACGGCGCGACATAGCCGGGCTTCGGCTCGCCCGGGTAGTGCTTGCGCACGCCTGCGATCCACGCCTCGCGGAAGATGCGGCCCGGTTCCACGTTGGTGCCTCCTATCAGCTGGCCATGGCCAGCTCGTCGATGTCTTGGTTCAAGGCCGTGATCCGGCCGTCGCGCGGCAGGTCGGCGAACTGGCGTTGCAGGCCGCGGAGCTTCTGGCCGATGACGCCGGACCCGGTGCGGCGGGCGAGCTCGACGGCCGCCTTGCCGTAGTCGAGGAGCTGGTCGTGGTCGCCGCGTTGGATGCCGAGCGAGGCGAGGTCGACCAGGACGCCGCCGCGGCGGCGGGTGGTGAGCTGGTGGGTGAGGGCGTCGGTGAGTGCCTGCTCGGCGAGGTCGGGGCGTCGCAGGGTGACGTAGCAGGTTCCGCGTTCTTCGTGGAGGCGTCCGCCGTCGAAGCGGAGCCAGCCGCCGTTGTGGACGGGCCCGGTCAGGCCGCGCACTTGTTCGGCGGCGTCGAGGGCGCGCTGGCAGCCGTCGAGGTCTCCGAGCCCGGCGAGGGTTTCCGCGTGGACGGCGGATACCCAGTGGCGGGTGGACAGGCCGCTGTCTCCTCGCTGGGCGAGCTGGGCGGCGAGGTCGAGCATGGGGGCGGCCTTGGCGTAGTCGCGTTCGTAGACGCCGATGAAGGCGTGGCGGGTCATGGCGCACGCCCACAGGTCGTAGGCGCCGGCTTCTCTGCTGGCGGAGGCGGCGAGGGTGTAACAGTGGGCGGCGTCGGTATAGGCGTTGCCGTCGAAGTGGATTTCGCCGGCGAGTTGGAAGAGGTCGCCGGCGAGGGCGCACAGCCGCTTGTGGGTTGTCTCGGTGGTGGAGCGTTGGAGTGCGTCCACGAGGGTGGCGAGGTGGTCTTGGACGAGGGGGTACACCTTGCGTTTGCTGCTGGCCAGCATGAAGACCTGCCACAGGTGGGCGTTGAGGGTTTCGTACTGGGTGACGGTTTCGAGGTCGGGCCGGTGGGCGCGGTTGGCGATCCGGTCGAGGTCGAGGGCGTTGCTCGCCTGGGGTGTGGCGATGACGGCGCCGGCGATGGTGAAGAGTCGGAGCATGTCGCGGCGGTTCATATCGTCATCGGTCCGCTCCTGCGGTGGTGGTGTGGGCTGTGCGGGTTGTGGCGGGGGTTGGGTGGCTTGTTGTTGGAGGAGGTAGGTGAAGCGGGCTTTGACGTGGTCGGGCGCCTGCCAGAGGTGGACGTCGAGGATTTGTTGGGTTTCGGGTTCTGGCTGCATGGTGGGGCAGGCGTCCCATTTGGCGACGGCGCGGGGGGAGACGCCGAGTCGTTCGGCGAATCCTTGTTGGGAGTAGTGGTAGGCCCGTCTGAGGGTGGCTGCTAGGGCCCCGTTCCAATCTGTGACGACGTCCACGGCGATCTCCTTCGGTGAGATCGATTCTGCCCCGTTTTCGGGGGTTCGCTAGTGGGTGTGCGGTGCTGGTGCAGTGGTGGTTCAGCGCCTGTTCATGGTGGCGGTGGTGGTGTTCGCGGTCTTCTGGATGTGGCGGGATTCCCGGCGTGATGGCCGGGGTCGCTAGGTCAGGAGGCTTCGGGATGGCTGGTTTCGGGTGGTGGCGCGGCGGCTCGCCGGCGGGGGCCTTTGCTCTTGGGCTGGGCTTTGATGCCGTTGTCGCGGGCGAGGCGCCGAATGTAGGCGTCGGTGAAGGGGCTGCGCTCGGCGACGTCGGTGGGGCGTTCACGGGCTTTGAGCGCGTCGAGGGCGGCGGCGATGACGTCCTGCTGCGCCCGCTCATGGGCTTGTTTGGTCTTCCAGTAGCGGGCGGTGGCTTCGTCGAGCAGGGCGAGGGGTGTGGGCGGGGTGGTCTCGTCTTGGGTCATGAGAAAAATTGTAGCGGAACAGTGTTGCGCAACGCATCTCTGTGGGCTAACGTCGGAGACGCAACAGAGTTCCGGAGTGTAGATCCGCAACCGCGTACCGATGTGGGGGTTCTGGTGGCCAGCACGATTCAGGTCAGCACCCGCGAGGCAGCCGCCGCCTACGGTGTCTCCCCGCGCACGATTCGCCGCTGGGCCCAGAACGGCCGGTTGGACGCCATCAAGACCGGCGGCCGGTGGGTTATCACCGCCACCGCCGACCTGGACGACTTCAAGCCCAACCAGGTCGACAAGGCGCGTGAGCTGATCGAGCAGGGCGCCATCCTCCCCACGTCGCGCAAGGGCATGTACAGCGCCGTCTCCTCGGACGGCACCACCCACTACCTGGTGCACGCGTCCGGCTGCACCTGCCCGGCCGGGCAGCGCGGCAAGCACCAGTGCTACCACCGGGCGGCAGTCGCTCTGCTGGCCGCGGTGCCCGCTCGGCGGGCTGCGTGATGGGCGAGCAGGCCGCGTGCGTCATCTGCGGCGACCCGACCACCAGCATCCGGAAGGCCGTCATCGGCGACCTGACGGGCCCGGTCTGTGAGGACTGTGCTTTCTGGTGCGACGGCAACCTCATCGAGTCCTGAAAGGAAAGACCATGTCCCGTACCAAGACGATCCTGAAGTGGACGGCCATCGCGTTCGTCGTCTTCTACCTGTTCACGCGGCCCGCTCAGGCGGCCGGCGCGGTCAACTCCGTGTTCGACGGCATCGTGCACGGCGCCGACCAGCTCGCGGTGTTCTTCAACAAGGTTCTCGTGTGATGGCCGACCTGGAGAGGTCGAGGGAGCTCGCCGCCCAGGGCAGGCACGCCGAGGCCGCTATGGAGGCGTTGGCGGTTGCCCGTCAGGCCGTCAAGGACATGGAGGCGGCGCTCAACCCGAGGTCTGAGTAGGCCGGTGCGCCCGACCGTCCAGCATGTCTGGGCGGTTCGCGGACCGTCTTAGCGGATCCAGACAAGGGTCAGGCGGGTGCTGTGAACACCCGCCTGGCCGATCAACCACCTGCCTCAACAGGAGTGATCAATGCGTAATTCTATGACGCTCGTCCGCCCGCATGAGACGGAGCGGCCGTGCCCGGCCGGCTGTGTCGCCGACCACTCGACCGAGTCGGCGCACACGGTCGAGGTCGCCACGATCCGTACGGACGACGGCGGCACTGTGTGTGTCGATCGGACGCAGCGGGACGGCGAGCCGCCCGAGGTGGTCGTGCACGACGAGGACGGCAACGAGTTGCGGCTCCCGGAGTACGTGGCCGTGGCGGTGGGTCGCGCGGTGTCGGCTGCGGGCACGTCGTGGGCGGTCGCGTCATGACGAACGCCGAGATGGAGGCGGCGCTCGCCACCCTCGACGAGGCGATGCGCGCCGGCGCCAGGGTCGCCCCGGCCGACCGGCCGTGTCTGGTGCGGAAGGGCTGCACCTGCCCTTCCTGCAAGCCGGGAGGTAAGCGGTGACGCCGGAGGAGCGGCAGCAGCTCGCCGACCGGGTTGCCGAGGTCAACCGGCTTGACTCCGCGATGGCGGAAGCGCTGCAGAACGAGGACGGCGGCGAGCACGAACACCGCTGACGTCGAGTCCTGCCGCCCCGGCCCCGGGCGGGGGCGGCTCACCCGACGCCAGAACCACCACCAAGCCTTCTTCCCGCAGCTATCAGAAAGCGACACACCCATGAACACCACTGCCCATCCGCCCGGCGAGCCGCCGCGCGAGCCCTCCCCGGAGGAGATCGCCGCCGTGCTTGCCGAAGTTGAAGCCCTCACGCAGCCGCCCCCGGCTGCGCTGCCCGCCGTCCAGGACGATGAGCCGGCCGACGCCGTGCTCATCGACCCCGACGACGACGGCGACCCGTACGACGACGAGGATGAGCCGAGGCCGCTCGTGCTGCTCGCCGACGGCGAAACCCGCCGCGTCCAGAAGCTCCGCCAGGAGGTCGCCGAAGCGCACCTGCTCGCCGAGCTGCAGGACGACGATATCCCGCTCACCCTGGACACCAGCAAGGTTCGCAAGCTGCGCCGCCGCACCTGGGAGGCCGCCAGGCTGCACGAGCTCGGCCAGCACCCGGCCGCCATCGCCTACCGCGACGCCAAGGTGCGGCGGGTCACCACGACGATGGTGATGTCCGCGGCCGGGATCGCGCTCGCTGTGTCGTCGATTGGCGTGCAGGCCAGCGTCGTCAAGGCGCTCGACCTCACCCGCGCCGATCTCGGCTGGTGGGCGTCGTACGGCGTCGAGGCTGTGCTGTCGCTGCCGCTGCTGGCGGCGGTCGGTGTGCAAGCCTATTCGGCGATCCGGGGCCGGGTCGTGGACCGCAAGAGCGCGGAGGGGCGACGCCTTTTCCGGGTGGAGCTGGTGCTGCTGGCCATGACGCTGGTGCTCAACTGCTGGCCCGCATTCCGGATCGACTTCGATCTGCTGGACTTGATCGTGCACTCGCTGGGGCCGGTCGCCGCGGTGCTCGCCGTGTGGGTTCTGCCCACGTTGTGGAAGGTGCTGTCTGATCTTCCGGTGCCGACGATTGTGCGGCCTACCGTGAGGGGGGGTACTGGCAGGGAGTACAGGGGAAACGCGTCGGGTGGCGCGGCCTCCGGTAGCCCCTCGGTACGTCCCGATCCGGCCGTCCTCGCCGACAAGATCCGGGTTTTGATTCAGGCTGGCGTGCTGCCCCCGAGCGCCGGCGTCCAGAAGATCCGCGAAGCGCTGAGGGCTGAGGGGATCAAGGTCGGGACCGACACCGCGCGCGATGTCCGCGACCTGCTCGCCGCCGGCTCCGACTCGGACGGGGGCCAGTGATGGTGCTCGCCCTGATAGCCCTGTTCTGCCTGGCCGCGTGCACGATGTGCACCCCGCGTGGAGCTGAGGCGCGGGCTGAGATCCGGGCCGCTGCCGCCACGGTCGGTTGGAAGGCTGCCGGGACGGCTGGCCGTCATCTGCTGCGTCACACGCTGTTGCTGCTGGTGGAGGCGCTGCACGTGGTCGTGCAGGCCGCCGCGTTCGTAGGCGGCGTGATCGCCATCGCCGCCGGACGGCTCGACACGCCCAGGGAGGCATCGTGACCAGGCCCTTTCGCCTCATCCCCGGCGGCAACCCCGACCCCTTGGAGGAGCCCACGAACGCCACCGAGCGCGACGCCGAGACTGGCCGCGAGGTCGAGCTGCCCAGCGAGACCGACGCGGAGGTGGCAGTCGAGGAGACCTTGACCGGGCCGCCCGTCGATCTGCCTGCCGAGGTCGAGCCGCCGAAGGTGTTCGCCACCATCACCGGCCGCGCCGTGGTGCAGCGTCAGCCGATCGTGCCCGCGTGGGCGCGCTCCAAGCAGGACTTGAAGGCTGCGGCCCGCTACGTTGCAGGTCAGGCCGGGTATCGGGTGGCGTTTCAGGCGAGTCGCACCCCCATGTATGTGGGGCGTGCGCTGCGGTGGGCGCCCGTCGGTGGCGGCCGGCTCATCGCCAAGGGGTGGCGGTGGACGTGGGACATGGAGACCACGCCGGCGCGCAGGAATGCGCTGGCCAGCGGCAACGTGGACGAGTACGAGCGGCTGGTCGCCCGCAGGAAGGACAACATCAAGAGCAGGTTGCCGCTGGCTGGGGGCGCGCTTGTGGCGACGGCCGGGGGTGGGGCGGCGGCATGGCTGACGCTGCCGTGGTGGGCGCAAGTCCCGCTGTGGGGCGGCGTCCTGTTCGGGCTGGCCCGCGCTGGCCGTCCGGTGGATAAGCCGCTGGTCGGGCCGTCTGTGCAGGTCACCCGCTATGAGCGGTTGACGGCGGAGAAGGTGCGGGAGGCGCTGTGCGCGATCGGCGTAGCCGGGCTGAAGGACCCGAAAAAGATCACGTTCCCGGCGCAGATTCACCGCGACGGGCCTGGCCAGCTGGCCCGCTGCAACCTGCCGATCGGGGTGGAGGCGGTGGACGTGTGCGAGAAGCGCGGCAAGCTGTCGTCGGCGTTGCGTCTGCCGATCGACCAGGTGTGGCCGACCGCAGGGCCGGACCATGCTGGCCAGCTCGACCTGTGGGTCGGTTTCCAGCCCGCGTCGAAGATGAAGCCGCCGAAGTGGTCGATCGCCGCCGACGGTGCCCGCACTAGCGTGTTCGAGGCGGCCGATTTCGGCGCCGACCAGCGGCAACGCGCTGTCGCAGCGCCGTTGTTCGCCCGCAACTGGCTGATCGGAGGCATGCCCGGGTCGGGCAAGTCGTACGCCGCTCGCGCGTTGGCGCTGGTGGCGGCGCTGGACCCGTACGTCGAGTTCAAGATTGCCGAGTACAAGGGGACGGGCGACTTCACCGACTTCTACGACGCCGGCCTGTGCTCCACGTACGTGTGCGGCGTCGATGACGAGGCGATCGAAGAGGGCGAGCGGATCGTCGACTGGGCGCTGGCGGAGGCCGAACGCCGCGGCAAGCTGATCAAAAAGTTCCGGGCGGAGGGCCGCGCCCCTGAGGGCAAGGTGACGCCTGACCTGGCCGCGGCCGGTGTCGGCTTGCACCCGGTGGTGGTGCTGCTGGACGAGGTGCACGAGCTGTTCGGCGCGTCGAAGGAGGCCGCTGACAAGGCGGAACGCGCCATCAAGCGTGGTCGTGCGCTCGGCATCATCTTCATCCTGGCCACGCAGATCCCGGACAAGGACTCGCTGCCGCCCGGCATCACCCGCTGCGTGAACATGCGCTGGTGCCTCGCCGTTCAGGACCACATCGCGAACGACATGATCCTCGGCACCGGCTCGTACAAGCGGGGCATCACGGGCACGAGCTTCCGGCCGGAGATCGACGCTGGTTGGGGCATGGTGACCGGCCTGGCCGCGCCGACCGCGGTCCGGTCGCAGTACCCGGATGAGAAGACGACGAAGAAGATCCTCGGCCGCGCGATCCAGTTGCGCGGCGGCCGCCCGGCCTGGGCTGACGACGAGGAGATGCCGCGCGTGGACGTGCTGGTCGATGTCATGCAGGTATGGCCGACCGGGCGGGACCGGGCGCAGTGGCAGCAGTTGGCGGACGCGCTGGCCAGGTTCCGGCCGGAGGCGTATGACGACCTGACCGGGGACTCGCTGAGTGCACTGCTGCGCGGCATGGGCGTGTCGACCCTCAACGTGAAGGCCGCCGGCGCGGTGCTGAAGGGCTGCCTGCTGGCGGAGGTTCAGGCCGCCGCTGAGCGGCGCGAGGTCACCCGTGGGTAGCGGGCGGCTGCGCCCCTCGAACCGTCTCCAGAGGGGCTCTCAGGGCCGTTTGGAGGGGTGCCGCTACCCGCTACCTTCCGTGTCTTTCTGCAGGTCAGCGCGGTAGCGGCGTGAGGTAGCGGACCGCTACCTCGCTCTGGCTCCGCTACCCGCTTCGAGCGGTGGTTGCGGCCGGTCCTCCACACCCCTGTGGAGGGCCGCCCGGAGCAGCCGCTCCCACATTCCCCACAACGCCGATCAAGAGAGTAGGGAACCATGTTCGACCGCATGCCGGAGAAGAAGCTCGCCCGCGCCAAGGGGCGGGCCCAGGCCGCCAACGAGGAGGAGAAGCTCGCCTACCAGGCCAACGGGTGGAACACCGACAAGACGGGCGCGACCGGCGCCCAGCGGCGGGCCGCCGAGGAGAAGCTGGTCAAGAAGCTGGGCCGCCGCGGCGCCGACAAGGCGATGCGGCGGGTCGCCAACAAGGTCGTGGACTCGTTCAAGTGAGCGCCTTCCTGAAGCTGGCCGTCTTCGGCGCCGTCGTGGGCGGCGGCACCCTGTTCGGTCTGTGGCAGGCGTTCGCCGGCAACACCGCGGTGGCGGTGCTCGCGGCGGTGGCCACGACTGTGCTGTCGGTGGCGACGGTGGCGTGGCTGGCCCACGACCCGGTCGAGAAGTCGCCGTGACCCGCCGGGAGCTCGAACAGGCGGCTCTGGCCGCTGAGCAGGCCGCCGCCACGTTCACAGCGCGAGGCCAGCACGACGAGGCGGCGGTGAGCGCGTTGATGGCCGCCCGGTACCGCAACCAGCTCAACGACAGGAAGGACTGATCATGCGCGCGTGCGATGACTGCAACGGCTCCGGCGAGATCGTCGGCCAGCCGTCCGGGAACGGGCTCGCCCTGGCGGCGGACTGCCCGGCCTGCAAGGGGTCGGGGAGGCGGTGACCGTGCTCGACCGGTACCGGGTCATCGTGAACGGCCACTCCGCCAAGGCCACCACCACAAAGCGCAGCGCGAAGTCGTACGCCGGCCTCGCCCGCGAGCAGGGGTGGCGGGCGCGCGTCGAGCCTACGCAGGTGTGCGGCACGTGCGGCCTGCACCGGTGCGGCGGCGAGGCGGTCTGCCCGGACCGGCGCTGATGTTGCGGTTCCTGCCCAGCCGCTTCCCCTGGGGCTGGGCGGGTTCCGGAGCAGGCAGCTCCCCACCTTCAGCGAAAGGAGATCCCATGCGGTGGATCAACGTCGGCCCGGTCACCATCCGGCCGCGCCAGGTCGGCGCGCAGTGGATGGCGGACCTCACCTGCCCTGCCCCGCACTGCGGCCAGGACACGTTCGTCACGAACGATCAGCAGTTCGGCGAGTACGGCGGCTGGTGCGGCGGCGGCCACGAGCTCGCCATCCCGCACAACCGCTGACCGGCGCACCCCATCACGCAGGAGGAGATCGTCATGGGCAGGAAGAACAAGCGCGCCGCCGTCGAGGAGTGGACAGCGCTGGCCGACGGCGCGGCCGGGGACGCCCGCGAGGCTGGGCGGCGGGAGCGCCACCACCGGCAGCGGCTGCAGTCGGGCGCCAGCACCGACCCGCAGGCCGACCGGTATTTCGCCCGCGAGGCCGGCGAGGACCGCAAGGTGGCGGAGGCGAACGAGCGCGACTTCCGGGCCGCCGCGAAGCCGCGCAGGTGGTGGCAGTGAACCGCTGCCGACGCGCCTTCTACGCCGCCGATCTCGACACCGAGCACCACCTCCCCGACGCCCGGATATCTGGCTGATCCGGCCGTCCGGGGTGCTCCGCCGTCCGCCGTGGCGGCGGGGTGCCCGGGGCGACCGGCCCCGACCGACGAGACGAAGGAGATTCTGATGGCCGACCAGCAGCAGCCGTGCCCGGGGCACGTCGTCAAGTGCAGCAACTGCCAGGGCAAAGGTCGCGACCCGCACTACCCCCTCACCCAGAAGTGCGACGTGTGTAAGGGCGTCGGCAGCGTCCTCCTCAAGTAGCCCCGCCCTATCCGTTCCTGATCGAAGGAGAACTACATGGCCAGCACCGACGACACCTATCCGCCGCCCACTCCTGAGCAGACGGCCCGCTACCGGGAGCTGCGCGCCGCCGGCAAGAGCGGGTTGGAGGCGAGTTTGATCGTCCGCGCTGAGACGCGGGCGGGCAAGTTCCCGGGGCGGAGCGCGGCGGATGTTCCGCCTGCGACGTAGCCCCGCGCTGGGTTGCGGATCGCGCCCGGCGCCGTCCGGGCGCGTGTCCGGAGCAGAGCGCTCCACGAAAGGGGACTTCGATGAAGGGCAAAGTCAACTACCGGACCGCTGGCGGAAGCACCGTCACCTGGAAGAAGAACCCCGAATTCATGCACGACTTCGGCCCGGCAGAGTGCGGCGGCTGCGGCTGGACGCGCGGTCACGTCGCCCCTGAGTCGGCTCAGGTGCATGCCAACCGCTGCACCGCCTACTGACCGCTGACGTTGCGGGTGCCCGCTCCCTCTCGCGGGGGGCGGACGCCCGGAGCGGAGCGCTCCATCGACCAGAAAGGCAACACCATGAACAAGAGCCAGCTCGTCGACGCCATCGCCGCCAAGACCGGCCAGAGCAAGGCCGCCGTGGCGGCGGTCGTCAACGCGACCACCGAGGTCGTCCAGGACGCGGTCGCGAAGGGCGACAAGGTGACGGTGCCCGGGTTCGGCGTGTTCGAGCGCCGTTTCCGCGAGGGCGGCGAGCGCCGCAGCCCGCAGGGCGGCACCGTGCACGTCGCCAGCAAGCACGTGCCGGCGTTCAAGCCCGGCCGCGCGTTCAAGGACACCGTCTCCGCTTAGCCCCTCGCGGCGGCCCGGTCCTGGCGCGGCCGGGCCACCCGCCCCCCAACCCAACCCGAAGGATCGAAAGGAAACGGCATGAACAACACCCTGCGGTACCGCAACCAGGGCGGCGCGGACGTCAAGTGGGTCAAGACCGGCACCAACGACGGGCCGAGCAGGCACGCCATCGGCCGCTGGGAGTGCAAGGGCTGCGGCGAGCGCATGCGCGACGTGGCCGCGTCCTGGGCTGAGGACCACGCCCGCAACTGCCGGGCCTGCTGAAACTCGGGTGGCCCGGTCCTGGTGGCCGGGCCACCCGCCCTCAACCGATCCACATACGAAGCAGTGAGGAGGGATGCACCGATGCCGCAGGTGAAGTACTTCGTCCGGGTGTACGACGACCGGCCGTTCGGCGGCACCCCGCACGCCGTCTACAGCGACGCCGACCTCGCAGCGCTGAAGCGGGCGGCAGCGGAGGCTGGCGTGCGGATCAGCGTCCGCAAAGCAACCGAAGAGGACAGGTGAACAGCATGAGCCAGCCGAAGACCGCCAAGGAGCTGCTCGACCAGTTGGGCGCGAAGTGGTCGCCCGACTTCGACGCCTACGCGGCCGGCGAGACCAGCAGCCCGCGCTGCGTGCTCTGCACGAAGAGCCCGTGCACGTGCCCGGAGTTCGGGACGCCCGAGTATCTCGCGCTGCTCGACAAGCGGCACGGGAGGCGGCCGTGATGTCGTCGAGCCCGTGGATGGACCCCGTCACCTCGTACGAGCACTGGGTGACCCGCAAGAACGGCGAGTCGTCGGTCACCGTCGCCAAAGGCGGCCTGATCACAACGGTGCAGGGGGTGGACACGGTGGCGGAGGCGCTGGCCGTGCTCCGCCAGAAGGGGGCGTGACGTGGCAGCAGACGGGCTCAAGGGCGCGGCGCTGCTCGCAGTCGGGGTGACGGCCATGTTCGCCGCCGAACTGACCGGCTCCAAGACCGCCAAGCGGGTCGAGGAGTGGGTGGACAGCAAAATCGACGAAGGAGACGAGACGTGAGCGCCGCCCTCACCTACGAGCAAGCCCTGGCGGCGGCCCGGAAGGTCGGCAACGCGAACGCCGACGACGCGGGCGCGATGGCGCTGTATTGCGCCGACATCCTCCAGCACATGGTGGGCGCCGCGTCCCCCAAGCTGGTGTGGGAGGGCGCTCAGAAGGCCGGGATGACCCACCTGCAGCTCGCTCTCCTGGCGCAGAAGGATCCGGCCGCGGTGCATGACCTGATGTGGGACTAGCCCAAAAGGTGAGAGCCCCGGCCGCGCTTCCCCACGCGCCGGGGCTCTCTACTGTTCAGGCTACGGCTGGCCGGTGGTGCTCGGCTCAGCCGGTGACTTCCTTCTTGGCGGCGCGGGCGCGCCGTACGGCCTCGCGGGCCTCGGGGTTGAGCGCCTGGCGGACGGCTTCGCGGCTCCACTCGGTGATGCGTACGAGGTCGGCCTGCTTGCGGCCGGACGCTATGGCGGCGCGGAGGCGCTCGTCTCGGCGCTGCATTGCTTTGTCGAGGTCGGCGTCGTAGTCGGCTTTGATGGCGCGGATCTCGTCGTCGGTCATGGGTTCCATGCCCCCATAATGCCATCCAGGTTGGGCCATGTCTAGTTGGCCTAACGCGCTTGACAGCCTAACTGGGTTGGCCTAACGTAGTGGTCACAAGGGCGACGGCACGAGACACAGGAGCACCACATGACCAGCGCAGAGGCCAAGGCGGAGATCCTCATCGTCACCCCCGGCATCACCGTGCAGGACCTGATCGACTTCAGCAGCCACATGGACGCCGCGAGCGAGGACCGGTTCTGGAAGAGGATCCGCGAAATCGCCCCCACCCTCTGGCCCTGGTAGCCCGCCCGGCCCCGAAAAACCGGGGCCCACCCGCAAACAGACCCCAGCAAGCTACGCACCACGGAGGACGAGATGCCCGCCATGACCGAGGCGCACGAGACGATGACCGCCCGCGAGATCGCCAAGGCCATCAGAGTCGGCACCCGCACCCGCAGGTACGTCATGCAGGACCGCGAGGGCTGGGAGATCCTGGGCCAGTACGACACGCCCCGGTACGCCAGGGTGCTCAACTCGCTGATGCGCCCCGACTGCAGCGAGGTCACGTTCCGGATCCGCATTGTGGCCATGGCCCTGTACAAGAGCATCTCCACCGGCCGGATAAACGCGGTCTGCTCTAACCTCATCAAGGAGCGGTACACCCCGTACCAGCTCTGCGCCCTGGTCGCCCGCATCGCCGCCGAGTGCGATGAGACCACGATCGGCGGCATCTGCGACGTCTGGCTGAGCGACAACATCTCCCGCCTGTGCGGCGACCGGGTCAAGGAGCTCAACCTCCCCTGACCCGCCCGCACGACAACGCCCCGCACCTCCACGACGGAGGGCGGGGCGTCTGGCGTCTCAGGCGTCACCGGCCAGCGTACCCGCCCGCCTACAAGCCGGCCAGATCCCGCCCAGAATGGACGCCCCGCCCGCCCTCCCTCGCGGGAGCCGGGGAGACGTGCATCCGCAGAATGAACCCGACCAGCCCAGCCGCCGCCCCGTTCACCAGGCCGACCTGCTCCGGCGACAAGGCGAGGCCGAACCCCACCCCGAGCGCCAGCATCGCCTGGATGGCGCCCATCAGCAGCGGCACCGGGAACGGCCTCACCGCCACCGCAGCAACCAGGGCGAGCACCGCCGCGGCGGCGGCGTTGATGAGGCCGACCTGCTCGCCGGTGACGGCCAGGCCGAGGCCGACGGCGAGCGCGACGGCGGTCTGGATGAGGGTGAGCCACAGTGCGGGCTCACGTCCGAGGATTCTCATGTGCCCCTCCTTCAGGGGGTGCCGCCTCATTCGAGGTCGGGTTCTTGGAACCTGCCGGGCAGGACGCCCAGGTCAGGCGACGTAGCCGCGCGTGAAGTTGTACGGCTTCGACTCGCTGTTGCTGTCAAGGGTGATCCAGGCGCGGTCCCAGTCGGCCCACCGGTTCGAGCCGGGCCCGTTGTTGAAGATGTGGCCGTTGTAGCCGCACCTCGTGCTCATGTCGGCGTACACGTGCCGGACGCCGCCCGCGTCGATAGCGGGCGCGCCGGGCCCCATGTGGACGCGCAACGTCGCGCCCTTCGGCAGCACGTCGCCCGGCTGGCCGTCCTCCACCGGCAGCACGCCGGGCTTCAGCGTGAAGGTGTTGCAGCCCGTCGTCTTGTCGCGGCCGCGCGCCCACGCGTCCTGCACGAGCAGGCCGGCGACGTTGACGCCCTCCGCTGGGGCGGTGTCGTCGGCCACGACCTCGACGAACTCCGAGTTGCGGTTAGACGCGACGTCTGCGCCGTACGCGTTGTATCCGACCGTGCCGATCCGCAGGCCGGGAACGTCCGCCGCGGCGGCTGTGCTCGGGCCGGCCACGGCGAGGGCGAGGAACGCGACCGCTAAGGCCGCGAGGATACGTCTGAGCATGAGGTTGCTCCTCTTCTCGGGTGCCCGCCCAGACGGTCCGGGCGGGAGTCTTGCGGTCAGGCCGGGTCGGGGACGTCGAGCCGTACGGTGACCTGGCTGATCGCGTCGTTGATCCGCTGCACGAGCGCTTCCACGTCGATCTCGCCATCCCGGGCCGCGAGCGCCTCCGCCATCGCCGTGATGGTCGCGCTCTGCGCTGCCACCTGCGCCGAGATCTTCCGCAGCCAGACGCCGTTGTTGACCAGGATGTTCCCGGCCTGCCACGCCGGGTTGTCCTCGCTTCCGTACGGCACCTTGAGTTCGTGCTGCCAGTTGTCTTTCGCGCTCACGTCGCCCTCCTCCTGCTGATCGGGCGCCCTACCGAAGACGCCACCTTTGATGAGCCCGTAGAGCCGATCTCCCGGGCACGACGTCGAAACGAAGTCGCGGTGGCCGCGCACACCGCCGCCCACACCCTTCGACATCAGCCAGGCGCGCAACTGCCGGACCGCGTCGATCTGGGCGGGCGTCGGATCCTCACCCGGCCCCGACATCAGGGTGACGCTGTACCAGTTCGCGTTGCCCGCCGTCGTGCCCTGCGCCGCCTGGTAGCGGCCCAGGCCGCGGCCCTCGAACACCTCGCCGTGAGGGCACGCAGCGAACGAATAGCCGATGTCCGCCCAGCCTCTCGCGCTGCCCGTGTGGAAGGTGCGGGTGCTCTTCCAGTAGGCGATGCACGCGCTGTGCGGCCGCCCGGCGAGGCCCTGGTTGGAGCCGTCATAGTGGACGACCAGCCCCAGCCGGGGGTTGGCGGTGTCGGCGGCGGACGGAGGCCACCCGAACGCCGAGCGCGGTGTGATCCGCATCAGTCCTCCCGACTGTCGAGATGGGTGGTGAGTTTGCTCTCCACCCTGCGTACGGCGTCCTTCAAGCTGGACCCGTCGTTGGCGGTCACCTCGTGCCGCACCGTCGCCAGCTCCTGCTCCAGCCGGGCCAGCCGCTCCATCACGCCCGGCCGCTCCGCCACCCCAGGCCGGGCCGGCGTGCCGCGCAGGTCGTCAACGAAGTCGTCGATCCGCTGGAACAGCCGCCACAGCCAGCGAGCGATGCGAGCGACCACGAACAGCAGGCCGAGTCCGCCCGCGATCGAGCTGGCGGCGATGAACACGTCGAGCGTGGGGTTCCCGGTCATGGCATCGGGATCACGATCAGGTCGCGGGCCGCGATGTCGGCCTGGGCGCCGCTGCCGGGGCTGGCGAGATGCATGGTGCGCAGGTAGTAGAGCTGGCCCGCGGTCAGGCCGGTGATGAGGGAGACTCGGCACCCGTACTGGGGTTGGGTGTCCTCCTTCATCGACAGGTAGCCGCGCGCTGTCACGCTGGGCGCGAGGATGCGTTCGCCGTCGCTGTTCTCCTCGAACAACTCCGGGGCGAGGAAGATCCTGTCCGTCGCGGTGTTGTCGCGGAACCCGCCGCCCAGGGTGAGCCGCACGGTGCCGGACGGCGGGGCGACGAAGTACACCCCGACCTCCGGCGTTCCCGCCTCGTAGGAGCTGTTGGTGAGGTTGAAGATGCTGGTGTCGTCGTGCACGAAGCTCGCGGGCGGCAGGGTGCGCACCAGGTCGCCTGCCGCGCTCACGGGATCGCCGCCACGATGATCTCGCGGCAGTTGATGTCCGCCGCCGACGATCCGGCGTCGCCGGTGGCCACCGCGTACTGCACGGCCGCGTAATACACCTGGCCCGGGGTGAGCCCCTCCAGCACGGATTCGCGGCTGCCGTAGTGCGGGCCGACGCTGGCGTTGTCGCTGCCGAACCCGCGGTTGGTGACGGAGGGGGTGAGGATGACCGTGCCGGAGGAGTTGGTTTCGCGGACGATCGGGCTGAGGAAGATGCGGTCCGCGCCCGCGCTGTTGCCGAGCCCGCCGCCGACGATCAGCAGCACCCGGCCCGAGGTAGGCGCCACGAACGTCACCTCCACGGCCGGGCTGCCGGTCGTGTAGCTGGCGTTGGACGGGTTGTTGATCGCCGTCGTGTCCTGAGACCAGACGGCGGGCGGATAGTCGAACGCCCGCACCGGGCGGCCCGCGAACGACGAGCCGAGCGGGGTCGGCATGACGACGATCTCCCGCACGTCGATACGAGCGCTGCTGGCGCCGGTGGCCCGGTACATCACCCGCCCGTAGTAGGTGCCTCCCGGCGTCAGCCCGGTGAGCAGGGTGGTCCTGCTGCGGTGGGCGTTGAGCGTGGACTGCCCGGGGACAGCGCAGCCGCGCTGCACCTCCGTCGTCGTGTTCGCGGCGAGCACCACCGACCCGCTGACGTTGTTCTGGCGGATTTCCGGGGTGACGAGCACCCGCTGCCCGCCAGCCAGGCCGGACGCGCCCAGGCCGACGCTGAGCAGGACGGCGCCCGAGAGCGGCGCGGTGAACGTCACCTCCACCGCCGGCGACGCCGCGGCGTACGTGGTGTTGGTGATCGGGTTGACGATGGTGGAGTCCGACGCCCACACCGCCGCAGGCCGGTCACCAGCGGAGATCGGCGCACCAACCAGGATGTCAGGCAACGGCTCCTCCTCTCATAGCGCGTAGATGGCGGGCAGGAACAGCTCGACCGGCGTACCGGAGTCGTGCGACTTCACGACCCCGTTGACGCTCCTGGTGACGGTCAGGGTTTGCGCGGTGCCGGTCGCCGAGCCGACCGCGCTCACGGTCATCCGCTCGCCGCCGATCATCACGTCGAACCCGCTGGCAGCGGTGGACCACAGCGGCCCGGTCGGCGTCGTGATGTCCACCCCGGTCTCCGTCGTGTCCAGCGCCTCGTTCAGCACCGTGTCCACCGGCATGTAGCGGGCCGTCCCGTCGTAGGTGGCCACCTCGTACGGGCTGGCCGGGCTGCAGTTGAGGGTGATCGCCTGCTCGAAGTTGCCGAGCTCCTCCGCGTAGCCCTGCACGAGCTGGGAGATCTCCTCGGGCGGCAGCCACGGCGGAGGGTTGGAGACGGTGACGCGGTCGCCCACCTCCAGCAGACGCGCCGCGTCGGTCAGATCCGCGTCGCCGGCGAACGACTCGTGGGCGAGGTTGAGGGACAGCTGTGGATACCGCGCCTCATCGACCGTGCCGAGATGCAGCCGCCAGCCGGCCTGCTCGAACAGGTCCAGGTCGTACTGCACGGCCAGCGTGACCTCTTGCGGGTAGCGGCCCACACCGTCCGGCGGGTCCAGCACGCTGAGCGTCCCGGTCTCCTGCACCGCCCGCGCGCTGCTACCGCCTTCGCGGGTGACGGTGACGTCGTTGACGATCGCCTGGTCATCATCGACCGGAGAGGGGGCATCGGCCAGCTCGTGCGCCTCATAGTCGAGGGCGAGCCGCGCGGTCTGGTTGTAGAGGCTCTCGCGCGTCCGGTAGCCGAGGCCGAGCACGTCGCGCGGCTCGAACAGCATGCCAGCGTCCGTGTCGGCTGCCGCCCGCAACAACCCGATCAGCGTGCCCGGACGCTGCGCGCCCAACCTGGCTGTAGCGTCCAGGTCACCCACCCCGCGAAACGCCAACCCCGCCTCGGAGCACAGCCGCTCGATCCGGCGGCCCGCAGTCTCGCCCCGCCACGCGTCCAGCTGCGACCCGAGATCGAACACGGTGGTGATGACGTTCTGCACGGACAGGTGGCCGACCGTCGTCCCGTCCAGGCCGCCCCCCGGATTCACGATCACCGACCCGATCCGGCCCACCGTGTTGGAGGCGAGCGTCCCCGACGACGCAGACCCGACCGTCGCCCCCTCCGGCACCGTGACCAGCGTGTAGTCGATGTCGGCGCCGTCCTGCGTCAGCTCGACAGCCACCAGCAGCCGCTCTCCGTCCACCGCGAACGCGATGTCGCCGGTATCGAACAAGGTCGTGCCCCCAGCGTCGATCCCGCGCAGCCCGAGGGTTCCGCCCGTCCCGTAGTGCACCTCCCACCTGCGGACGCTGCCAGTCGAGTAGATAGTCAGGACACCCTGATCGTTGCCGTCGCCGGCCTCCGGGACGGCCAGCAGGAAACGCACCTGGTGCACGCCCGTGCCCGTGTAGAACGGCAGGTTCCCGCGCAGCTCAGCGTCCCGCAGCACCGGCAGCGCATTCGACGCGACAAACCCCTCGTAGGACGCCGACTCCGGTGCGCCGATGATGGCGAGCGGCCCGTGATCGAAAGCGGGCGCCAGCGACGTCGAACCCTCGACGTCCTCCATCGGCCAGTAGGCGATCATCCCGGACGCGTAGATGATGCCGCGGTAGATGGCGGAGCCGAGCACGGTGTCGTCGCGGCTGATCCTGCGCAGCACCCCGGCCGCCTCAACCGGCGTGTAGACGTCCTGCCCGGAGATGTCCCAGCGAGGCGGCCAGCTGCTCACTTCGCCGTGGAAGCGGTAGCGGCGGTTGGAGATCTCCGTGTCGCCTTCGAGCGTCCACGTGTTCGGCGAACTGGCCGTGTCCGCGAACGATGTGTCGCCGGGCGTCTGGCCCGACAGGTCGGGGTTGGCGACCACCGTGCCGCCGATCCCGTTGCGCAGCTCGAAGGCGTGCAGCTTGCCCGTCGTGGCGTCGCCGGCGAAGACGGCGATGTCGCCGACCTCGATACCGGCCGTGGAGTCGAACACGCTGGTGGTGCCTGCGGTGACGACTGGGTCGCCGAGCTGCTCCCACGAGCCGTCGATCGTGTCGGCCCGGTAGAACGTCACCGTGTGGCCGCTGCTGCCGTTGTTGACGTCCAAGGTGGCGCGAAGAGCCTGCCTGCCAGAAGCTGGGAACGGCACCTCCACCGTCGTCCATCTCGACAGGGTGGTGGCGGTGCCGTCCGCCGACCATTCCAGCACCAGCACGTTCGCGTTGATGTACAGCGCCCAGCTTCTCTGGTTGCCGGTGGCCACCCACTTGCAGGCCAGGTCGGAGACGGCGTGCCAGTCGTCCAGTGTGAGGTCGATCCGCACGTCGAGGTCGCCGGTGATGCCGAGGCCGCTCGCGTCCGGGCAGGTCATCTTGTCGCCGTCGCCGCCCGGCAGCACCAGATAGGCGTCGCCGTCCTCGACCGCCACCCTGATCGGGGTGTTGCGGCCAAGCTGCCCGTAGTAGGCGCCGACCGGGTTGCGCGGGCTGTAGTCGCCCGACCTGTTGTTGAGGGTGAGCGTGCACGAGCTGTGGTCGACCTGCCCGGCCTCATCCGCCCGGCCGCGACGGATCTGCACCATGTCCCGCCGGTAGACGTGCGAGGTGACGTCCACCCACGCCCCGTCCAAGTACAGCTCCACCACCAGCGGCAACACATCCTGCGGGAACGCCATCATGCCCTCCCCAGCACAAGCTGCACATTCCCGCCGCGCACCCGGACCGCGTTCCGCAGGATCTTCAACAGCATGTCGTCCACCGCCGACCCCGAGGAGCGGAGCTCTAGCACGACCGGAGCCGGAGCGGCAGCCGCCATCATGGCCGCCGTCTGCCCGGCCGGCGTCACCTGGCTACCGAAGGGGAGCCGCACGAGTTCGGCGCCGCGCTCGCCCACCATCGTCCAGCCGCCCGCCGGGCCGCCCGCCGCTTTGCCGGAGGAGGCGGCGAGGGCGCTGCGTACGCCGGCGGTGGTGAGGCCCATCCGGTCGGCCATCGCCCCGGCGTCCTTCTTCGACAAGCCCATCCGGCGGGCCATGCTGATGAACTCGGAGCGCTGCTCCTTCATCGTCGAAAGCATGGTCGAGCGGCTGCGGCCCTGCTCGTGCATGGCGATGATGACCTCGCGCGCAGCCTCCGCCAAGTCCATCAGCGCGCCGCGGTTCTCGCGCCCCTTCTCGGTGGTGAGCGACAACCTCTTGCCGTTCTCCTTCAGCGACCTCCCTGCGGCGTCCCAGGCGGCCTCGTAGGCGCTGACGGCGCGGGTCTGGCCGATGAGGCTGGAGCTGAGCTTTTCGAGCGCATCCCGGAACGACACGAGCTCGCGCAGCGACTCGCGCAGCCCGCCCGCACCGCCGTCGCCGAACCCGCTGGTCTGCGCCTGCCGGAACGCCATCGAGATGCTGCCGAACCCGCCGCCCATACCCATGCGGGCCCTGGTCTGCCCGGCCGGCGTCACCGTCGAACCCACCGGCAAGCGCACCAGCTCGGGGCCTTGCTCGCCCACCATGGCGAGGCTGGACCCGGCGCCGGACACGCCGCCATCAGCGAACCGCTTCACCCCGCCGAGGCCGCCGGTGATGCCGCCGTGCGCCCGCTGAGGCGCCAGCACCGTGCCCACCCCGATGCCCGACGAACGGTAGATCTGGTTGACGAACACCGACACCGACCGGCTCTTGATGCTGGCCAGCGACGCCTTCGCCTGCGCCACCTTCCGCTGCAAATCGGAGATCTCCGCCCGGATCGCCGTCCGCTGCGGGTGCGTCAAATTGGGATCCTTCAGCTTCGCCTTCGCAGCCGAAATCTTCCGTTCGAGGTCGGACAGGTTGCCGCGCGCGTGCGTCACCACCGACTCCGGCATCGCCAGCCACGCGTCCGCCAGCCGCTCCGCCTGCTCCTTGGTCCGCCCCGCCTGCCGGGCCGCCGCCACCAGCTGGCCACGGTACGCCCCGTACTTGGCGGTGATGGCGTCCGCCGACGCGCCCTCCGCCTGCATCGCCGCAATGTGCTCTTGCGCCGCCCGCGCGATGTCGATGAGCGCTTCCTTGTTGGCGCGGCCCTTCTCGGTGTTGACGTTCAGCGTGCGGCCGTTCTCCCGGATGGACTCCGTCGCCCGGTCGATCGCCTCCTCGACGCGGATCTGCGCTTCGGCGGCGTCGAGCGCGGGTCCGGTGAGGGCCTCGAACTCGGCCGCCAAGTCCCGCATCCCAGCCGCCGCCCCGCGCGCCGAATCACCCAGCCCATCGTTGGCGGCCGTCGCCGCGGCGGCAGCGTCAGCGTACTTGCGGTGCACCGCCTCCGACGCCGCCTCACCCTTGCTCCACGCGTCCCAAATCATGGTGCCGCGGCCCAGCTCGTCGAAGAACGTGGACCAGTGGTCGCTACCCGCGTCGAAATCCTCAGCCAGGAAGCGGACGCTCGACGAGATGCCGCTGACCACAGCCGACACACCTTCAAGGGCGGCGGCGATGTCGTCGGCGCTCATCTCGGCAGTGATCGCCAGCTCGGTAATCGAGTCGTTCAGGTTGGCGAAGATCGCCGGGGTCCGGCCGGAGATCGCGTCCAGCACCGCGCTGTAACCGCGCTCCAGCGGCCCCAGCGAGTCACCCAGGGAGGCGACGCCGCTGCCGATCGACTTGATGAACCGGTCGACCGAAGGCTGGCTGTTGTCGAAGAACGTCGCCAGGTACGGCTTGAGCTGGCCGAACGTCCGCCGCGTGACCGCCGCCGCCTTGATGGCGGAGCGTTCCATCGGCTGCGCGGCGTCCGCCAGCTCGGTTTTCAGGACGCGGCCCGTCTCCGACCACTCACGCCGCACCCGCATCGACTGGGCCGCGGACACCATGCCGACCGTGGTCACCGCGCCGCCCAACGCCAGCGTGATCGCGCCGGCCGAGGCTCCCGCCGCCGCCTCAGCCCCGACCAGCCCGGCAGTGACCGCCGCCCCCATGAGAGGGCCGAGCCGGCTGAAGGTCTTCAGAGTGCCGGACGCGAACCCGGAGACGATCTGGCCGCCCCGCCGGGCGCCGGACTCGATGCCGTCACGGATACCGTCGCCCGCATTCTTGCCGCCGTCCCGCCCCGACTTGGTGAGATCGTCCCGGATCTGGACGCCGGTTTTCCGGGCGTCGGCGCGGGCTTCCGCCAAGGCGGGACCGGACTGGTTCCTCCCGGTGATGACGATCTCGATTTCGTTCAAGTGGCCCCCCGGAGGTAGGCGAGTGCCTTTCGAACGAGGGCCGGGCTATCGCGGAGTTGGCCGATGCCCTTGTTGCAGGGGGAGCACAGCAGCCCGCGAACCCGACCGGTCTCGTGGCAGTGATCGACGGCCAGCCGCGTGGAAATGCCTTGCTTCCGTATGCGGTACTCGTCCAGTGGGATGGGGATGTCGCCGCAGATCGCGCAGGCGCCATTCTGCGCCTGAAGCATCTCGGTGTACTGCTCCAGCGTGATCCCGAAGGTCCGCTGGAGATGCGTGTCGAGGTCTTTCCCTTGCGCCCCTCCGCGCCTTTCCCTCGCGACAATAGCCAGGCAGGGGTTGCATCGGCTCTGCCTACCGTGAATGCCCTTCGGGTTCTTGCCGTACGCCGCAAGCGGCTTGTCTTCCGAGCATCGCGTGCACTTCTTGGTGATCTCGTTCATGCCCTTGCCTCCAAGTACTCGGCGGCGAGCTGAACGATGGCAGGGTCCTCGCGGAGGTGTCCGATGGCCTTATTGCACATGCCGCAGAGGAGTCCCCGTACCTTTCCCGTGGCGTGGCAGTGATCCACGACTAGGCGGGCGTGGCGCCCCTGCCCTTGCTGCGACTCCAGGGGAACATCGGGGCTCCACCCACAGATTGCGCACCCTCCGTCCTGCTTGGCGAGAAGGTCCCGGTAATGATCGAGGGTGACGCCGAAGGCCCGTCGAAGGTAGGTGTCCAAGACCTTTTCGCGATTGTTGTCGCGCCACTCCATGGCCTTTTGCGACTGGCACACCTTGCAGCGACTATGCACACCGTGTCGCCCTCCCGTGTGCGGACTGAACGCGGTGAGCGGCTTCGCCTTGCCGCACAGAGTGCAGGTCTTCTCACTCACCACGCTCGGCCTCCTGGGCGGGCTGGAGTGCCTGCTCCAGGAGCCAGAGCACCTGTGCATTGAGGGAGCGGCGGGACGTGGCGGCGGATTCTGCGACCTGTTCATACAGGTCGTCGGGGATGCGCAGCGTGAATCGAACCATGACACCATTTTAGTGTCGCCACGACACCACTGTCTGGCGTTTCCCAAGGTCACACCCCCTCTCCCGGGCCGGGTCCGGCCATCTCCTCCAACCGCAGCAACCGCAGCAGCCCCGCATCCTCCGCCAGCAGCGCCGACGGCAGGCAGCCGAAGCGTTCGCACTGGGCCAGCAGCCAGCGCGCCTCGCTCAGCTCGCGAGGCTCGACGACAGGGGTTCCATCGGCAGTGAGGCCACCAGGGACGGCTCGCCAGCGGGCGATGGCTGCTCCAAAGGGGCGGCGACCCCAGCGATCGCCTCAGCCCACTGGTCGAGAATTTCCCGAGCGAACGCCGGGTCCATGGCCACGAACTCGTCCGGCGTGCACGGCACCGCCTGGCCGTCCTCGTCCTCGACGTTCCAGCTCACGAGGTAGCCGCCGAACTCGCGGAATCGCTCTACGAACTCGGCGCGGCCCTCCTCCGTGGACGTGTCGATTCCGCCCTCTATGACCGGGGCGAGCTTGAGGAACATCTCCAGGCTGCACCGCTTGGCGCGTACTTCCAGGCCGGCGAACTCGCCGTCGGCCCATGTGAGCTTGAGCGTGCGCGGGCGCACGTACCCGGTCACGCGGACGTCCATGTGGGGACGACGCCGTTGGCGAGCACACCGGGTGCCTGGAACGTAAGGCTTCCATCAGCCGCCCTGGTCAAGGCGTAGTCGGTGAACAGCAACTCCACCTGCGGCGTCGTGCCGAGCGTCTGCCCGGACACAGTCAGCGTGACCTGCCTGGCCACGCTGCTGCTGGGAACGGTCTTGAACACGTCGTGCGAGGCGTTGCTGGCGTCGTTGAACACCCCGTTGAGGGACAGCGACATGTCCGCGAGCAGCAGCAGCCGCTCCATCGCCGACTTGTCCACGCCGGTCACGTCCTGCACGGCGCGCGGCGTCGCGAACTCGAAGTTGGTGACGTCGTTCCTGATGTCCCTCAGCGTGCCGCCGCTGTCGTCGATCGACAGCGCGGACCACGCGAGACCTGTCTCTTTTGCCACGACTTATCCCTTTCTCTGCTGGTCGGCGAGCCGATCCTGATGGGTGGCGAAGTCCTCGACCCAGTCCGCGCCGCGCTGGTGGTGGCGGAGCACGCCGAGGTCTTGCCGCCAGTCGCCGCCGCGCACGCTGTAGATCTCTGGGCGGGTGCGGTGCTCGGCGAAACACCGCTGCCTGCTGGTGAAGCGGAACACTGTCAGCCCCTCGACGGCCCGGAGTTCGCGGAACGTCCGGCCCGACTGCTGCCGGATGTAGGCGGCCTGCGCCTGCCCGAGCGGCGTGTGCTCGTCCACCTTCGTTTCCCAGCCGTGCAGCCAGGCGGCGCAGCCGACCTCCTCGCACGCGCTACGCACGCTCCGATCGGGCGGCGAGATGATCCGGTATGTCTGGAACGCCGTCACCGGCGCGGACGGGGTGATCCTGTTCAGCGGTCTCACTGCTGCCTCCCTCTCGGCGGGGTCGGGCGCGGCCCGCGAGGGTCCGCAGGGTCACGCGGGCCGCGAGGCTTCTCAGGCGGCGGCCCCACCTTGACCGGCTCCTTCACCGGCCGGCCCGGCGCCGGGAGCGGCGCTGACGCCTGCTCCAGCCGGAGGAAACCCGGCCTCGTGTCCGCGAGGATCAGCCCCTTGACGCCGGCCACGTACGCGGAGCCCTGCTCGTCCCACGCCTCGACGGGGACGGCGACGACGGTCTCGTCGTCGCCGGCCATATAGAGGGCGACCGTGCTGGTCGTGCACCCCGTGAAGGTCGCCATCAGAACACCACCGAGATCGGATTGACGGTGACGACTACAACGAAGCTGACGCTGGTGAACCCGCCCGTCGTTGAGGTGGCCACCCGCAGGTACTGCTCGACGGCCTGGTCTCGCGCGGTCTGGATGCGCTCCGAGACCGGGCCCGCCGTCACCTCCGTGAACTCGCCGCCCGTCACGGCCGCGAAGCTGTCGGCGTCGCCGTCGTCGCTCGACTGCTCCAGCCCGATCGTGACGTCGGTCCCGTCGAACTCTGTCACGTGCAGCCACGCCTGCAGCCCGAACGCCCCGGCCGCGCCGAAGTCCACGGAGTCGCCGTCGGCGGCCTCGGTGTCTGTGCGCACTCCGGCGGTGAGCTGACGGCCCCACTCCAGCCCGTAACCGTCGGCGAGCGCCTGCACTGAGATGGTCAGCGACCCATCAGCCGCCCTGCTCGGGTCGTAGTTGATCTGCTTGCCGACGAGGCACGCGGCCGGCGACCCGAGCGAGGTGCCGCGCCCGTAGGTGGCGATCCGGTTGGTGAGCGGCAGCGTGGACAGCACCTCGTGCGCAGCGGCGGTGCCAGGGTTAAAGAAGCTGGTCCACTCCAGCGCGCCATCACGCGCCAGGCCCCGCCGCTCCATCCCGTACTTGTTGATGCCGGTCACGTCCTGCGTGCCGGCCAGGCCGCCGCCGATGCGGCCCAGCGCGCCGACATCGCCGGACAGGTCGTAGCCGTCCAGCCAGAACGCGTCGCCCATGCCTGCTTGCTTGGCCATCACGGCACCTGCTCCCACACGTCGTTGATCACCATCGGGAGGGTGATGTCGTAGATCCGGAACGTCTTGCGGTCCTGCTCCAGATAGCCCGCCCGCGCCCCCAGACCGGTGCTGGCCTGCCCGAGCAGGTCGACGTTCCGCACCAGCCCGCCCAAGTCGAAGTCGCCGCTGTAGGCGCCGATCAGGGCGTCTACGGCGGCCATCATGTGCGGGTCGATCATGTCTCTCGGCTGGGCGTCGGCGCTGCCCCGGATGCGGACCGTCCACACCACCACCGCGCTCGTACGCTGCAGGCCCGACGCCACCGGCACCGGCGAGATCGACGCCGCCCAGATCTCGGCGTGCAAGCCGTGCCCCGGAGCGGACACCACCTCGTGCATGTTGACCGTCTCGAACAGCCCCAAGGTCATAGCGTGGCTGGCGATGGCGTCGAGTACCGCGCCCGTATCGAGGCTCACTGAAGCCTCCCCAGATACCGCTTGAGCGTCATCTCGGCGATGGGCTTCGCCTTCCTACGCAGCGCAAACGTCACCCGCCGGAACGTGAAATACCCCTCGAACCTGGTCACGGGCGTGTTCCGGCTGCCGGTGCCCTCCAACCAGTTGCCGTAGATCACCCGGTTGTCGTACAGCACCCGCGTGTGCGCACCCAGCGAACGGTTCCGGATCTGCGACTGGTAGTAGCCAGTCGGATGCTTCAACACCCGGATCAGGGTGAACCCGATGTCAGCGAACCCTTGCGCGGCCACATCGTCCACCACAGCCTCGGTGATGTCGTCGAGGATGCGGGGCGCCCGCCCGTCGAGCACCGGGCCATCCACGTTGATGGTGGCGTGCACTTCAAGCACGAGACACACCCCCCGCCCGCGTCAGATGAGGCCCAGCCAACTCAGCAACCCTGGCCCGAGGACCGCGCGCGTCCACGCCGCACGAGCACGAGAACGACACCACGCCCGTTGTCGCGACCCGCCGCCAACCTTCCGGGGCCGGCGGCAACTCCCGCAACTCGGCCGCGAGGCGCCAGCTCGTGCACTCGCTCATACCGCCCTCACCCGGCCCTTCCGCCCGCACGACGCGTACACCGCATCCCACAACGCGGCCAGACCAACCCCGAACTCCTGCGTCCGCCGCCTGCCCTCCGACACCGTGCTTGAGCCGCCGCTCCGACCCTCCGGCCGGGCATAGCCGGACTGCTCACCCAGCACCTGAGCCAACGCCAAACCGACGCACAACGCCGACACCGGGCCCGGCGGCACATGACGGGCAACCGCAGCACCCGACAGGTGGGTGGCCGCAGTCGTGCCCGCCGCGCCCCGCTCCACCACCAGCCTGCGCGGCGCGTAGATGTCGGCGCCCGAGGAGTGCGAGGCCAGCACACTGCCGTCCCACGCCCGCTTCACGACGAGCGTGTTGCCGGCGACATCCACGACCAGCATCCGCTCTGCGCCGACCAGGATCACCTCGTCCACGCTGAAACCGCTGCCGTCGGCCACGGCCACGCTCACCGCGCCCGCCGACGCCGCCAGGTCAGCAGCCAGATCCTGGCCGGTGTCGAGCATCTGCCGGCCGACCACCACCATCCGCTCATCGCCGACCCGGATCAGATCCCCGACCCCGACCGCGGCACCATCCGACACGTCCACCGTCGTCGCGCCAACCGTGGCCACCGCGCCCGCGAGCACACCGGCGTCCGCTTCACGCAGCGCGCAGCCGGCGTAGACGGCGGTCAACTCGATCGCCTGCTGATGCGAGTCGCCGCTGGAGAACGTCGAGCTGGTGTCGAGGCTCACTTCGATCCGGCTGTACGGCGGGCCGCTGCTCGGATACAGCAGCAGGTGGCCGGACGGGATCGTGACGCCGCCCGCGACCAGCTCGACCAGCTCGGCGACCTCGTTGCCGTCCAACCAAAGCCGCCACGACCGCGACCGATTGGGGGAGGGCCAGTCGAAGGATCGGGTAGCGAGCACCGGGTAGAAGACGCGGTGCAGACAGCCCTCAATCTCCCGCGACGCCGCCTCAAGGGCGCGATCCACCTGCGCGTTACTACGCGCGGTCTCCTTCGCGTCCAGGGCGGCCTTCACCGTCTCCCTCGACGCGTACCAGGGCTCCACCAACCTCCACCTCCCCTCACCCGCTCGCAGCCTCCACGGCCATTTGTGGCCCCGGGCGCCCCGGTTTCCGTGGACAGGACGCCCGGGGAGTCTCTATGTGGCGTCAGCCCCGCCAGATCCATCCGTCGAACCGGCAGTGGAGCTCGCCCCGCGGGCCCGCTTCGAGCGGCTCCCCGTCGTTCGGGCAGGCTTCCGGGGCGCGGTCTCGCTCGTCTGCGGCGAGGTCGGCGGCTTCTCGGGCGATGTCTCGGAGCTGCTCCCAGGAGATGGCTCCTCCTCTCCCTGACTCTCGTCGGCGAGCGGCAGGGGCTCGCCCGTCCCGTCGCCGACGAGTTCGGGCGACCAGGCGCCGTCCGCCGGCACCTCGATGCCCTCCATTGGCACGCCCGTGCCCGGGTGCTCACGCTCGGGCAGGAACGCTGGCGGCGGGCCATCCTCGCCGACCAGCGGCGCGTGCTGGACGACGCCGCCCGCGGCCTGCTCAGGCACCACCGGCGCGCTACTCGCCCCACCCCAACGAGTGATCTTCGGCATGATCTCCTCCTCACTCCTGTGGCAGCGGGGACAGCGGAACAACCGCAGCCGGTACGCGGTCCGGCACGTCGGACACTCCCACCACACGGCTACACGCCCCCGTCCAGCGCGCTCATCGCCGACCCGCACGGCTCGCACACCAGCGGGCCCGGCATCTCCACCACGCCCGGCACCGGACGACGCAGATACACCCGCCGCACCCGCCCGAACGCCTCACACTCCGGGGCGCCGCACGCGACGTCCAGGAACGGCACCAGCCCGTACTCGCCGTCCTCGGCTCGGCAGGCACTGCCGCAATGCGGGCAGCACTCCAGCCCCACCGCATACCGGGTGGAGCAGTCGGAGCACACCAGCAGCGTCATGTCAGGCCGCCGCCACCAACGTCGCGCCGTCCGTCAACGGGATCCACGTGCAGTAGATGGTGATGCCGCCATCCACGCCGGACGCGCCGACCAGCTCGACGTCGCCGATCGGCACCACCAGGTCCCGCAGCGCGAACCCCGACTCGGCGAAGTCCGTCGTCCCGTCGCCCTGATCCCGCACCCCGATCACCGTGCCGGCCGCCGCATCGTTGGTGCCGAGGTCGGTCGCCGTCACCACCGTCGCGGTGTCGCCCGTCGTCGGATCCACCTGCAACGCCAGCGTGCCGCCCGTCGCCGCGATGGCCGTGGTCACCACACCCCACAGGGCCGTGATCAGCACCTGCCCGCCCGAGACGGTGAACAGCTGGAACGTCGTCGCCGACAGCGTCGGCACTGCCTTGCTGACCGGGCCCCGCCCGAGCGCGATCGCCCGCAGCTGGTCGCCCTGAATCATCGTCGTCATCTCGGAGCCTTCCCTTACACCAGCGCGGGCAGGTTGGCCGGGCTGCGCTGCACCTTCAGATCCCGAAGGATCGGCGTCACCAGCCCGGAACCGGTCGACGCGAGCTTGACGTGCGTGTAGCCGTCCGACAGCTCCTCCACGTCCACCTCGACGACCATCCCGTTCTCGTTGGTCGCCGCAGCGGTGACGACCGTGCTACCGGCCGCCTGCGTGTGCAGCGTCCACGCGCCGCCGACCCCGTTGCTCGTCCAGTAGCGGGTGATCGTCGCGAGCACCTGCGCGCCGCCGCCGGCCGCGCTGGTCGCCTCGGTGAGCGTGTAGGTGTCGCCGGCCGCGCCAGCCAGGTAGCAGAGGAACGTGACCCCGCCCGCGTCCTTCAACGGCACATAGACGTTGTCGCCGACGGCGATGGCGTTGAGCACTCGTCCAAGCGCTTCCATGATTGCCTTCCTTTCGGGGGTTGAATGCCGATCCGGACCCCGGGCCGGGGGTGTGAATGCCCGGCCCAGGGTGGCTGGTTACGCGCGCTCGGCGAGCTTCACGAACGGGGACAGGGTGGCGCCGTTGTTCTTCGGCGTGATCGCGCTCTGGAGCCACGGCCTGCCGTCCACGCGTTCGATGATCCTGTAGGCGGTCATGTCATTGCCGAACTTGTAGTGCGGGCTGGACATCGCCGACATGACCTGCCGGTCGCCGATCAGGTACATGCCGAAGTCGACGAAGTTGATGTCGCCCAGATCCCCGAGCTTCGGCGCCTTCTCCGTGAAGATGACGGGCCTGCCGAGGATCGTCATGGGCGGGCCCTCGACGCCGTTGTTCAGCCAGATCGCCGAACCGCCCGTGCCGACGGACAGGGCCATCGTCGCGAGCTCGGGGAACGTGTCGATGCTGGCAATCCACACCGCCCGGCCCAGGCTGGAGGGCAGCATGCGGGCGTACATCTTGACGATGTTCTCCCACACGATGCTGTCAGCCGGCTGGCCCGACTCCTTCGCCACCGACACGGCGGCCGTGTTCCCGGCGTTGAGCACGCCGAGCGGCATCCCGACGCCGGAGCCGTTCATGAACGCGTCGTCCTCGTACCAGCCGAGCGCCTCGGGGAAGATGGTGTCGATGAACGCCTGGAACGAGATCACCGAATCGGAGATCATCTCGTTCGGCGCCTCGGTGTACGCGGTCAGCTTCTTCGCGTCGAGCACGATCCGGCCGAACGCCGCCTCCGACTCGCGCAGCGCCGCGCCCTCCTCCGTCCAGTAGGCGACCACGCCGCCGAAGACAGAGCTGACGTTGCTGGTGGAGTCGATCGCCGGGAACGGCACCCGCAGCGACTCCATCGGGATGACGCGGGCGCGCGGCCGGACGATCGCCGTCTCCAGGCTCACGGACAGCAGCTCCGAACGCAGCGTCTCCGGGATCAGGAAACCGCCCTCCGACGGGACCGTGGAGGAGAAGGCGTTCCGGATACGGCCCAACTTCGCCTGCAGGTTGGCGTCCCGCTGCGCGTTGTGCCAGATCGCCTGGAAGTACTCGGCGCTGTTCGCGAACTCCTTGTCGATCTTCGCGCCCATCGCCTTGCTGTTGTGGATCGCGTTCTTCTGCTTCGCGATCGACGGCACCCCCAGGCCAGGGTCCAGATTCACCCGCCCGATCAGATCCGGCTGATTCTCCCGCAGATAGTCCGCGAGCACCCGCTGGGTTTCCTCACGCACCTGCGTGGCGATGCTCTGGTCGCGGTCGAGCACGGTCTTGGCGTAGTTCGAGATGAACTCGCCGAACGCCGCCTTATCCGCGAAAACGTTCTTCATCTTGTCGGCGTCGCCGAGCATCACCTCCAGCTCAGCCGCCGTCTTCGGAATCTCGATCGTCTTCGGCGGCACCGGCTGCGGAGGAGCAGACCGGTTGAACATCTTGCCGACATCGGCGGGGGTGAACCCGAGGACCTGGAGCCGCTGACGCTGCCCCCAGGTAGGAGTCCTTCTCACTGCTTGATCGCCTCCTTGAGAGCGCGTGACACAACACACGGGTCGTACGGGTCAGGCTCCGGCTCGACCGCCGGGGCAGGAACAGTGGGGGCGGGCGCGTCCGTCGCGGCCAGCTCGACGCCGGCCCGGAACACCTCCGCGAAACCCGCCCACGGATCCGGGGCAGGCTCAGGCGCAGGCAGCGGCTCGGGGGCAGGCTCCGGCTCGGGCTCGACTGCGGCCGGGGCAGGCACAGCGGGGGCGTCGGCCGACAGGGTGGCCACCACCTCGCGCAGCACATCGCCAGGGCCAGGCTCCGGTTCAGGCTCCGGCTCGGCGTCCAGCTCCGCGACCGGCTCAGGGTCGGGCTCCGGTTCGGGGACGGGCACCGGGGCCGCGTCACCGGCCAGCGCGCTCATGGCCGCCTTGAAGTGGTCGGCGTCCCACTCGAACCGGCCCACCACCGCAGGGGCAGGCGCGGCGGCGGGCTCCGAGTCAGCGAACGCGACCGGCCCAGGGGCGGGCTCCACGGCAGACTCAGGCGCCGGGGGAGCTTGGGGAGCAGGCTCGGGCGCGCGGCCCAGATCCGGGGCAGGCGCATGCTCACGGCCCGCGTACGCGAACACGCTCAAATCCCAGCGCGCCGCGAGATCCTGCTCCTCCTGCCGGGCAGGCTTCACCAGCTCGTCCGCCAGCCCAGCCTCCACCGCCTCCGCAGCCGAATACCAGGTCTCCGCCGTCATCCGGGCCCGCCACTGCTTCACCGTCCCGCCCGCACGCTCTGCATAAATCCCGGCGATGTTGTCGGACTGGCGGTCCAGCATGTCGGCCATCTCGCGCAGCTCGGCCGCGTTGCCGACCGCCACCGTCATCGCGTCGTGGATCATCATCTGGGAGTGGGACAGCATCACGATCCGGTCCCCGGCCATCGCGATCACGCTGGCGATGCTCGCGGCGAGCGAGTCGACGTGCACCGTCACCCGGGCGGCGTGCGCGCGCAGCGTGTTGTAGATCGCGATGCCGTCGAAGATCTCGCCGCCGGGGGAGTTGAGCCGCAGGTTGATCTCGCTCGCAGTGATCTCCTTCAGCTCGGCGAGGAAATCCGACGCCGTGATACCCCAGTAGCCGATCTCGTCGTATATGGCCACATCTGCAGGGCCATCAACCCCGGCCTGATTGGTGATCTTGTACCAGGTGGTGCCCTGCCGCACCCGCGCCCGCAGCTTCCGCCGATCAGTCATGACTCACCCCAAACAGGTTCCACGGTGCCGCGACACCGGATCGTCCCCAAGCACGCGAAGTAGCCGCCGTGCGGGTAGGACTCGCGAGCATCCCGCAACGTGTCGAAGCGCTCGCCATCCACGTCCGCGCACTGCACGCACGTGTTGCGGTCCCGCTCCTCCGTCGCCACGTAGTACGTCGCCCCGTTGCCGTCCTCTTCGGCCTGCTCCAGGGTGGCGAACTTGCCCTCACCCTCAGCAGCCCACAACGCGCCACCCAGCTCCGTACGCAGCGACGCATCCGACAGGCCTTCCAGGAACGAGCGCACCCGCTCCACCACCTCGGCGGCTGACATGCCCGGCGCCCACACCCTGAGCGCCTCACGCCCCGCAGCCACCGCAAGGCCAGCAGCCAGGCCCGCAGCCGTCACCACAGCGGCAGCAGCAAGGTCAGCGGCAAGCACACCCGCCACCGCCGCCGGCTCGATCGTCACGCCCTGCTCGGCCGCGGCCTCCACCACCCGCTCGCCCGCAGCCGCCGCCTGGGCGAACAGAGCGGCCTCCAGCAGTCCCGCAGCAACACCGCTGGAGGCCGACAGCGCGGCAAGATCTACGGGAGCCGCCCCGACAACGGCCGCCTCGATCTGCTCCAAGAGCTCAGCGCGCTGGTCCGCGGAGACGCCCTCCCAGTCGGCGAGGAGCTGCTCCAGCCGCTCCTGCCAATCCTCGCGAGGCGCCTCGTCCTGGTTGAGGATGTGGGCCCGCCGCGCCGCGCTGGGGGGCCGAACACGGGCGGCGGGCACCACGGCGGGAACCGCGGCCGGTGGGGTGGCCTGCGGTCCCACGAACGGAATCTCAGGCAGGCCGACCGCGGCCAGCACACCGGCCGGCTCGAACCCTGCGGTGGTGAGCTTCGACGCCGCGTCCGCCTTGCTCACGCGCTCGGCGTTGTCGGCTTCGCGGTCGTCGGGCACCGGATTGCAGTAGTCGAACTCCAGGCCCTTCCCGGCCTCGCCGAACAGCGGCAGGAAGTCGTTGTTGAGCGCCGCCTTGATCCGCTCCAGGCGCGGCACGACCAGGTAGCGGGCGAACATCACCTCAGCCGCCTCAGCGTTCGCCCTGTTCACGTCGTCGGTCGCGCCGAGCATCGCCTTAGGGAAGCCGAACGCCTCCCGGATCGTCTCCCGGCTGACCTCGCGCATCTCGACGAACTGCATGTCCTTCTGGCTGTAGCGCCTGTCCACCCACTTCAAGCCGCCTTCGAGGATGGCGACCCGATGCGCAGCAGCAACGCCCCGGTGCTGCTCCTCCCACCGGTCTCGGAGGTCGTCGAACTCGGGGTCGGACAGGTTGTTCGGCGCCTCGATGATGCCGCTGGGCAGCGCGCTGTTACGGAAGAAATTCCGGTTCCACTCCGCGCTGTACTTCGTCGAATCGAGCTCGGTGAGGATCGACTGGACCGGGCCCATCCCTCGGTACGGATCCAACGGGTTCGGCATCCGCAACTGGATGACCTCGTCCACACGCAACGGCACCTGCTCGCCGTCCGGCCCCAGGTAGATGTAACCGCGAATAAACTCCTGCGGGTCCGGCACCGGGAAGATCCGGTCCGGACGCACCGGCCACAACTCCAGAGGGATGCTGCGCATGCGCGGGTTGCGGGCGACCACCCACCAGCCCTCACCGGTCAGGTCGACGTGCTGCTGCTCGACCTCGACGAACTCCTGCCGCGGCATCCACGGGTTCGGGCGGTTCCAGATGTCGAGGGCGGCGTGCCGGGTGACCTCCTGCCGGTCCTCGTCGAGGCCGGACGCAGCGGTGCGGTAGAGCTTCCAGTCCACCTGCGATGTCGCGTTGCTGGTGCGGTGCACGATCGCGAACAGGGTGCCGACGCTGCCCATCGCCCGCATCTGCTCTTCCGCGCCGCTGCGGTGAAGGAACGGGATGCTCAGGCGGCTGCTGCGCGGCGCGTACGAGACGGGCGCCTTGTTGACGACGGCTGCGAGCGCGCCGAGCGGGCTTCTCACCGGCGCTCGCCACCGGACAGGGCTTCGAGCACGAGCAGCGAGATGCCGCCAACGGCCAGGCCTGCGGCCATGTGGAGTGTCCAGGCGGCGGCGGTCAGAAGCCCGAAGCCGGCGACGGAGAGCAGGAGGGTGCGGATCGCGGCCCAGGAGGGGAGGCGACGGGCCAGCCAGAGGGCGGCACGCACGGTGTAGGGGACCCGGGGCGCGCGAGCAGCACGAGCAGCACGGGCGTTGGTGCGCTCGGCGCGGAAGACTTCCGCGACGCTAGTCACGGGCGGAGCCTGGGGTGATCCGGTGTCCCATGTTCCGGATGGTAAGGGCAGCGGGAAGATTTACGCCAGCGATGCCCATTGGCGGGAATATTTACAGATCAGTGGCAATCTGCCAGCAGGCTTCCGTGCAGCTTTCCATGCCATGGGGGTATCCGTAGCCCTCCAGGCCGTCCCATGACTCAATCGTGCGCAGCGCAGAGGCGTACCAGCGGCCCTTATCGGTGAGCCACGCGCTGTCGATGCTCGACCCGTGCTCAAGCAGGCCGGCCTCGTCAAGGGCGGACATGGTGAGGTGGTAGGCGCCTGGGTTGCCGATCAGCGTCTTGGCGAGCGGCGCCCAGTCGCGCTCGTGGTCGGCGATGAGAGCCAGGAGGTCGCGCACCAACTCATAGGCAGCTTCGGGGGTGCCGCAGCCGCACATGGCGAGGTCGCCGTAGAAGAGCTGGTGGGCGTGGTCGAGTGCGATGTCGGTGGTCACTGTGTGCGATCCCTCTCATTTGCTACCGGCTGGTAACCAGACAGAATGTATGCACTGTTGGGTATACGGTTTTGCGTTTCCGCAGGTCAGAGCGTTTTCGCTGTGATCGCAGCATCGGAAGCCGCCGCCGAAACGGACAAGACGGGACGCAACGGGCCGGTTATGCAGGCGTCATGCATGACCATGCAGCCACCCAACGTCACACTCACAAGATCCTAATACGCGGCATCGCCCCAAGATCACGCTGCGCCACCATGTACCTGAGCGCATCCATGCCATGATCGTCCTGCTTGACCGGCGTCTCCTTCGGCGGCTTCCCAGGCGACGAATCCCACACGTACCCGGTGACCTCCTCCACCGTCGAACACGGCTTCTTCGCGTCCTCCAACTCGGCATCCCGCCCCACCAACGCATCCCGCAACACGAACAGCCGCGGCTTCCCGTCACCCGCGGGCCGAAGCCGCGCCTGCACCGCCTGGATGCCGTCGGACACCGTCTTCGCCGCCGCCTTCGTTGACAAGCCCAGATGCCTTTCGAGGGTGGCCCGGTCCTCCGCGTCGTGATCGCAGATGATGGCGCGCGGCCGCGGCTCCGTCCACTTCCCGCCCGGGGCGACGAGGCACAGGATGTGCTTCGCGTGATCCTCGACCAGCGTCCGCGTCCGGTAGATCTCGCGTACGAGGTACAGCCGGCCGTCCGGATCCTCCGCCCAGTCCTGCCACACGAACGGGTTCGTGAACCCGAAGTCCACCGCCCACCACCGCGACCACGACTCAGGGATCGGGAACCGGTCCACCATGTGGACGGCCGGATCCCACTCCTCGTAGATCAGACCCTCCGCCGCCACCCACTTGCCGTGCCGCAACCGGGCGTGCCGGACACCCGTGAGCCGGTCCAGCTTGCCGATGTAGTCAGCGCCGACCTCGGTCAGCGTGCCGTCCGGGTTGAACAGGACCGGATTGTCCTCGTGCCGCGAGTGGAGCATCAGCGTGTCGCCGCGGTCCGCGCGCTGCTTCAGCCAGTGAGACGGCGTCCACGGATTGCAGTCAGCGATCAACTGCTGGAACGAGATCCGCCCGTTCCGGAGCCGGGTGGTGAGCGCCTCCCAGTCGTCGACGGTCAGCTCGATAGCCTCCTGCACGAAGATCACGTCATACTCTGAGCTCATCACCTTCTGCGGCTTGTCCAGGCCGCCCACAACCACCGTCGAGCCGTTGCTGTACCGGTAGGCCGCCGCCTCCTGCTGGCTGCCGCCATACCAGGTGACATGCCCGGCGGCGATCGACTCGGGGACGACCTTCTCCCGCCACGTCACCAGGCCCGTGCTGCCCAGCGAGACGAGCGTCTTGCGCACGATCAGCCCCCGCGCGCCAGGATTGGCCAGCATCATCGCGTGCAGCTTCTCCAACGCCGCCCGCGACTTACCGGTGCCGGCCGGGCCGGACAGCAGCACCTCCGGCGCGCGGCACGCGAACACCTCCGCCGCCGCGCCACGCGGACGGTAGTGGTGGCGCAGCACGCTGGTCACGTGACGCCACCCAACGGCGCGAACGTGGCGCCCTTCCTGCGGAAATAGTCGGCCACCTGCCGCTCAGGTTTCCCGACCGCCCACCGCGCGATCGGCGCAGCGTCCGAGACCCTGCCGTCCCGGACGACCACTGCGAACGTCGCGTGCGGCATCGAAACCCACACCCACCGCTCGTTCACCGCTCGTTCACCGCAGACCGTCCATGTTCACGCCCTCGAACGAGTACGTCACCTGCACCTCGCCGCCGATCTGCTGCTTCACCGGCGTGTCCAGCCCGAGCAGCTTCGCCCGCCGCTCCTCGATCGCCAACACGGTCTTGATCGCCATCAGCGTCGGAGCGTCATCCTCCATCGGCTCGTCGTCCAGATAGATCACCTTCCCGTTCGACACAGTGATGTGCTTCCGCTCCAACACCTCGTACGCCCGCCGCAGCATCTCGTCCAGGCGTTCCGCCTGCTCCGCCCGATACTCGTTCACCTCCTGGGCGGGGATGGCTTTCAGCGCATCCGTGTAGATCTTGTGGGCGCGCTGCCGGCTCACACCGAGCTGCCTGCCGATGGCCTCGAAGGTCACACCCTGACGGCGCAGGCGCATGACCTCGGCGGCCTGGCGTGCGCTGGCTTCCTGCTGTTCGGGTGAGCGGCCCATGTCAATCTCCTCTTGAGTCAACGGTGTCAGGGCGCTGGGAGATCACGCTGTCTCCTTCGATTGTGCGCTCAGGTGTGCGTACCTACGCGCAGGTAGGCGGCTGGCTTGGCTGTGCGCGGCGCTGTGCGGGCCGTGGAGCGCCTTAGGGTGCGTCTCGGGTGTCCTGGGATAGGGCGGGGTGCATTCGTGGCTCTCCGTCGATTTCAGGGCGTCGATTTCTTTGGGCGCGGGCCAACTCGGCGCGCAGGTCCTCAATGACGCCCTCATGGTTCATCCGGAAGCACCGGGAACCACGATCCACCTCACCGAGAAGGACTTCGATCACGTGGAGCCGCTTCTCCGGCGTGGCGTCATGAAGCTTCCACAGCCACTCGGCCGGGGTGAGCGTGACGTGGGGCGCGGGCGGCTCAGAGGCTTCGCCGGCGCGCAGCCAGGCCACTTCGGCGCGCAGTTGCCGCAGCTCGTCCTCATCCCCGGCGAGCTGTTCAGCGTCCACGACGGCACGCCGGTAGGTGACGGTCAGGGCGGCGTAGACGGCCTTGGCGGCAGGCTCGGCCTGCTCGAACCCGCCGAAGTACGGGGCCAATGCGTCCTGGATGACGACGTCGGCGGGGATCTCGGAGGGCGCGAAGTCGCCTCGCTGATCAGGGGTCGGGCTCATCGGGCGCCCCCATCGGCGCGGCGCCGCTCGACGATCAGAAAGTCGTGCATGAGCTGGTTGTGGCGGGCGTCGGCGAGCGCGTTGTGCTCGCCTTCAGCCTGCCGAGGCATCCGCGGGTTGCCGAGGCGTTCGGCTTCCTGCTTGAGGTCGTTGGTCCACATCGGAACCCCGTCGGGCAGGTCGATCATCCGGCCGAAGAGCTGGCAGAGGGCGACGTGGTCGTAGGCGGCATACCACGCCCACAGCTCGGGGTCGGGGGTGGCGCGGATGAAGCGCTCCACCTTGCGGGCGATCTCTGCGCGGGGGTGGACGTGCCGGTAGTCGGGGTGCTCGCGATCCCAGGGGCCGCCGTCGAGCGCAGGCTTGATGGGCAGGGACGGGGCGACATTCGCCATCAGCCAGTCGTTGCGCTGGAGAGCGGAGAACGAGAATTCGCAGGACACCGCGTAGAGCTCGCGGCCGTCTTCGGCGACCATGCCGATGCTGATCAGGTCGATCGTCTTGCCGTCTTCGATGAACTCGGTGTCGTAGAAGATCTTCACGTGGTGCTCCTTCGGGCTCGCATGCGGTCTTTGATCTGCTGCTGGGTGGGCGGCGTGTAGCTGTGCCAGCCGGCCGCGTCGGTCCAGCGCTGGAAGTGGTGGCGCTGCTCGATGCCGCAGTGGGCGCAGCCGGACGGCGGGGCGACGGTCACGGGGTGGCCTCGATGGTGCTGGCGGCGAGGTACGCCTGCAGTCCGCTGCCGGGGATCCGGTAGGCGCGGCCGACCCGGATCGTGCCGGGGAACGCCCCCGAGTCGGCGAGCCGGTAGACGGTCATGCGGGAGACGCGCAGGTGGTCGGCGACTTCGGCGATCGTCCAGTAGCGGTCGGGGGTGGTCGGTTCGTTCACGGGATCCTCCTCGGGAACAGGGGAACAGGTCGGGAACAGGCGGGGAACAGCAGGTCAGGGCGGGGTGTCGACGATGTACGGCTGGCCGCACGGGCCGATCCGGTAGGCGCGGCCGGGTGTTGGAGCGTGCCAGTGGGTGGCGTCGCAGTGGGGGCAGGCGACGGCGGCGCGGCCGGCGATGAGGCGGGCCGGGAGGGTGAGGGTGAGCACGCAGACTTCGACGGGGCCGCGGCGGTCGGGCGGGCCGCAGACGATGGAGCAGCCTTCGGGGCAGGCGCCGATTTCTTCGGGGCGGCGGCAGACGAGGCAGAGGGCGGCGCACGGCATCGGGGCTGTCCAGGGGCGGGTGAGGGCGAGTTGGTGGTTGCGGGTGCGCTTCTTCTTGGGGGCGGGCTGGGCGGGCTTCGAGGGGGTGGGGAGGGTCTTGGGCGGGGTGTCGTCGAAGAGGGCGGGTTGGGTGTCGAGGACGGTGGTGCGGTGGCGGCTGGTCATGGGGTGCTCCCGGGCAGGGTTTTGGATCTTGGGGTGGGGGGTGTGGGGGTGATCGTTTGGGGCCGTCTGTTCCCGGGGCTGTTCCCTGTTCCCTCCCTATAAGGGGAGGGAACAGGGAACAGGTCAGCCTGGGAACAAAAGGAACAGTCGAGGGAACAGCTCTGACCTGGGGTTTTGTGGTTGACGGGAACAGTTGGGAACAGTTGGGGGAACAGGTTGAGGGGTCGGAGGGAGGGAACAGGGCAAACCCGGTAAAACCGGACAGGGTTCGGGGTGGTCATCTGACCCCCTTCAACGCCACCTTGAGAGCCGCCACAACCTCCGCCAGAGCCGCCGTCTTACCCGGCAACGGAACACCGTTCTGCTCCGCCCACTTCTTCAGCTGATCCCGGCCGAGCCCCGACGGAACACCCCGGAACACCAGCTCATCCACATAGCTTTGGATCTTCGACCGGTGCGCGTCGGCCACCGTCGCGTCCGTCAGCTCATGCCTGGTCCGGCCCGGCAGCCAGCCGCCGCCCCGCTCCTTCTCGCCCCGCCGCGTGATGTGGAACACGTCGTCGCCCAACCCGGTCCGCGTGTGGGTGCGCAACATCTTCAACCGGGTGATCACCGTCTCGGTGTTCTCGGTGAACGTGCGCGTCTCGTCGTAGGCGGTCAGCTCCCACACGTGGTCGACGTCCTGCGTCTTCGCGCTGGAGCCGCGGGAGCCCTTCTCGATGTCCTTGCCGAAGTGGTCCAACCGGATCGACGCGATGCCGCGCGCCTTGAGCGGCTCGTGGACGCGCCGGTACAGGTCGAGCCACGTGTCGGAGTCGTTCTCCTTGCCGGTGATGTATCGGGAGACGGTGTCGAGGATGACGACGTCGCGCGGCCGCTCGTCCACGATGGCGAGCATCTCGGCCGCCGCCGTCTCGGACGCGTTGAGCGCGCCGGAGAAGCGGGGGAACAGCCGGTAGTCGAGCCGTTCGTGCAGCACTTCGAGGTCTTCGGCGGTGGCGCCGAACGCGGTCAACCGGGTGACGATGTCGCGCAGCGAGTTCTCGCGGTCGAAGTAGAGGACGTTGACGGGTTCGCGGCGGATGTCGCCGAGGACGCTGGAGCCGGTGATGGCCCGCCAGATCCAGTGCAGGGTGAAGATGGATTTTCCGACTTTGCCGTCGCCGACGATGGCGGCCTGCTGGCCGCGTTCGAGGAACCGGCCGGGCAGCCAGTCGATGTCGGTGAAGTCGGTGGTGAACGCGTCGAGCCAGTCGACGGCGGGGAACCGGTCTTGCTGCTCGCCGTCCGGGCTGGCGCCGAGGGCGAGTTCGTCGGCGGATTTGATGAGTTGTTCGCCGAGGGCGCGGAGCCGGTCGGGGCTGTCGTCGGGGTCTTGGGTTTGGATTTCGCGGATGGCGCGGTGGAGGTCGGCGATGCCGGTGCGGTTGCGCCAGTGCCGCATGATGATGCTGGCGTGGTAGGCGGGGTCGCCTGCGTAGAGGCCTCTTTGCATGAGGTCGTGCAGGTAAAGGGGTCCGCCGGCTTGGCCGATGGTTTTGTTGCGGGTGAGGTAGTCCTTGACGGCTACGGGGTCGGTGGGGGCGTCTTGGTCGGCTAGGTCGAGGATGGCGGCGTAGATGACCTGGTGTTGGGCCCGGTAGAACGCCCGCGGTTCGGGGATGGTCTCGCGGATGCGCGGGACGATGTAGAGCGTGGTCATGCAGGTGCCGAGGATCGCCTGCTCGGCTTCGAGGTCCCACAGGGTGTCGTGAGGGTCCTGCTGGGTGGCGTTCAACCGGGTCCCCCTCGGTGGCGCTGGTGGTGCTCGGGTTGGTGGTCAGGTGTGGGGTGGGGCTGGTGGTCGCCAGCGGGTGCGTGTGCGGCTTAGAAGAGCTGGTCTTGGGTGCGCTGCCGGTGGGGTTCTTCGGTGATGGGGCCGCCGGTCTCGTAGGCTTTCTGCCGGTGTCGTGGCGCGCAGGTGTCGCAGGTGAGGGCGCTGTAGCAGGTCCGTCCGGGAATGCGGCCGGTGATGATCAATGTGGCTGGCCGGCGGCAGGTGGAGCAGCGGCTTATCCACATCGCTCACCTGTCTCGGCGGGCAGGTCGGTGTCGATGGCGAGCGCGAGCCCGTCGCCGAGCGGCACGAGCGGGCGCCCTTCGAGGTGGTTGCGGGCCACGCGGGCGGCGGCTTCGGCGGTGAAGCCGGCGGCTGTGAGTCGCCGCATGAGGTCGGCGACGTGGAGTTCGTCTGGGGGCCATTGGCGGGGTACGCCGTGGCCGTAGGCGACGGGCCGGAGGAGCCGCCGGGCGATCCAGTACTCCAGGGTGCGTACGTCGAGGCCGCGGTCGAGCACCTGCTGCAGGGTGAGCATCACGACGCCACCTCGATCAGGTCGAACAGCGTCGGCATCGCCATCTCCTGCTCCGCCGCCTGCACGTAGGCGACGCCGTCGCGGAAGTAGTCGGGGTTCAGCTCCACCGCGAGGCCTCGCCGGCGCAGCTTCACCGCGCAGTACGGGACCGTCATGAGCCCGCCGAACGGGTCGAAAACGGTCTCGTCCTCCATCGAGAACTGGACGATGAGCCGGTCGACGATGTCGAACTGGAGCGGGCACAGGTGGTACTGCTGGCCCTTGCGCTCCTGCATCATGTTGAGGGTCCGCATCCGGGCGACGTCGGTCCACACGTCGGGGTGCCAGGACGGCGGCTGTAGCAGCATGAAGCCGCTGGGCAGCCGCCGCTGAGCCTCGAGCGCTTCGCCGATGGCGACGTGCTGCTCGTAGTCGTAGACGTTGGTGAGGTTGTGGTCGCGGAACAGCTTGAACACTTCGTCGGCGGCGAGGCCCGCGAAGTCGGCGGGGGTGAGGGGCCGGTTGCCGTTGGAGCGGGTGAACCCGTGGGCGTCGATCTGCCAGCGGGCCCGCGTGTAGGTGGCCTTGTCTTTGACGACGGGCGTGTCGGCGTAGCCGTTGGAGGCGTCGGTGGGCGGCTTGCGGAACAGCAGCAGGTATTCGGGCAGGCCGGCGCCCATCTTGGTGCCGTCCTTGCATTGTTCGGTCCAGCCGAGCCGGTAGGTCTGGTTGTTCTCGCGTACGACGTCGGTGACGATCGTTTTCATGCCGAGGAAGGCGAAGCCGTGCCGGGTGTAGTGGGTGATGGCTTCGGCGTGGAACGGCTGGACGGTTTGGAAGCCGAGCCCGGTCATGCCGCCGGGCACGACGCGGTCTTTGACGTGGATGGCGGCGACCCGGCCGGGCTGCAGGACTCGCAGCAGTTCGGGGGTGAGGTAGTCCATCTGCTGCCAGAAGTGCTCGTTGTCCTCGGTGTGGCCGAAGTCGTTGTAGGAGGGCGTGTACTCGTATTGGGTGGCGAACGGGATGGATGTGACGATCAGGCCGACGCTGTCGGCTTCGATCTGCTGGGTTTCGAGCACGGTGTCGTTGTTGACGACCTTGTATCGTTCGCCGGCGACTTCGCGGCGTTCGACTCCGATGGAGCGGCGCAGGCTGTTCGACATGGCTTCGTGGGAGAGGCCGTACTCGCGGATGATCCGGCCCATGTTGGCGACGAGCTCGTCGTGCTGGGCCCACTTGCGTTCGAGCTGCTTGCGGATGTCGCGTTCGGCTTCGGTGTAGATGAGGTCGATGCGGACGGGCTCGTTCTGCAGGAACCGGTGGATGCGGTGGACGGCCTGGATGAAGTCGGCGAATTTGAAGCCGATGCCGAGGAAGACGGCGCGGTGGCAGTGCCGCTGGAAGTTGCAGCCGGACCCGGCGATGACGGGTTTGGTGGCGAGCAGCCGGATGTCGCCGTCGGAGAAGGCGAGGATGCGGCGTTCGCGCTCCTCGAGGTCCTGGGATCCCCACACGGCGGTCGCGTCGGGCAGGGCGGCGGTGATGGCGTGCCGTTCGGCCTCGAGGTCGTGCCACAGCAGGAAGTGGTCGTCGGGCGCCTCGTGCACCAGGTCGCGCATTTTGGCGACGCGGGCGTCGAGGCTGTTGCGCTTCTCGCGGGCGGCGTCTTGGACGCCGATGGCGGCGTTGGCGAAGAGGGCGGCGCGGCCGCTGCGGTCGATGACGCCTTCGGCCGGCGTCTCGGAGGGGATCTCCTGCCAGCGGATGTCGAGCGGCGGCAGCTGGTAGCCGTCGTCGGGGTGGCCGAGGTCGGAGGGCTTCTGCAGGAACATCGCCCATGAGGCGACCCACAGCCAGAACTGGCGTTCCATGTGGGGGAGGAGGGTGAGCTTGTCGGCTTTCTCGCTGTTGCGCTTGAAGAAGCGGGTCTTGGCCTGCCCAACGTCCATGACGTCGAGGAACGCGGCGTAGGAGAGCAGCTCGATGTACTCGTTGGGGCTGGGGGTGGCGGTGGCGACGAACCGGTAGTTGTCGCTGCCTTCGTACAGGCGCATGAATTCGCGGAACGTCTTGGTGCCGCCGAAGCCGCGCAGGATGGCGGCTTCGTCGAGGCTGACGACGTCGAACTGCCGCGGGTCGAGTTTGCCGTCGCGGATGGTCTCGTAGTTGGTGAGGTAGATGCCGTCGGCCGGGGCCTCGCTTTCGCGGCGGATGAACGTGGGCGCGAGTCCGATGAGGGCGGCGTCTCGGGTGAATTCTTGGCGGACGCCGAGGGGGCAGACGATGAGGGCGCGGCCGCGGCCGAGTTTGGCGAGCACGAGGCGGACGATTTCGAGCTGGATGAGGGTCTTGCCGAGGCCGAAGGAGGCGAAGACGGCGCGCCGGCCGCCGCGGACGGCCCAGACGACGGTGTCGCGCTGGTGGGGTTTGAGGAGGGGGTGGACTTCGGAGGGGTCGCAGTCGAGGCCGGTGTTGGTGGCGAGGGTGGCTTTGGCGGCGAGGAAGTCGGTGTAGCTGGTCATGCGGTCCTCCGGAGTCCTCGGAATGGGCGGACGGTGACGGTGCCGTCGGGGTGGCGGATGGCGGCGTTGCGGGGCGCCCCGGGCGGCGGGGCCGCCCAGGTGAGCCAGGGCGGGCAGGGTGTGGGCGGGTTGCGCTTGGAGGGGAGCGCGAACAGGCAGATGAGTTCGACCGGTTCGCCGCGCAGCTGGTAGGTGCGGGTCATGTGGTGAGCCGGAGCGCCATGACGACCTGCCGGTGGCTGCTGTCCTCGGAGCTGAAGAGGGCGGGCATGGTGGGCTTGGTCATGCCGATGGTGGCGGTGCCGGGGATGGCGCCGAGCGCGTCGAGCAGGAAGCTGGATTGGAATGCGATCTCGATGGGTTCGCCAGCCAGCTCGCAGTCGAGGGCTTCGTTGCCGCGGCCGATGTCGTCTCCGCCGGCCCGGACGGTGACCTCGCTGTTGGTGAACGCGAGGCGTACGGCGGTGCCGGTCTTGCGGTCGGCGACGAGCGCGACGCGTTTGACTGCGGCGGCGAGCGCTTGGGCGTCGATGGTGGCGGTGATGGTGGTGTCCATGGCGACGCGGGCGCGGTAGTCGATGAACTGTTCGTCGATGAGCCGGATGGTGGTGGTGCGGTCGGCGGTGGAGAGGCTGGCCATGCCGGGGTCGAGGCCGATGGTGACGGGGCCGTGGTCGAGGCCTTTGACGATGTCGGCGAGGTGCTTGCCGGGGATGAGGGCGCTGATGTTGTCGCTGTCTGGCTGCCAGGTGGTGTCGGTGACGGCGATGCGGTAGCGGTCGGTGGCGGCGAGGGTGAGCTGGTCGGCGTTGGTGTCGAGGCGGATGCCGGTGAGCATGGGGAGGGTGTCGTCGTTGCTGGTGGCGGGTGCGACTTGGTTGACGGCGGCGGCGAGGGCGGCGGCGTCGATCTGTCCGGCGGGGGCGGGCGGTTCGGGCAGCTTGGGGTAGTCGTCGGCGGGCAGCAGCCTGAGCGTGAAGTCGCTGCGCCCGGACCTGATGGTGGCTTCGGTGTCGGTGGCGGTGAGGTCTACGAGGAGCCTGTCCGGCAGGGCCTTCGCGACTTCGGCGAGGAGGCGGCCGGGGATGACGATGCGGCCGGGTTCGGCGACGTCGCAGGTGATGCGGGCGACGGCGCTGGTGTCGTAGTCGAAGGCGCTCACCACGAGCTGGTCGTTGTCGGCTTGGAGGAGGAGCCCGGACAGGACGGGGACGATGGGGCGTGCGGGGAGGGCGCGGGCGGTCCAGGCGACGGTGTCGGCGAGGAGCTTGGGGTCGATGGTGAGCTTCATCGGGTGGCCTTCCGGGTGGTGGGCGGGGTGACGCGGACGATGGGTTCGCAGCGGTGCTGCTGTTTCCACTGCTGGGCGTGGGCTTCGTTGAAGGGGCCGTCGGCGTCGTCGCCCCATTCGTCGGTCATGGAGGCGTCGCAGACGGCGCACTCGGCTTTCCAGCCGGGCACGCATTCGAGGCAGACGCGGGTGCCTTGGCGGGGTTCGGCGTAGGGGTCGAGCCAGCCGGGTCCTTCGACGGGGTTGGGGATCTGGTCGCGGAGGCGTGGGCAGTTGATGTCGGCGTGGCCGACGAGTCCGGCGGGGTACCAGGGCCGGATCCAGTCGTTGATCGTGCTGGTGGTCATGTCAGAGCTCCTCGTCGTCGTACAGCTCGGGCGTGGACGGCGTGTCGGCGGCGGCGAGTTCCCAGCGGGAGACGGGTGCGGGCCGGGAGAGGGCGGCGGCGCGGCGGGCGATGGCTTCGGTGGTCGGCGTGATCGCGTACACCGAGGACGGCGCGTAGTACTGGGTGATGGCGGGCTGGCCGTCGGCGGCGGGGATGTCGATGCGCAGGAAGCTGCCGCCCGCGATGGACGCTTCGGTGAGGCGGCCGGCGAGTCGGCGGTGGCCGAGGATTTCGAGGATGACCCACTCCTCGAACGCGCTGGTGGTGGTGTCGTTCATGCGGCGGTGGTCCTTTCGGCGAGTCGGATGCGGCGGCGTTCTTCGGGGGTGGTGCCGCCCCAGATGCCGTCGGTGGTTCGGTCGGGGTTGTCGAGGGCGTAGTTGAGGCAGTCCTGGAGTGCGGGGCAGGCGTGGCAGAAGCTCTTGGCGCGTTTGATCTGTTTGGCGTCGTTGTAGGTGAGGGGGAAGAACAGTTCGGGGTCGGCGGTGCGGCAGGCGGCGCGGTCGCTCCAGGTGCGGATGCTGGCCATCGGCTCCTCCTCGGGTGGCAGGGTTTTGGAGGTGATGTGGAGGCGGGCCACTGTGCGGGAGGTGACGCCGAGGTGGTAGGCGATGACGTCTTGCGTGTAGCCGGCGCGTTGGAGGCGGGCGACGGTTCGGGCGCGTTCGACGGTGCGCGGGGTGGGGCTCATGCGGTGCGTTCCAGTTCGAACAGAGTCGGCTGCGACATTGCCGGTGCCTGGTTGGCGTTGGCCGGGTAGATGCTGGCGAGGTAGTCGCGTACGGGCTGCTGCCAGTCGATGCCGAGCGTGGCGCCGAGCACCGCGGCGGCGACGGGCGGCGAGACGACGTCAGCGGCTTGAAGGAACTGCTTCGTGCGGGAGCCCTGCCATGGGTAGTCGGCCGGGAAACCGGTCAGGAGCCCCGCCTGGGCGGCGGTGAGATGCACTCCGTCGGAGACCCGTTTCCACGACCGGGCCTTGCTGGTGAGGCACCATGCGGTGGCGTCGGCGGAGAACTCGTTGCCGCCGGACGTGCGCCGGTTGCCGCGGGTGTTGACCCGTTCGCCGGCGGGCCAGCCGAGTGCGGCGGCCATGGTGGTGGTCGGGAAGTGGGCGGGTGTTGGCGGAAGCTCGTGGCGGGGTGCCGCGAACCGGCCGGTGGTCCACAGGCTGCGCATTGGTAGGCCGGTCAGGTCTGGCTGGTGGTGGCGGGTTGCGATCAGGAAGGTGCGGGTTCGTCCGCTGGCCACGCCGAGGTCTTGGGCGGCCACGGTGAGCACTGCTAGGTGTGTCCAGTCGGTGGTCATGGCGAGTTCGGCGCCGATCTCTTGCCAGATGGGCGCTACTGCGGGCACTTGTTCGGCGACCATCCACTGCACATGAGGGAGGCGGAACGCGAAGCGCAACGTCTCGATTAGCAGCGCTGAGCGTGGGTCGTGTAGGTCGGCCAGCGCCTCCTGGTAGGCGTGATCGGGCACCATGCCTGCGACGTTGTCGCCGAGCAGGGTCAGTGCGTGTCGGATGGTGGGCATGTCGTTGATGCCTTTGCCGAGTCCGCCGCGGCTGAATGGCGGGCAGGGCGGGGTGGGGAGGACGCCGGTGGTGGTGGGGAAGTGTTCGGGGTTGAGGTCGGTGACGCTGGCTTGGGTTCGGTGGAATCCGGCGGCGGTTGCGGTGGCGCATGCGTCGTGGTCGAGGTCGTAGCCGCGGGTGGGCGTGGTGATGTTGAGGATGCGGGCGCCCATGTCGAGCCCGCCGGGGCCGGCGAAGAGGTTGAGGATCAACGCGTCACCACCTCAGGCCATGTGATCTTGGTGAGGGCGTCGCGCTGTGCCTTGGGCAGGTCGACGAGCGGGTGGCCGAGGGCGTCGAGGCCCATGGCCATGAGGACGACGGCGTCGGCGGCGTTGTCGTCGCCGTGGGTTTGCCAGGCGGGCCAGCGTCGGGCGACGGCGTCCACGACGGCGGTCTTGGAGGCGTTGCCTTTGCCGGTGGCGTAGGTGCTGCGGTGGCCGGGGTTGACTTCGACGACGGGGATGTCCCAGCGCAGGAGGCGGTGGACGACGCGCCACCAGAGTCCGGAGCGTTCGTGGGCTCCGCCGCCGCTGCGGGAGTAGGCGGGCGCTTCGATGACGACGAGGCCGGTGGTGGGTCCGATGTGCTGGGTGATGTCGTAGGCGAGCTGGTCGAGGGCGGCGTCTCGGCGGGCGAGAGGCAGGCTGGTGATGCCGGGCAGGCCGATGGCGTCGCACCAGCCGGCGGAGCAGGCGATGCCGGTGCCGGTGAGGCTGATGTCGAGGCCGACCACGCGGGGCGGGGCCGCCGCCCCCGTGGTGGGGGCGGTGGTGGCGGTGGCGGTCATTGGGTGCCACCGTTGATGACCTGGGCGACGAGCTGGGCGGCAACGAAGTCGTCGCGCCGTTCACACCCGTTGCAGGCCCCGGCCTGGTCGTCGCAGGGTGGGGCGTCGTACTGGTCGGCGATCTCTTCGAGGAGGGCGGCGAGGGGCTCGCGGAGGGCGTCCGGGGGTAGTGCCGCGGCGTTTGCCCACGGCATGCCGCAGTGGCTGCACGACCCGGGGCGGGCGAGGCTGCCGTGCGGCGGCTGGACGGGGAAGCGGTGGTCGCAGCGGAGCCGGATGGCGGCGGTCTTCAGTTCGCCGGCGGGCGTCGTGGTGTTGGTCTGGGTGGCGGTGTCCATCACGTCTCCTGTGGTGCGGTCGGTGCGGGCTGTGGTTGTGGCGCGGGTGTGGGGTGGTCGGCCGGGATGGGCCGGATGGCGGCCGACACGGTGATGGCGGCGGTCAGGACGGCGAGGGCGATGCCGGCGATGAGGGCGATGAGCCATGGGTCGCCGCGGCGGGCGGCGGCGTAGACGTCAGCCACGGCTGGCCACTACTCGTGCGGCGGCGCGCAGCTCCGATACGACGGTCTCGGGCGGGAGCGAGTCGGACCAGAAGCCGATCGTCTCGTCGTAGTCCTTGTCGGGGTCGAGGCCGAGAAAGTCGATCAGGGCGTCTGCTGCTGCCACGGCGGGGGCGAACTCGCCGCCCTGGTAGTCGGCCATTTCCCATGCGGAGGGGTCGAAGCCGGCTGCGATGGCGATGGCGCCGAGCGCGCAGACGGGGCAGGTGCGCGGGTTCTTGTGGGGATGCTCGGTGTAGTAGTCGTTGCGGGCGATGCCGTTGTGTTCGATCACGTCGGCGGCGCGGTCGAGGACGGCCGGGATGGCAGGGTCGGCGGTTGACTCACGCATGCCAAGTCACCGCCACCGGGGCGTCGGCGAACGGGAACACCAGGGACGGCTGGCCGTTCTTGGCCTCGACCTCCCAAAGGCTGGAGAGGCGGAAGAGCCCGCCGGTCGTCCAGTTGCACGGCTGGCTGTTGCCGTCGATCTTCCGCTCGGGCTCGATTTCCTTGAGGACTCGGCCGATGCAGTCGAAGGGTGCGCGGCGTCCGTCGGCTCCGAGGGTCTTGAAGTCGGCGGGAGTGGCGATGTTGCCGCAGGATGCGCACTCGAACTGCCACTGCTGGATGTCGTCGCCGAAGCGGCGGGTGCCTTCTGCGCGCCAGTCGGCGTTGGTCATGACGGTCATGGTTGTGTCCTTCGTGGTGGCGTGTGGTGGCCTCTGTAGGGCCGGAAGGAGGCCGCCCGGTGGAGGGCGGCCAGGGTGCGGCTGGCGGAGCGTGCCCGCCGCCTCAGCGGCTGGTAGAGGGCCCGGTGGAGGGCGGCTCTGGCCGTCGGGCGCAGCCACACGTATTCGGCGGTCAGGGCCACCGCGAGGAGCGCGACGACGGCCGGCCAGTTCACGACATCGGCCCGTACGGTGCGCGCCGCACCGGCACGGTCGGCTCGGTCGGCGGCTCGACGACGCCGGCCAGGTCGGGCCGTCCGGCGAGCTCCATGTCGAGGTGGCGCCGCCACCTTTCGGCGTAGGCGCGGGCGGCCATGGCGGCTTGGTCGGCGGCGTCGGCGGCCCGCAGATGCTCGGCGGCCTTCTCCCGCTCGTGGCCGCCGATTCCGGCGAGCCGGTCGGCGTCGGCCATCGCCCCGGCGTGCAGGTCGCGCAGGATGTTGATGATGACGGGGTCGCCGGTGGGTGCGGCCGGGAGGTCGTGCTGCTGGTCGGTGGTCGTGTCGGTCACGTCAGCGCTCCTTCGGGCTGTTTGGCGGGCGCGGGTTCGACCGGCCACGCCCCGCTGATGACGGCCTTCGCGTCCTGCTTGTCGCCGGCCTTCGGGCTGCGGAGCCACTCCTGGTAGGAGGCGGCCTGTTCGGCGGCCCACCGCTTCTGGTTGGCGAAGAGGGTGGGCAGGTCGACGGCGAGGGCGTCGAAGAGCGCCCGGTCGTCGCCGCGGCCGGATTGGATGCGCGGCCGGGCGTCGCGCGGCATGGCGGCGATGGCTCCCATGCGCCAGGCGACGCGGTCGGCGATCAACGCGTCGTAGCGGGCGCCGTGCGCGTCCTCGTCGTTCCACGGGATGCCGAAGACGGCGGCGCAGGTTTTGAGGACGTGGGCGCCCTGCTCGGCGCTCACCCGGCGGCGCCACTTGTCGAGGTGCTTGGAGATCACGAACGTGTCGACGACCGGGCCGTACGAGCCGCCGCACAGGTCGAGCAGGCTGCCGAAGCCGTGGCGGATGGCCTCGCGGTCGATCACCGTAAGGTCAAACCGGACATTGTGTCCGACCACGGGAATTCCGGCCTGCCATGCCTCGACCACGGCGGCGACGACGCGCTGTACGCCGTCCTTGGCGGGCACGCCGTGTTCGCGCACGTAGGCGGTGTCGTATCCGTGGATGGCGGTCGCCTCAGCGGGGATCTCCACGCCTGGGTTGATCAGAAGCGGCGGCCGGTCGAGAGGCGGTTCCCCACCACCGACGTATCCGCAGTACGCCTCGACGATCCGGGCATCTTCGGGGTTGGGTGATGTGGTTTCCGTGTCGAGGGCACACAGCCTCGCGAGATGCCAGCTCATGATCGCCCCGCCTTCTTGCGGGCCTTGAGCGCCCTGGTTGCAGCCAGATTGCAGCGCCGACAGAACCGGCGCCCGCCGCGGACGTACGTGTTCTCGGCGGTGTACTCGTGTCCGCGGGGGCAGTGGGTGACCAGAGCAGCAGCCCGTCTCGCGTTCTCCGCCTGGGTCACGGCTTCCAGGTGGTCCGGATTGCCGCAGCGGCGGTGCAGGCAGGTGGGCCCGCCGCGGCAGTCCTTCGAGCGGGAGTGGCAGGCGTGGTCTATCTCCATGCCTTCAGGGACGGGGCCGATGAAGCAGTCGTAGACGGCCTGATGGAGTGGGGTGCCGCGACGCCCCTTGTACCCGACTCGCCCGTAGCCGTTCCGCTCAACGAAGCCTGTCCAGTGCCAGCAGCCGTTCGGCTGCGGTACGAGTTTGGCGAGCAGCCGGTCGCGGGCTGGGATGTCTCGTGCCCGCATCACTCGCCGTCCTCGATGACGTCGGCGTCCACGGGGTCTTCGGCTTGGGCGGCTTCGCGCTCCAGCGCGTCGATGACTCGCGAGGCTTCGTCGAGGGTGAGTTCGTTGCGGGAGGCGACCGGGTTGTCGGCGGGTCGCTGCAGGATCTCGTTGACGAACGCGAGCGCGGTGTCGCGGTCGGTGAGTCCTGCGGTGCGCATGCCCGCCGCCATCTTCTTCATCTGGGCGGCCGTGATCATGCGCGGCTGCTCGGGTTCCGGCGCGGCCGGGGGCGTGGGCTGCTCGGCGGGCCCTTGCCGGGCGGTGACGATTTCCTCGACGGTGACCCGCGCAGGACCGCCGCCACCGCCGGGCGATTCGCCGTCGAGCTCCTCAGCCGCGTACGGCATGGCGTAGAGGACGTCGGCGGCGATGAGGCGGCAGATCTCGCCCGTCGCGCGGGCCACCAGCATGGTTTGCGGCTGCTTCTTCCACTGGTCTTTGCCAGTAAGCCCGAGCTGGGCGGCCCGTTCGATCGTCCACTCGACCTGCTGCCAGTCCTTCTCGCCGGCGCGGCGGCCGCGCATCACGCACCGGTCGGGCGTGGACTCGACCACCTGCACGGAGTGGCCGTGGGATTGGACGAGGCCGCGCATGGCGTGCGCGCGGAGGGCGGGCGTGCCCTGGATGACGTCGATGCTGCGCAGCGTCGCCATGGGCTGCAGGCCGAGTTCCTGCCCGGCGAGGATGGCGGCGGTGAGGTCGTCGGGCTTGCCTCGCAGGCTGGCGGGCACGAAGCTCGTGCGGGCGAGCGAGGTGGCGATCTGCTCTGCCTGGCGTGCCTCGTACGCCCACAGGACGAGGGCGCTCGTCTGCGCACCGGTGGGGACGACGTCGGCGTGCTGCCCGTTGGGGATGGCGATCTCGGTCACAGGTTCTCCTCGCGGGTGGCCCAGGCGGGCAGGGTGATGAGTTCGATGTCGTCGCTGTAGCCGGGCCAGTGGTCGGCTTCGACGCAGGCGGCGTAGGTCTCCATGGCGCGGCGGTTGCGTTCGCGGGCCACGTGGAGGGCTTCGTCGTCGAGCTGGACGACGGTGACCAGATACGGGGGGTCTTTCTCTTGGAAGACGAAGACGAACGCGGCGTCGCCGTCGGCCAGGTCGAGGGCTTGGGCGCCGCGTAGGTACCATTCGGTTTGCTGGTGGTAGCCGTGCTCGTGGACGGCTTTGGCGATGGCGCGCGGGCTGGCGGAGCGGCAGGTTTTGTAGTCGGGGACGATGAGCCGGCGGCCGGGCTTGGCATCGGGCTGCCAGTCGAGGCGGGCGCGGCACGAGATGCCGGTGTCGTCGTCCTGCCAGATGAGGGTTTGTTCGGGTTGGCCGTGGGCGGGGTCGAAGAGTGCGGCGGCGACGGGGTGCCGCCGGAGGGCGGCGGCCATGTCGTGCACCTGCCGGTACTCGGCGGGCTTGAGCGGGATGCCGCCACCCGCCCGTACTGCGGCGACCTGCTCTTTGACTTCCTTGGTGCGCCACTCGTCGGCGTCGATCCGTACGAGCTCCGGGCCAGACCCGAGCACCAGCCTGTGCGCGGCGCTGCCGAGGTCGAACGCCTTCTTGGGGCCGGGCGGGTTGAGTTGTTCGTGGCGGAAGATGGCGGGGCAGGACGGCGGCAGCAGGCGGCGTGCGCCACTGCTGGAGAGGCTGCCGCCGGGGACGGGGTCGGCGTGGTAGGCGTCTTCGGGGATGTCGTAGACGCCGGGCCCGTCGATGACGGGTGCGTCGAGGAGGTCGGTCACGTCCGCTTCTCCTCGCGGTAGAGGGCTTCGGCTTCGGTGCCGATGGGGTCGCCGCCGCGCACGCTGACGCTGGACTGGGCGGGCCGGTGCCCGGTGAGCACCGCCCGCAGTTGGTCGGCTGCCGCCGGGACCATGAGGGACTGCTGCAGCAGGACATCGACGAGTTCGAGGGCGCTGGAGATGCGTGCGCCCTGGTTGGTGTCGCCGGTGGCGCCGATCGCATGCCCCCACTCGGTGACCTGCTGGTCGTCGCCGATCAGCGGCAGCGCGGCCTGGAGTGCAGTGGCGGCGGCCAAGGCGAGCGTCGCGTGTACCTGCGCGCTTGCGATGTTCGTGTCGGCCGCCTGGCCGTCGTGAGTTTCCACCGCCGTGTCGAGCAGTTCTTCGGCGTCGCGGTAGTGCTCGGGGCCGGTCATCAGGCACCGTCCGTGGTGTTGACGGGCCAGAGTGGGAGTCCGGCGCGGCGGTTCCGCCATGCTTCGAAGGGGCGTGCGGGCTTCTGCGTCTCGGCCTTGTGGGTGGCGCGGCGGCCGGTCGGGACGCCCTTCTGTTCGGCGCGCTGGGTTTTGCGCCAGACGCGGGTGTTCTCGGGTCGCATCACGACTCGCTTTCGTCGCGCAGGTAGAGGCCGGAGGTGGCTCGGAACGCTCGGGCGAGTCGTTCCGACATGACGGCCGCGTCCGTGCGCAGGCCGGTGAGCTGGCGGAGCGCCGTGTTGACGTTGGTGAAGGCGTCGCCGTTGGAGTCAGCGAGCTGCCCCGCCTGAGCGAACCTGACGAGCCGCTGGTCGAGCTGCTGCAGGAGCTGGTCGAGGCGGGCGATGCCGTCGTGCAGCTCGCCGAGGATGGCGTGCACGGTGGCGGGTTCGGTGACGCCGTCCTGGTCGCGGGTGGCGTGGTTGAGGATCCGCACGGTGCCGGCGAAGACGCTGGCGACGTGCCGGGTGTAGTCGTCGCTGTGCGGGCCGCTGGTGTCGAGGCGGTAGGTGGTCATGCGGCGGCCTCGCTGTCCCGGCGGTTCAGCCAGTCGGCGCGGCGTACGCACTCGACGGTGGCGCCGTCGGGCAGGTAGATGATGCCGGTGGCGGGCTGCTGGCCGTCGGTGTGGTCGATCTGCTGCCAGCGGATGACGTGTTCGCCGTTGTCCAGCTTGATGCGGCTGGTGATGGTGGCGGTCATGCCGTCGATGGCGATGAGGTGGCCGCGGTCTCCTGCGCGGAGCCGGTCGCCGGGGACGGGGATGGTGTCGAAGTCGCTCATCGGGTCGCTCCTGCGGCGATGCGGAGGGCGGCGGCGACCTGGGCGCGTGGCCGGGTGACGCCCCACAGGGGCAGGTCGCGGGGGTGGCGTCCGAGGGTGTCGGCGAGCCGCTGGACGGCTTGCCGGGCGGTCGCCGGGTTGCGGGTGGCGAGGTGGAGCGCCTCGGGCAGGCTGGCGTTGTAGGGGCCGTGGACGAGGCGGGCCATCCGGCGCAGCACCTCGTCCGAGCTGCCGTCGTGGCGGGTGCCGGCCAGGTTGGCGCCGTACGCGTGGGCGGCGGCCTGCGCGTACTCGTGCAGGGTGCCGTGGAGCTGGTCGGCGTCAGTGGCCACGACCTTGACGAGCCGTCCGTCGTAGCGTTCGACGACCGCGCGGGTCGCGGTGGTGGGGACGTGCGGGCGGGTGTCGTTTGTGATGGGCTCGATGCCGACGGTGTGGGTGGCGATGGTGGTGGTGGTCATCAGACCGTCACCTCCGGCGCGATGGTGATGCAGCAGCCGAAGCCCGGGAGGTGCCCGGTCCTGGCGTAGTGGGCGGCGGGGCTCTCGCCCTCGCTGGTCTGCTCCGACTGGGCGGGGCGGAGTTGGTCGACGACGGCGAGCAGCTCGTGGTCGGGACGGGTGTCCCAGCCGGTGAGGTTGGTGAGGCCGTCGGTGGCGCGGCCGATGGTGGGGCTGGTGGGTGCGTCGGGGCGGGCGATCCAGGCGGTGTCGTCGTCCTCGAAGGCGGTGATGATCCAGGTGCCGTCGGTGCCGGTGTGGGTGACGCGGTCGCCCACCCGAGGCGTCCAGCTCTCCAACGCCAGGCGCGTGCGCCTGGCGCGGTCGAGGGCTTCGGTGAGGGCGTCGCTTGCGGCGCGGACGCGGTCGTCGAAGGCGTCGTTGCGGGCGAGGTCGATGGCCTGGCTGGCGGGGGTGTCGAAGAGGCGGACGATGAGGGCGGCGAGGAGCATGGTGCGCTGGTGGTCGCCGCCGAGCGCCATGGCGTGCTCGTCGTGGTAGCTGGCGAGCGCCTCGATGATCTGGTCGGCGGTGCTGGTGTTCGTGGTGGTGGCGGGTGCGAGAATCGGTGTCACGACCTCGTCCTTTCGAGAGTGGGATTGATGGTCGAGCGGGGCCCGGCCGGTTGCGTCGGTGCGGGTCCCGCGCCGCCGCCTGGTTAGGGCGTGGCGGGGTCGAGCGGGATTTCGGGGGTCGGGTAGCCGAGCGCTTCGAGGAGCGCGGGCTTGGGGACGATCCAGGCGCCGCCGCAGCGCAGGACCCGGCAGGGGGCTTCCTCGGTGGGGAAGGCGCCTTTGCGTACGAGTTCGTGGGCTTTGGTGCGGCCCATTCCGAAGGCTCTGGCGGCTTCGACGAGCGGGATGCCCACCGGCAGGGCGCGGAGTTCGTCCTCGCTCATGTGGGGGCGGCGCTTCGCGGTGTCGGTCATGCTGTCCCCCCGTCAGTTCTCGGTGGGGGTCAGTTCGTCGAGCTCGGTGACGTAGCGGCGGAAGCTGCTGCGGTAGACCTTGCGCTGGCCGAGGATCAGCTTGGACTTGAGCCGGCCGGTGCGGATGAGCTTGTAGGCGCTGCTGCGGCTGACGCCGAGCATGTTCATGACCTCGGATAGGTCGTAGAACAGTGCGGGGTCGTCTGGGTCTCCGCCGCAGATGCAGCCTCCGCACACGCAGTGTGTGGGTGGGGCGGTGGTGGTTGCCATGCCGCAATCATGTACGCACACCTGTGCACAGCGCAAGACAGATACGCACACCCGTGCACACTTTTTACTTGAGCGCTGGGTGATGGGGTGACGCCACTTCGTTACATGGGGGTTTGACTCGTTGTTAGGTGTGCACGGGTGGGATAGGGTGTGTGCGTAGGTGTGCAGAAAAGTGCATCTCGGACACGTGGGAGAGGTAGATCCGTGGCTACCGAACCGGTCGTTCCGCCGGAGGCTGCGCTGATCAAGGCGCGGCGTAGGGATCGCCTGCCCCCGATGGGGGCCGCTGCCGCTGCGGCGGCTGCTACCGCTGCCGGCGTCAAGATGAGCGCCGAAGGGTGGCGGAGTATCGAGAACGGCCGCTATGACGGCCCGCCCGACAAGCTGGCCATCATGGCCCAGGTGGTGGGTATCTCCGCTGAGGAGCTCGCCGAGCTGGGCGAGCGTGAGGGTCGCGAGAACGCGGCGCGGGCGGCGCGGCTGCTGGAGTCGCATCTGCGTCAGCGGGCGGCTGCTGAGCCTGCGGTGGCGGCGTCGTCGTTGGATGTGGAGTCGACGCCGGAGCAGGTGCTGCGGATGATCCTGAAGGGGATCGACGATATTCGGGCCGCACCTGGTTTGACTGCGGGTCAGAAATCCTCTCTGGAGAGGTCCCTTATGGAGGCGGTTGTGTCCTCTGTGGGCGGTCAGATTGTCCAGATTCGTACCGCTCTGGAAATTCTGGGAGAAAGAAGCAGGTAGAGGTCTTCACGTATCAGGCGCGTTATGTCCCGCTTACCCGGGGTTTTCCCACTGTTCATCTGCCATTTTCGGCCGTAGTGTGGCAAGACACTCGGGGGACAACGGCGTCAACCTGGTCGGAGGGGACATTGACTAGGATTAAGCGGACATTCATAGCGTTCGGAGCGGGTGGTGGTTGGGTGGCGGCGGCCGCGGTGACGGTCGCCGCCCCTTTCGTCGAGTGGGCGGAGGAGTATCCGTTCCTGGTGCACAGGGTGTTCGCGCTGTTCGCGCTGGCGGCGACGGTGCTCAGCATCGCGTGGCTGATCGATCGGGCGAAGCGTCCGTCGATCCCGGTGGCGGCGGAGACGACGTACAAGCTGGGCATCGACGTCGGTAGGGAGATGGGCCGCATGGAGGCGGCGTTGCAGCGCTGGAACGCTCCCGGCGGTCAGGCCCGGCATCCGCTGGCGGGCGAACCGGCGGGGCGGCAGGATACGCCGCCGTATATGTGGCGCCGTTGAGGCGTCCGATCAAGAATGGGGGGTGGCGTCTGCGCCGCCCCCTTTTCTTTCGTCTCGCGGTGAATTGAGGGAATGGTCGTGATCGGGAATCCCTATAAGCGGTGCCGTTGTGTTGATCAGGACGGTAAAGATCTCGGCGCGAAATGCCCGAAGCTGCGGCGGAAGGATGGGGCGTGGAATCCCAGGCACGGCGTCTGGTACGGCAAGGAGGAGCTACCGGCCGGGCCCGACGGTAAGCGGGCAAGTCTGAAGCTGGGCGGCTTCGCGTCGGAGGCCGACGTCGTCGCGCGTTATGAGGCGATCGGCCGGCTGCTCGACATCCCCGAACCTGGGCCGGAGGGGCACGCGGCGCGGATGGAGATCGTGGCCATGGTGAAGGCGGCGCATCGGGGGCGGGCGGCGTGGCCGGAGTTCGAGGAGTTGCACCGCAAGTACCGGGCCGGCCAGCCGCTCCAGAGCATGCTGTTCGGGGAGTATTGGGCGTCGTGGGTGGCGCGCCGCCGCCGGTTGAAGGACATCCGGGAGAGCACGTTGCTGTCCTACATCTCGCACCACGACACGCACTTCGGGGAGGTGCTCGATCCGGTGCGGCTTGACCGGCTGATGGTGCCGACCGTCGAGGCTGTCTTCACCAGGATCGACGAGAAGAACGCGCAGCTGCTCGCGGCGCGTGAGTCCGAGGATCCGAAGGTGCGGGCGTCCGTACGGGGGAGGCGGCCGACGGGTCCGGTGACGAAGCAGCGGATCCGGGCGACGATCCGTACGGTGCTCGCGGACGCGGAGCGGGAGCGCTTGGTGGGTTTCAACGCGGCGGCGTTGGTGAAGCTGGATGCGGGTGAGCGGCCGGAAGGCCTGGTGTGGACGAAGCCGCGGGTGGAGGCGTTCACGGCGGCGTACGAGGCGAGGCTGAAGGCGGAGCGTGAGGCGCCGGTGCAGCCGAGGAAGCCGTTGGAGAAGTTCAGGGTCTGGATGGCGACGCCGCGGCCGTCGCCGGTGATGGTGTGGACGCCGGCGCAGCTGGGCGCGTTCCTCGACCACGCGCTCACGGACAGGCTGTACGCGCTGTTCCACCTGGTCGCGTTCCGTGGTTTGCGCCGTGGTGAGGCGTGTGGCGCGCGGTGGGTGGATGGGGATTTGGAGGAGGGGACGTTGGCGACGGCGAAGCAGCTGTCGTACGTCGGTCGGCAGGTGCGGGAGGGGGCGCCGAAGACGCGCGCCAGCAAGGCTCAGGTGGCTCTGGACGCGGGCACGGTGGCGGTGCTGCGTGCGCACCGTCAGCGGCAGCGTGAGGAGCGTCTGGCGTGGTCTGGGGCGTGGAAGGACACGGGGCGGATTTTCACGCGGGAGGATGGGGGCGAGCTGACTCCGGACTGGGTGAGCGAGCACTTCGAGCGGCTCGCGTTCGCGGCCGGTCTGCCGCCGATCCGGTTCCATGATCTGCGGCACGGCGCGGCGACGCTGTCCCTGGCGGCGGGGACAGACATGAAGTATGTGTCGGCGATGCTGCGGCATTCGTCGTTGTCGATCACGAGCGACATTTACACGGCCGTGCTGCCGGAGTTGGCGCGGGAGGCTGCGGAGGCGAGCGTGGCGTTGGTGCCGCGCCGCGCGGTTCCCGCTGGTGAGGGGTCCGGGAATCCGGGTTCCCGTTCGGGTCCCGGGCTGCGTCCGGTGCCTCCTGCCGAGTAGCGGCGGTGGGTTCCGCCGCTGGTCGGCGTGGTAGGGCGGGTGGGACTTGAACCCACGACCCACGGATTATGAGTCCGATGCTCTGACCGGCTGAGCTACCGCCCCTGGATGAAGTTGTGTCGTGTCTGGCGCGGCGACCGGAAGGATCTTGCCGTGGCCTAGGCGTTAACCAAGGCTAGAGCATCGGATCCGGTCGTGGTGCCGGGCCAGGCGGGGAGAACGGATTCCCCCGACATCATTCCATGTCTGCCGGGATTGGTGGAGTGCGGAACGATCATATTCTCCGTCGGCGTACTGCCGGGCGGGGCCGGTCGGGAGGGGGCGGGTGGGAGTTCTGGAGGGCTGGGGTTCTGAGTGGTCAGGGGGCGCGGCTCCCTGACGTGGGCGGGGTTAGGGGGCGGTGCCGTAGCCGGGGTTGCGGACCAGCCAGTCCGAGTAGACCGGGCTGCGGCGTACGGCGTCCAGATGGGCCTGTTTGGCCTGCGCGATCACCCAGGCGGCTTCTGGGGCGGTGGGGTGGCGGCCGAGGAGTTGCCGCCAGCGCAGCGGCGCGCCGGCCAGCGGCACCATGACGAGCCCCTGGGCGGGCTGGTGGGTGGCCTGGCACAGGACGACGGCCCGGCCGACCTGGGCGAGGTGGGTGCAGGTCGGTACGTCGGTCTCGTAGATCGTTCCCGGCGTGAACCCGGCCCGCGCGCATGCCATCGCGAAGCAGTCGGCGAAGCAGCCGTCGCCCGGCGTGACCGCCCACTGTTCCTCGGCGAGGTCGGCCAGCTGCACCTCCTTCTCCCGCGCGACCGGGTGATCGGCGGAGACCAGGCAGAAGACGGGGTCGAGGCTGATGGTCTCCCAGACGAGCGTGCCGGTGGGGGTGCCGGAGTCGCCGCAGGCGCCGGTGAGCACGTAGTCGAGGCGGCCGAGCTCGACCATGCTGTTCAGCTCGTACGTCGACCACGACGTGTACGTGCTGACCTTCCGCTCGGCGGCGAGCCGGTCGACCAGCCCGCCCAGTATCGGCCCGTTGGTGGCGCCGATGCGGAAACCGGGGGAGGGGGCCTGGGCGAAACGTACGGCTTCGTCCTGCAGTTCTTTGGCTGCGGGGAGAAGCACACGCGCGCGGGCGAGCACGAGTTCGCCGAGGCGGGTGGGCCTGGCGCCGTGGCGGTCACGCTCGAAGAGGGCGCCGCCGAGCACCCTCTCGATGCGCTTGAGCTGCGCGGTCAGGGCCGGTTGTGCCAGCCCGAGCAGGGACGCGGCTTTGCTCACACTTCCCGCGTCCGCGACCGCGCGGACGATCCTGAGGTGCCGTAGCTCGAGGTCCATAACGGGAAGGTAAAGCGGCGGTCTCTTACAGACAATGCCTCTATGTCAGGAATTGTGACAGATATTGGTCGAGGGTTCCTGGGGTAGGGGGAGCGCATGACGACCATGGGAATAGACCCCGCCCAGCTCAGCGACGAAGACGTCGTACGCGAGCTGCGCCAGCTGCACGCCACCAGAAGCGACACGTTCTTCCACGGATCGGACGACGCCCTCGCCCACCACACCTCCCGCACCAGCGAGCTGGAGGCCGAGTACCTGCGCCGCTTCCCCGATCGCGAGGTCGACCCCGCCAGGCTGAGGGAGGGAGCGAGGCAGCGGTCATGACTGAAGGCCACGATGTGCAGGCCCTGTCGGACGTGGACTTCCACGTTTACGAGGCCGTCGCCGCCCAGGCCGTCACGTCCGGCGCCGCCCGGCTCGACGGGCTGACGCGCGCGTGCGGGCTGGGCGAGGAGGAGGTGCGGGAGAGCCTCTCCACGCTGATCGAGCACGGGTACGTGGTGCCGCACGGCGACGGGTACGGGCTGGGGCCGCACACGTTCGAGGTCGAGTACTGACGGGGCTCGGCTGGATGCCCCAGACGGCGGCGGCGGGCTTCAAGCGGTGACGGCGCCCTGGTACAAGGCGGGTTGGTGCCGGGCGATGGCAGCGCCCCTCATGTGCCGGGCGGCGGGAGTGCCCCTTCCGCGCCGAATGAGGCCAGTGCCCTGAGCACGCCCGCTTGCTCCGCCGTGACGCCCGCCGCCCGCTGGGCGGACGCCTCCTCCGGCGTGAGCCCGGCCGCGCACCAGGCGGCCACCTCGGCCAGGGGCACCGCGCCCCACCAGGCCGCCATGACCTCCAGGGCGGGACGGCCGAGCGCGGCGGCCTCGGCGGCGGCGAAGCCGAGCGCCCGGAACAGCCGCGCGTCCCCCTGATCCACCCGCCGCCGCGCCCACTCCAGGGCCTCGTCGCCGTCCCAGC
>NZ_JBEXLH010000013.1:0-172401 GCF_040609855.1 Nonomuraea sp. NPDC004580 | reverse complement strand
GGTGCCTGGACGTCAACGGCGGCGGCACGGCCGACGGCACCGCGGTCATCACCTGGAGCTGCAACGGCCAGAACAACCAGAAGTGGCGCATGAACCGGGGCGGAGGTGGCCGTCGCGGTACGCGAGCGCATGCACGCCATCGGCTGCCGGGCACTCGACGACCGCATCGACGCGCTGGTCACCCGCGCCGCTCCCCCACGTGCCGCCAAGATCGTCATCGAGACGATGGGAACGTTCCGCGTGCTGCGCGGGGCGGTGCCGATCCCGCGTACGGCGTGGCAGTCGCGCAAGGCGCGTGACCTGCTGAAGATCCTGGTCAGCCGCCGGGGGAGCGGCGTCAGCAGGGAGCGGCTGGTCGAGATCCTGTGGCCTGGGCAGGAGGGCGAGGCGGTCGGGCTGCGGCGGCTGAACGTCATGGTGTCCACGCTGCGTGCCGTGCTCGATCCGGGGCGGGAGTGGCCGCCCGACGAGATCGTGGTCTCGGACGAGGGCGCGTTGCGGCTGGAGTTGGCCCACGTCGATGTCGATGTCGAGAAATTTCTGGATCTGGTGGGGGAGGCCGTGCGGCTCGACCAGGCCGGACGTACGAGCGAGGCCCTCGAACGCTGGGCGGCCGCCGAGACCGCGTACGGCGGTGACTTCTGCGAGGAGGACCCCTACGCCGACTGGGCCGTCGGGCTGCGCGAGCAGGCGCGGCTCGCGTACGTGCACGCCGCCGCCAGGCTGGCCGAGGCGCGCGCCGCCGAGCACCGCCACGACGAGGCCGCCCGCTACTGGCTGCGGCTGCTCGAACGCGACCGCTACGACGAGCGCGCCCACCTCGGCCTGGTCCGCGTCCTCGACCGGGCGGGCCGCCGCGGCGACGCCCGCCGGCGCTACCGCCTCTACGCCGAGCTGATGCGCGAGCTGGAGGTCGAGCCCGCGCCGTACCCGGCCTGACGACCTGAACCAGACCTGAACCTGGCGGCGAGATCGTGCTCGCATGAGAACGGTCATCGTCCGGCTGGTCGAGCCGGAGCAGTCCGGCGGCCAGCTCCGCGGGCTGCTCGAAGAGGTGGGCGGCGAGCCGGTGCCGTTCAGCGGTGCGGACGCGGTCATCGAGCTGCTGATGGACGCCGCCGGGCTGACCCGCGATCCGGCCTGAACCTGCCGCGAACCTCGCTCATCACCATCGGTGGTGAGAGGAGGCACGATGAGCGAGCAGGGGAGCGGATGGCCGTTCGTCGGGCGAGGGGGATCGCTGAGGGCCGTACACGACGCGCTGCGGTCCGGCACGGGGATGATGATCGCCGGCTCGGCCGGGGTCGGCAAGAGCAGACTGGCCGCGCAGGCACTGCACGGGCTACGGGGCTACGGGGTCGTACGCGCGCAGGGCACGGAGACCGCGTCGATGATCCCGTTCGGGGCGTTCGCGCACGTCCTGACCGGGCCGCCGCGCGGCGGCGAGAACCTGCTGCGCTGGGCCGCCCGCCACCTGCGCGACCAGGCAGGACGCGGCGGGCTGCTGGTCAGCGTGGACGACGCGCATCGGCTCGACCCGGCGTCGGCGGCGCTGGTGCACTACCTCGCCGGCAGCGGCGAGGTCAGGCTGCTGGTGACCGTCAGGTCGGGGGAGCCGCAGCCCGATCCGGTGACCGCGCTGTGGAAGGACGAGCTGCTCGAACGCATCGAGTTGCCGCCGCTGACGCCGGCCGAGGTCGGGCAGGTGCTCGCCGGGGCGCTGGGCGGGGAGTTGGCGCCGGCGACCGTACGGCGGCTGGCCCGCGTCTGCGAGGGCAACGTGCTCTACCTGCGCGAGCTGGTGCACGCCGGGCGTACGTCCGGCTGCCTGACCGAGCAGGACGGCGAGTGGCGCTGGCAGGGCGAGCTGTCCATGACGCCGCGCCTGCGCGAACTGGTCGGCGACCGCATCGGCCACCTCGACCAGGACGAGCGCGAGGTCCTGGAACTGGTCGCGTTCGGCGAGCCGCTGGGCCTCGACCTGCTGGCCGGGCTCACCTCGTCCGGCGCGGTCGAACGCGTCGAGGCCCGCGGCCTCATCGTCACCGTGGACGAGGGCAGGCGCGAACAGCTGCGGCTCGGCCACCCGCTCTACGGCGAGGTGGTCCGCGGCGACTGCGGCACCTTGCGTGCCAGGCGCCGGCTGCGCATGCTGGCCAAGGCGCTGGAGGCCACCGGCCTGCGGCGGCGCGAGGACGAGCTGCGCGCCGCCGTCTGGCGCCTCGACAGCGGCTCGGTCACCGACCCCGGCATGCTCACCTCCGCCGCCCGGCTGGCCTGGGGCCGGCAGGACCCGCGCCTCGCCGAACGCCTGGCCAGGGCCGCCATCGAGGCGGGCGCCGGGGTGGCGGCGGTGGCCGTGCTCGGCGAGGTGCTCATGGTGCTGGGCGAGGCCGGGTCGGCCGTCACCGCGTTACGGCGGACCGCCCGCGACGCCGTCACCGAGAGCGAGCGCGCCCAGCACGCCCACAGCCTCGGCGTGAACCTGGCGTGGGCGGGCGCGGACGCCGAGGCGTGCCACGTGCTCGACGTCGCCGCCGCCACCCTGACCGACCCCCGGTGGCGGCAGGAGGCCCACGTCTATCGGGCCGTGGCCGACTGCTTCGCCGGGCGGCTCAGTGCCGCTTCCCGGGCGCTCGACCTGGCCAGGTCGTGCCGGCCCGGCACCGTGCGCGGGCGCGTGCACGGGGTCGCGCTGGAGGCGTGGATCCACGCGTACGCCGGGCGCGGCGAGCAGGCTCTGGTCGTGGCCGGGCCCGCCATGGAGACGCTCGACGAGTGGCGGGACGAGGCGCCGCACGCGCTGCCCACCCTCCTCGACGCGCTCTGCGCCGCCCAGACGTTCACCGGGCGGCCGGCGGAGGTCGACCGCATCGCATCGGGCGGCATGAAGCTGCCCGCGGTCGAGCTGTCCATGACCGGGTTCGGCGCGTACCGGGCGATGGCCGCCCGGCTGCGCGGCGACGCCGCCGAGGCGCTGCGGCACTGCCGCGAGGACATCGGGCGGCTGCCCGCGCGCGAGCCCTATCTGGGGCGCTGCCTCGCCGAGCAGGCACACGCGCTGGCCCTGCTCGGGCGGCTCGACGAGGCCGAACACTCCCTCGCCGAAGCCCACCGCCTGACCGCCCGCTGGGCCTTCACCCGCCAGCACGCGCTGCACGCCGCGGTGTGGGTGGCGGCGGCCGGGGGCGACGTGGCGGAGGCCGTACGGCGCTGCCGTGTGGCGGCGGAGCACGCGGAACGCCACGAACTGTACGGCCACCTCATGTTCGCCCACCACGACCTCCTCCGCCTCGGCGTCTCCCCCGTCCCCGTCCCCGGCTCTGGCTCGGGTCCGGTCGGCTCGGGTCCGGTCGGCTCTGGTGGGACTGGCCCGAGTCCGGCTGGTTTGGGTTGGACTGGCTTGGGTTGGACTGGCTCGCCTGGGGATCCCGAGCCGGGCTCGGCCGGCGAGCTGGCGGGTCCTCGGGCGGGGCGGTTCGGGGCGGTCGAGGGGGCGTTGGCGGTGTTGTTCGCGCGGCACGCTCGTGCTCAGGGCGATCCTGACGCGTTGCGGGCGGTCGCGAGCGAGTTCGAGCGGCGCGGCATGCTGCTGTACGCGGCGGAAGCCACCGCCCGGGAGGCCGCCGCCTACCGCGAGTCCGGGCGCGGCACTCTGGCGAGGGGTGCGCAGACCAGGGCGTGCGCGCTGGCCCGCCGCTGCACGGGGGTCTCCACACCGGCGCTGGTGCGGCTCGCCACCCCGGAGCTCACGCCCCGGCAGCGCGAGATCGTCCAGCTGGCGGCGGCCGGGCTGACCAACCGCCAGATCGCCGACCGCCTCACCCTGTCCACCCGTACGGCGGCGAACCATCTGCAGGCGGCCTACGACAAGCTCGGCGTCAACGACCGCACCGAGGCAGGCCGCCTCCTGACCGCCCTTTAGATGAGCTTGAGGAGGGTCTCGTACAAGGTGTCCCGCTCGCGCTCCGGCAACGTACGGTAGGCCTGACCGGCGCGCCGGTTCGTGTCCGCCTCGATGCCGGCGCGCAGCGGGCCGTCCACCAGCCCGACGATCTCGGCCGCGGACAGCCCGGCCGCCTGCCAGGCCGCGGCGTGCGCGTCGGCACGGTGGTAGCGCAGCACGGCCAGCCGGTTGAACAGCAGCAGCCCCGGCGACGCCCCATCCGGCTCGTACGGCGGTGCCACCAGCTCGAACGCACCCCCGGGCAGCCGGTCGGCCGTGTCGAGCACCCGGCCCACCAACTCGGCCGCCTCCCCCAGGTCACTGCCCGCCCAGACGCGGTCGACGGCGGCGGCGTGCACCTCGTACAGGCTGTGGATGAAGGCCCGGCCGTCGTCCGTCAATCGCAGCCCACCGTCGCCGTCCTCGGCCAGCGTGCCCTGACGCAGGTGGTCGAGGAGATCGGGCCCGGGATCGCCGTACCGGAACAACACATCCAGCCCGGCCCGGCTCAGCGGCCGTAGCGGCAGGCTGAACCGCAGGTCCGACAGAAGCCCTGAGGTGAGACCTGACGCCGTGGTGAGTTCGGCGACGGCTCTGGCGGCGGAGGCGTGCACGTTGACATGGGCGGCATTGATGACCGGGGCGATCGCCTCCGCGAACGCCGACAGTTCCTGATATTTCGGCATCGCCCCCGATTATCAGCCGCCAACCCCCACCCCGCACCCAAACCAGCCCATCCCCCGCCTGCGCCGGGAGAAGAGGTGGTGGTTCCACGTGAAACAGGGGCCGGACGCGGACCACCGCACCGGGAGAAGAGACCGTTGTTCCACGTGAAGCGGGATACGGGTCTGGGTGGGTCGTATCGGGAGGAGAGATGGTGGTTTTGCGTGATGCGGGATCGGGGTCCGGACCGACCGCATGGCGTGGAATGCTAGGCGCATGACGCTGCCGTTCCGTCTGGCCCGCACCGCGGTATTCGCCGCGGTGTGCCTGGGGCTGGGCGCGGCGGCGCACATGCTCGGCGGTGCCACCGTCCCGGCGGCGGCCGGGGTGGCGGCGTTCGGGCTGTCGTTCGCGGCGGCGTACCCGCTGGCCGGGCGCGAGCGGTCGCTGGCGGTGATCCTGCCGCTGCTCGCCGGCCTGCAGGTGCTGCTCCACCTGCTGTTCTCGCTCTCCCACGCCGTCCTTCCGCCGGACGGCCCCGCCGCCCCGCACCACCTGGCCGCCCACCTGCACTCGGGCCTGGTGCCGAGCCTCGGCATGCTGATCACCCACGGCTGGGCGGTCGGGCTGACCGCGTTGTGGCTGGCCCGTGGCGAGGCCGCGCTCTGGGCGCTGCTGCGCCGCCTGGCCGTACGGCTGCTGGTGCTGTGGCTGCCGCTGCTCATCACGCCTTTCTCCACCCCGCCGGCCACGACCGAGCCGCTCATCCTGCGCTCGGCCGTCCTGCGGCACGTCGTCACCCGGAGGGGCCCGCCGCGGGCCGTCGCCGCCTGACCTGCGGGTCGGGCACGACGTACTCCCCTCTTCATCAAGACGACCCACGCCGCCCGGCAGGGTCTGCTTCGGCATGCCGGGCGGAGAAAGGCATTCCCATGTTCTCTCGTCATGCCCTCGTGCTCGCGGCCGCCGCCGTGGCGCTGACCGCCTGCGGCTCCCCCACCAGGAACTCGGCCGCGCCGGCCGCCTCCTCGACCACGTCCGCCTCCACCTCCACCTCCGCTGCCGCGTCCGCGTCGGCCGTCGCCGCGACCGGCGGGCTGAGCATCACCGACCCTTGGGTGAAGACCGCCAAGAAGGGGATGACCGCCGCGTTCGGGACGCTGGTCAACGACACCGACCAGCCGATCACCATCGTGTCCGGCACCTCGCCGCTCTCCTCGGCGATCGAGCTGCACGAGGTGGTGGAGAACGACGGCAAGATGGTCATGCGCCCCAAGGAGGGCGGATTCGTGGTGCCCGCTCACGGCAGTCACCAGCTCCAGCCCGGCGGCGACCACATCATGCTCATGGGCGTCACCAAGGAAGTGCTGCCCGGCGCGCAGATCCCGTTCACGCTGCAGGTGCAGGGCGGGCAGCCGCTGGAGTTCACGGCCGTCGGCAAGGACTTCGCCGGCGGCGAGGAGGACTACCAGCCGGGGCACGAGTGATCTCCCGTCGCGGGCTGCTCGCCGGGGGCGCCGTCACTGCGGCCGGCGCCCTCGTGGGCTGCGCGCCCGACCCCTCCACCGCTACGACCGCCGCGCCCCAGTCCGGATCGTCCGTTCGTGACGCCGCCAGCACGTCCAGCCGCGCGGGCACCCCCGCCGGCACCCGCACCGGCGCGGTCGCGGCCGGCACCGGGACGGCGGCGCCGCGTACCGAGCCCTTCCACGGCCCCCACCAGGCGGGCGTCGCCACTGAGCCGCAGGCCCACGCCGTGTTCCTCGGCTTCGACCTGCTCCAGGACACCCGCAAGGAGGCCCTCGTACGGCTGCTCCAGCTCCTCACCGACGACGTCGCCCGCCTCACCCAGGGGCGGCCCGCGCTCGCCGACACCGAACCCGAACTGGCCGCGAACCCGGCCCGCTTGACCTGTACGTTCGGGTTCGGGCCCGGGGTCTTCAAGGTGGCGGGGGTGGATTCGCCGGTGTCGCCGCTGCCCCGCTTCGCCACCGACCGGCTGGACGAGCGGTGGAGCGGGGGAGACCTGCTGGTGCAGGTGTGCGCGGACGACAATGTGACGGTCGCGCACGCCGTACGGATGATCGTGAAGGACGCGCGGTCGTTCGCCCGCGTACGGTGGGTGCAGCGCGGCTTCCGTTCCGCCACCCGGCGCAACCTGATGGGCCAGATCGAGGGCACCGGCAACGCCACTGACCTGGACAAAGCCGTCTGGATCGGCCAGGGCCCGCTGACCGGCGGCACGACGCTGGTGCTGCGCAGGATCCGGATGGCGCTCGACACGTGGGACGCCGTCGACCGTACGGCCAGAGAGTTCACCATCGGCCGCCGGCTCGACACCGGCGCCCCGCTCACCGGCGCTGCCGAACGTGACGAACCCGACTACGCCCGCAAGAACCGGCTCGGGTTCCCGGTCATCTCGGAGTACGCCCACATCAGGCGCGCCCACGTGGCCGACCCGGCGTTGCGGTTGCTGCGGCGGCCGTACAACTTCGACGACGGCCTGACCTCTGAGGGCAAGCCGGACTCGGGGCTGCTTTTCGCGTCGTACCAGGCGGACATCGACCGGCAGTTCGTCCCGATTCAGCGCATGCTGGCCGAAGGCGACCTGCTCAACGAGTGGATCACCACGATCGGGTCGGCGATCTTCGCCATCCCCCCAGGCTGCACCCCCGGCTCCTGGATCGGCGAACCCCTCCTGACCTGACCACAGCCGCAGGGCCCTCACCTCACAGGTGAGGGCCCTGCCGCGCTCACCCGTACCGCCCGCCCACGACCGGCGTCAGAGCGTCCGCCAAGGCGTCGGCCAGAGGCTCAAGCTCCCCCACGTCCAACGTCGAAACGGTGAGCCGCAGAGCCGGGGGCGTCGCGATGCGGTTGCGAGCCCCGGGCGCACAAGCCCACCCCCGAGCAAGCAACCGGGTGATGGCAGTGGACTCGTCGGCGACGGGAATCCACACGTTCAGCCCACTTCGTCCGTGCGCCGCGATGCCGCGCCGCCCGAGCGCGCCGACCAAACCGTCCCGCCGCCGCCCATAGGACGCCGCCACCGCCGCAGGATCCACCGCCCGAGTACGCCACAGGTACGCGACCGTACGTTGCAGCAGGTGACTCACCCACCCGGCGGCCAACCGCTGCCGCCCCCGCAACCGTCCCAGCGTGACAGGGTCGCCGGTGACCAGCGCGAGCCGCAGATCGGGCCCGAACGCCTTGGCCGTGGACCGCAGCAGCACCCACCGAGCCGTGGCCGCGGCCAGCGGATGCAGCGGCACGTCCACGAACCCGGCCCCATGGTCGTCCTCGATCAGCAGCACCTCCGGACAAGAGCCCAGCACCGCTCGCAACTCCGCCGCCCGCGCGGAGCTCACGGCGGCACCGGTCGGATTCTGCGCCCGAGCAGTGACCACCACCGCCCGCACGCCGCCACGCAACGCCCGCCCCAGCTCTTCAGGAACGGGCCCATCGTCATCCACCCGCACCGGCACAGGACGCAATCCCAGCACGGCGACGAGGTCGAGCAGCGCCGCCCAGCCCGGGTCCTCGACCGCGATGGCGTCGCCAGGCCGCAGGTGCCCGGCGAGCACGCGTTCGACGGCGTCGAGGGTCCCCGAGGTGACGGCCAGCGGCCCGGAAGGCACCCCATCGGCCCGCAACCCCGCACCCGCCAGCGCCAGCAACTCGTCGTCGTCGCCGGTGCCGTACATGGCGGGCCGCTCCTCGTGCGCCCGCGCGGCGGCGGCCAGGGCGTCGTGCAGCGGCGGCAGCAGGCGGGCATCGGGGTTGCCCTGGGACAGATCGCGCACCCCCGGCGGCACCTCGACCCGGATCTCCTCCCTGAGCATGGTCGCCGGCCGCGCCCTGACCCGCGTGCCACGCCGCCCGGCCGTCTCGATGAGGCCGCGCTCGCGGAGCAGCCGGTACGCGGCCGCCGCCGTGCCGGGGCTGACCCCGGCCATGGCCGCCACCTCGCGCACCGGAGGCAGCGTCGCCCCAGGAGGCAACCGCCCGTCGGACACCGCCACCTCGACCCCTGCCGCGATCTCGCTGGCCGTCGTACCGCCGATCAGGTATGTTTCTGACACAATTCCCATTATGTACTAATACAAAGAGGCGCGCATGTTGATTCACCCCTGGGACGCCGCGAGAACCGACGACGAATGGCGCGCCTGGCTCAGCACCCGCGATTTCGGCCAGATCGCCGCCAACGGCGTGGACGGCGCGCCTCCGGTCGTCGTGCCCACCCACTTCCTGTACGACGGCCACGACCACGTGCTGCTCCACCTGGCCCGCCCCAACCCGATCTGGCAGGCGTTGGAGGCCGACCCGGTGGCGGTGGTCAGCGTCTATGACGACTACGCCTACATCCCGACCGGCTGGCGCTCCGACTCTCCCAAGACCGGCGTGCCCACCAGCTATTACGCCTCCGTCCAGCTCATCTGCCAGGCCGAGATCGTGGACGACAAGGAGGGCAAGGCCGACATCCTGCGCCGCCAGCTCGCCCACCACCAGCCAGCCGGCGACCATGGGGAGGTCGCACCCGACGCGGGCCCGTATCACAAGCAGTTGTCCGCCGTGCGCGGCCTACGGCTGCGCGTGACCGGCGTACGCGCGAAGTTCAAGTATGACGACCACAAGCCCGCCGACCTCCGCGACCGGGTGGCCGCCGGCCTGGCCGCCCGTGACCTTCCCGGCGACTCCGCCGTCCTCGCTCAGCATCATCGTCGACGCACCTCCTGACCGGCATCATGGCCGCTCCGCGACCGCCCGGAAGTCGCCGACCCACAAGTTGTGGATAACCAATGCCCCCTGTGGATAACTCGTTCGCACGCCCCCGCGTACGAGGGTTATCCACAGCCCGCCGAACCCACACCTCCCGAGCTCATCCACACCCTCCCCGCCCGCCGTCCACAGCCCCGGGACAGGCACCCACGCGCCCACCAGCACCGATCCACATTTCCCCAGCTCAGAGCCCCTATCGAACGGGCCGGCTCAGCATCGCCCGAGCACTGCCCAACACCCCAGGACCGGCCTTACCACACCAGAAAAGTCACCAGTACATAACACCGCAATTCACCCCTCACCCCTGCCCCCAACAGCACCACCCCGCCGTCATCCACCGCGCCCCTCACCCTGTGGATGAACACCGTCGCCCGAACCAAAAGACGGCGGGCTGGTCCGGCGCCGCAACGCCGCCCCAACCCGCCGTCCACAGCTCCGTCAGGTCGTCACCAGGTCCAGTACGACCGGGCCTCCGACTTCCACTCCGTCGGGAAGAACTGGTGGATCTTGAACGCCATCCCCTTGCCGCGGGCGATGTACTGATCCCGCTCCAGCTTCCGCTTGATCGGCTGCCCGGGGCTGCCGTTGTTGTCCCACCAGGACTCCCACTGCTTGATGCAGGTCTGGGCACCCAGGTAGCGGTTCGAGCAGGGCGCGGGCGGCGACCAGATCTGGGTGTGCCCGAAGTCGACCACCTTCCCCGACGACTGCTCGGTGATCGTCCCCCAGGCCTTCAGGCAGTAGCCCTGGGAGGGGATGTCCCACTTGACGTAGTGCTGCCGCCCCGACGTAGCGAATGTCTGCAGATTTCCGCACTTGGCGTCGCCGATCTGCTCCTTGGTGACGCGTACGGTGTAGTACGTCCCGTTGTCCCGCCACCCGTCCAGCATCAGCCAGTCACCACTGTGGATGAACTTCTCCCCGGACGCCGGCGGCCACTTCTTCGGGTCACCCCAGCTGATCTCGGACGTCGTGGACGACAGCGGCTTCCACGTCCACTGCCCCGCGACCTGCCCGTCCGCCCAGTGCTGCCCGGCGCTGCGCGCCCCGAACCGGCTGTACTGTCCGTAGTTCTCCCCCGCCGCCTGGGCGGGCACCGTCATGCCGGCGAGCACCGAGGCCGCCACCGCCCCCACGACGATGACGGCCTGTGCGCGTCTCCTCTGGTACCTCACCGCCCGCACGTTACCCACGCCCGCAAGCGCCACGACTCAGATCAAAAATCCTCGAACCGTGCTACGACACCGCGCCGCAGCCGGACACGTACCGGCCGAAAACCGTTTGCGCCGCACCGGCGAGCCCCGATAGAACCCAGTCGACACCGAAAGGAGGGATAAGCCATGAAACCCACGTTCATCGCGCTTGTGCCCTCCCGGGGCACCGACCTCGGCTGAGCCCCGGAGCGGCAGGGCGCCTTCACCAAAGGAACGCCTGAACCGTGCACGACCTGATCATCCGCCCGATCACCGGCCGGGAAGAGCTCGACCTCTTCAACCGGCAGCCCTACACACTCAACCACGAACTGGCCGACGACCTCGCCACCGGCCACCGCCGTCCAAGCTGGATGTGGATGGCCCTGAGCGGCGACCGCCTGCTGGCCAGGCTCGCCTGGTGGGGCCGCGACAAGGACGACGACCCCTTCCTGCTGGACATCCTCGACCTCGAGGAGAACGCCGTCGACGCCGGCGTACGCCTGCTGCGCACCGCCATGGCCGAGGTGCTCCCGGCCGGCGGCCGACCGCCGGAATACCTCCGTTTCGTCCCACCCGACTGGCGCGAGACCGACAGGCGTGCCGTCGAGGACCGCATGGCCGTGGTGGAGAGCACCGGCGCCCGCCTGTTCGTCGAACGCCTGCGCCTGGAATGGCGTCCAGGCACGCCGATCCCCGAGCCGTCGGGACGCCTGAGATTCCGGCCGGTCCGTGACGCCGGCGAGCTGCTCGACCTGATGACCGAGGTGCTCGACGGCACGCTCGACGCCCACAGCAGGGACGACCTGACCCGCATGTCCCCCCGCGAGGCCGCCATAAGGCACTACGAGGACGAGATCGCCCGCTACACCAGCCCCCGCACGTGGTGGCGGGTCGCGACGCTGCCCGGCGGCGAACCGGTCGGTTTCGTCACCCCAGGACGCAACGACTACAACGCGGTCATCGGGTACATCGCCGTCCTGCCCGCCCATCGCGGCAACGGGTACATCGACGACATACTCGCCGAAGGCACCCGCATTCTCAGCGCGGAGAACGTCCCCCGCATCCGCGCCGCCACCGACCTGGGCAACACCCCGATGGCCGCGGCGTTCGGCCGGGCCGGCTACGTCACCTTCGAACGCTCGATCACCATGACCTGGCCCCTCTAGGCACCGGGAAATCAGCCGACCGTGGGGGCCGGCCGGCCCCGCTACCCCAGGTGAGCGCTATCCGACCGGCTGCAACACTCCATCCAGCCGTACGACGTCCGCCCCGTACTTGGTGTCCAGCCGTTGCTGAGTCTTCTCGTCGGCCACGAAGACACCCACGACCACCTGTTCCGTGACGATATCGACAAAGGACGAGACGAGCCCCGTACCGAGATCCTCACCCAAGGACTCCTGCACCTGCCGCAGCGACTCCTCGCTGCGGCGAGCCTGGCTGACGCAGAGCGCGCCGCCCCAGCTCTCCCGCACCCACGCCTCCCGGCCGGCCAGGTCGCCGGTGAACTTCACGTTCAGCACCAGCCGGGCGGGGTCGTTGGCGTGCTTCTCCACCCACTCCGGCTTGCCACCGTCGTACCCCGGGATCGACTCCAGATAGCTCTGGTCCAGCCACACCCCGCCCACGGCCTCCTCGTTCTGCAACCGCTGCTGGGTCTTCTCCAGCGCGGCCTGCGTGGCCTTGGCGGGATCGACCGGCCGCCAGCCACCCGCAGGAGCGGGACACGGGCTGTCGAACCGCGGCTCCTCAGCCTTGACCTCGGCCGCCTTCCCGGGTGGTTGCGTCAGGGTCAGCCGGGAGCCGTCCCAGGTGCCGGTCACCTGGTAGCGGCCCCACTTCGTCCCGCCGGCGCTCTCGTGCTCCACCTTCGCCCAGTCCCAGCCCACGACGTCCGGCCCGCCGCACTGGGGCGGCAGCGACTCCGCCACCACCTGGCACAGTTGCGGCCCGTGCTCGGGACTCTCCAGCACGGTGATGGACCCGGCCGCGTACGTGACCGGCTCACTGACCGCCGTCGTGCTCCCGCAGGCGGTCAGCACGACGAGACCGAGAAAGGCGAGACTCCGCATGCCCTTCAGACGTACAGGCCCTCGTCGGGGTTCAGCCGCCGGTACATGACATGCAGCCCGACGAGCCCCTCATCCGGATGATCGAACGCCTCGGGCACGGTGCCGATGACCTCGAAGCCCAGCGACCGATACAAGTGGACGGCCGAATGATTGCACTCGACCACCGCATTGAACTAAATGCCACGAAATTTCCGGCTACGGCACCAGTCGAGCACATACTCCCCCAGGGCCCGCCCGATCCCCTTGCCCTGATACGCCGGATCGACGATGAACGAGGCCGTGGCCACATGCGACCCCCGCCCAGGCCGGTTGGGCCCCATCTTGGCCGACCCCACGATCACGCCATCGTCGTCGACCGCGACGACGGTCTTGCCGGGCGGCTGCTCCATCCACCACGGCCGCGCCTCGTCGAGACTCTGCCGCTCAGGAAACGGAAAGGTAGCCCCTTCCCGCATGATCGCCGCGTAGAACGGATAGATGTCGTCCCAGTCCTGGCCCACGGCATCCCTGATGACCACCCCGTCAGGCCCCCTTATCCCGCTGCTCATAAACGGCCAGCGCAAGCGCCCCGACCATGAACCCGATACCGATCAGCGCACACGAGGTACCGAACCCAGACCCCCCGAAGACCGTCGCAAGAACGGCAACGCCCAGGGACACACCCCCGGCCACCAACGCATAGGTAAATAAATCGCGCTCAGTCACAGCGACCATCTTGTACGAAAACCTCGGGACCTGCCGCCCATTAAGCGGATCAGTAGAGCTCGCACTCCCAGGGCTCGAAGTCCGGCTCTCCAGGAGGCAATTCTCCCTTGCAGTACAGGTAGAGCCACGTGGCCGCGCGCCGCTCGGCGTACTTCTCATTGACCGGCATCCCCTGATCGTCAAGCTCGAGAACGTTGACGAAGATGGCGAAACACGTCTCCATCTGGGAGGGCGAGTCCTTCAACTCGTCCCAATAGTCGATCCCCTCAAGAAGGGGATGACCGACCGACCCACGCGCTACCCACCCCGCGAACCGCCGGATCGCCCCTGATGCCCCATGACTCAGCCGAGAAAACACGCGCGAAACCTACAGGACGGACAGGCGCGGCCGGCGTTCAGCGAGTTGGCAGAACGCCGGCCGCGCCGCGGCGTTGCTACTTCTGGATGTAGATCGAGTCGATCCGGTGCGCCTCCCGGAGGTAGAACACCCAGTGCTGGTCCGAGTCGAGGTAAACCCGATCCCACTTGGTTCCCGGGTCACCCTGCTCCATCTGGACCATGACCGTGACCGAGCGCACCTGACTAGGTTCATGGATCGCGTCTTCGGAAGGTGAGCCAGAACAGCAGTTCCCGTCCAGACGTATTCGGCCCCGGCCAAACTTCCTGGCAAGGGCCGACGCGTTCGACCACCTGGACTGGACTCATCACATGATCGCTCAGGCCATCATCACGTGCAGAGCTACCGCGACCGCGAACCCTGCACCGATTCCCGCTGCAGGGTTCCCAGCGAGAAAGCCAACCGCGATTGAGATCGCGATGATGACGACCCAACGCACGTGGATCCGTGGAGGCTCCTTCTCCGGCCCTGATGTCATGCGGCTCTCGTCGGAGCTACCTAGTACCGTCATCAGTACGTCCTTTCGGTGACTGACCGCCGTTGGCCTGACTGGATGTGCGAGTGGCTCTCTGAGGCAAACAGAGAGCCACTCATCCGGTTGTCGGCCCTGGACAAGCGCGGACCACGATATTGGTACCAGCGGAGAATAATTCCCCAGGAGGGGAAAACCGAGAACAAGCTGGCGCTCCAAGCCCATGGTCAACCACATTTCCCCTGGTTGAAGCCTCTATGGGCTAGGCCGATCACCCCATAATTGAGGGGCACGGAACTCCATCGACTAGTACATCTAGCGAGGACTACGGGGACAGGCTCCCTGTGGATATCCGACTCGCCTGTGAAGTAATGCCTCTGCGCATGTATGACTGCTGGGCTCAGCCCACCACTGTCACGTTGCTGACCAACCCGGCAAGTGAACCGTCCGCCGTGGACGATTGGGCGGGCCGGCGGACGCTTTTGACTGCGTCGTTGGTGAACTCCTCGAAGCTGCCTGCGTTACCCAGTGGCCGGAGCGACCTGTACGGCGGTGCGGCGCTCGGGGGTCGGCCGGCGAGGTCGGGGTGTATGGCGAACAGGCGTGCGGCGATGCCCCGCGCGGCGCTCGCGCGAGAACGGCCCTCAGGCCGCACGCGCAGCGCGGGACGTCGGCGCGGGGCGTACGGCGGCACGCCGCGCCGCCGCTTGATCCATATAAGAACAATTCGGCATGGTCACTGCTGAGGCTGCCGCGGGTCTTCGGACCGGAGTAGGTGAACGCCGTCGTGGTGACGGATAGCCGGAATGCTGCCGCCTTGCATGGCGTCGAGTACGCGGATGCCGAACGCTTGGGATGCGAGGGATTGGACCTCGTCAGCCGTGACCCACTTGAAGCTGCGGGCCTCGTCAGTCTCTACGAGCTTTCCGCCGATGACCTTGCAGCGAAAGACCAGGGCAACGATGCCTCGCGCCATGTTCTTGTAGACGCCGGTCAGAGTGACGGGCTCGACCTCCAGGCCGGTTTCCTCGCGGATCTCGCGGAGCAAGCCTGAGGTGATGTCTTCCTCCAGCTCCAGGATCCCGCCAGGCGCTTCCCAGTGGCCGTTGTCTCGGCGTTGGGTCAGAAGTGCGCGTCCCTGATCGTCGATGATCACGCCTGCCACGCTGACGGAGTGCCTGTGGGGCTGGTTCATCGATTCCCTCCGGCGTACCTAGTCGCTATCCTCAACCCGCAAACACGTATGTACGAGTTGAGGAGTGGTCGTGGCAGAGCTCTCGTTGCCGGACCTGGATCCCGTCAGCGATCGGGCCGTCTTCCGCCAGATAGCTGATCACATTCGTGACGCCATCGAGCGCGGCTCGCTCCCTGAAGGTGCCAAGGTGCCCTCAGAAGCTCAGCTCATGCAACATTACGGGGTTGCGCGGATGACCATCCGGAATGCGCTGCAAGTCCTTCAGGGTGAGGGGCTGACTGTGGCGGAGCATGGGCGCGGCGTGTTCGTCCGTTCGCGGCCTCCTGTGCGCCGCCTGGCGTCGGACCGGTTCGCCCGCAGACATCGAGAACAGGGCAAGGCAGCGTTCATCGCCGAGACCGAAGAAGCTGGCGCAAAGCCCTCGGTGGACTCCATAGAGATCAAAGAGGTACGCCCTCCGGTCGCCGTCGCGGAATGGCTGTCCATCTCCCCCGACGAGCTCGTGATCTCTCGCTCCCGGCGTTACCTGATCGATGGTCAACCGGTCGAGACGGCCGTCTCATACATCCCGGCGGAGATCGCGCGGAACACGCAGATCGCGGAACCGAACAGTGGGCCAGGCGGGATCTACGCCCGTCTGGAGGAGTTGGGATACCGGCTCGATCATTTCGTGGAGGACGTGAAGGCGAGGATGCCCCTCCGCGATGAAGTGCGAACGCTCAAGCTCGCTCCGGGCGTTCCCGTGTTCCAGTTGATCCGCACCGCGTACACGGTGGAAGGGCTCCCTGTAGAGGTCTGCGACACGGTGATGTCGAGTGACGCCTACGTGCTCTCGTATGAACTGCCCGCACGATAGCGCTTGACTAACTCCTCTAGACGAGTTGACAATGCTTTAGAGCAACTCCTCTAGGCGAGTAGAGGTGCAGTTTTGGGATTGACCATGGACGATCGAGGATCATGTGGATCTCGCGACGGTCGGGGCTGGAAGTACGTGAGTCCTCGCCGTGGGTTAGTCGCGATACCGGCGGGAGGGAAGCTGGCCGCCATCCGAGCTAGGGAGACCTGCCTGACGTGCGATGGCACGGGTTCTGACCTGGAGGCCACATGACCAGGCGTAGTCGGGGACAAGCTCGTGCGGTCCAAGCCGTGACGAGTGCCCAGGTGTGGCAGTCGCAGTTTCAGCGCTTGGTGCCGCTGGCCTGGAACCTTCACTTGGCTGGGTTGAGCGTCACCTTGAGACTCCAGGTCGGCAGCGATGCCGCTCTGGTCCTTCAGGGCGCTGTGGAGTATGTGAAGGTCCGCGTTGCCTGGCGCGCTGAGGGATGGTTCTACACCTGGGGGCGAGGGCCGGACCGGTCCGTGAGCGTGGACGCGCTGGGCGAGGCCAGCGAGACGATTGCTCGACTGGTGAGGCGGTCATAGTGGTCTACCTGTGGTTGCCCGTCCATCCCGCCGCGCTGTCGCTGGCCCGTGACTACGTACGGGATGTACTGACGACGTGGGGCCGTGAGGATTTGGGGGAGGACGCTGAGCTGATCGCTACCGAGCTGAGCTCGAACGCGATCAAGGCCATGGGTCTCATTGAGCCCCTGGGCACGGTTCCTCGCTGGGTTCCTGAGGCGTCGCCGGCTTGCGAGTCCAGGCTGTTCTGCTTGGGCCTGTACGAGACGTGCGTACCCGGCAAGCTCGTGGTCCTAGAGGTGTGGGACTCGGCCCGCACTCCGCCGAAACTGATCAAGGCTGGACCTGATGAGCTGGGCGGGCGGGGCCTGTCGATGGTGGATCACCTGGCGGAGAGCTGGGGGTATCGGTGGCTGTCGGCGGGCGGCAAGGTGGTCTGGGCCGCGCTGGGCGGGTTGTGATCGACATGGCTCAAGACAAGTGGAGTCATACTCATCGAACGGCCTGTGAAGCGGCATCGTTGGGCGAGGAGCACGCGGGATGCAGGGGGTTGTCGAGAGTCGAATTCCTCGACCATTTCGATCTGAACGTGGATGACGTCCGTGACGGATACAGCGCGACTGCGCTGTATCACCTGTACTTGCATGCTCGTGTTCGCACGCGGCTGCTCAGTCGTCAAGCTGAATCGTAGGGCTGGAGACATATTCGGTGTCAGCCAGCCTTGGACGGCCGATGAGGCGAGGGCGTTCCTTCAGGCCGCGCGTGCCGATCAGCTCTACGCGATCCAAAAAATAAACGGATCTGTTCAGGTAGGGCGGTTGCAGTACCAGTTGCAGTAAAGAAGCCCCGGAGCTTGATCGCTTCGGGGCTTTCTGCTGGTGGGGCTACCAGGACTTGAACCTGGGACCTCTTCCTTATCAGGGAAGCGCTCTAACCGTCTGAGCTATAGCCCCGCTCGCACCCCGAACGTTATCGCATCCGCCGCACGGAGGCGAACCGGTTGTTCGGGACGAGGTAAAGCTTACCGTGTCCGGCGGGCTGCTCGCGCCGTACGTGGGAGCACGACGCGAGCGAAGAACCCTACTCGGCCTCGCTGAACGTCACCTCGACGCCGCCCACCAGGTCGGAGGCGATGTTGTAGATGACCGCACCCAGGGTGGCCAGCGCCGTGATCAGGACGACGTTGACCGCCCCGATCAGAGCCGTGTAGCCGAGGATGCGTACGGGCTCGAACCAGGAGGCGATGTCGATCGGGATGGAGCTCTGGCCCTGCTCGCCCTTGCCGAGCTGGTTGACCAGGTCGACGATCGAGTCGAACACGCCCAGGGCCGACAGCACGCCGTACAGCACGGCGACCGCCACGAACAGCACCACGAAGCAGACCAGGGAGACCACGAAGCTGAACTTCATGGCCGACCACGGCTCGATGCGGCGCAGGACCAGGTGGGCCTTACGGGGGAGCCGACCTCCCGACGAGTTGGACGACGACTTCTTCTTGGTCAGCTCGACGGCCGGCGGGGCCTCCGTGGCCAGCGACGGGCGCAGGCGCACGGTGTCGTTGTTCTCCGTCTGCCCGCCCTGAGGGCCGGCAGGCGCGGGCGGGCTCATCGGGCCCGCCTGGTGGGACTGTTGCGGCTGGGAGGGCTTGTTGTCCTCCTGGCCCGGCCTGGGCCTGCCCTGTGCGGGCGAGGTGTCCTTGCCGTCGTCCACCGCGTTGAAGATCTCGGTTTCTGTGGGCTTCTTCGGCTGCTGTCCGTTACCCGAAGCCGCCGTGGTCCTGGCGGTGCCACCCTGGGCGCTCATGGGTTACTCTCCTCCCCCGTCTTCCTCACTCTCCACCGAAGTCTCCAATGACTCCGCGTTCCGGGCGAGGGCCACCACGCTGTCGCCTTCAGCGAGATTCATCAATCGAACTCCCATGGTCTGGCGGCCGGACTGCTTGATCTCACCGGCACTCGTCCGGATCACGCCGCCTGCGGACGTGATCGCGAAGACCTCGTCCTCTGGGTTGACCATGACGGCTCCGACCAGCTTGCCACGAGAAGTCACAATCTTCGCAGTAAGCACGCCTCTACCGCCACGTCCTTGGACCGGATACTGCTCAACTGGCGTCCGTTTCGCGTACCCGCCCTCGGTGGCGATAAGCACGTCTTGACCGTCGGCGATCCGATTCATGGCGAGAAGTTCGTCACCTTCGAGGAACCTCATGCCGATGACGCCGCTGGTCGCGCGGCCCATGGGCCGCAGCGCATCGTCGGATGCGGTGAACCGGATGGACTGCGCGCCCTTGGAGACGAGCAGCAGGTCGTCGGCCTCGGAGACCAGCCGGGCGCCGATGACCTCGTCGTCCTCGCGCAGGTTGATCGCGATCAGACCGCCCGACCTGGGGGAGTCGTACTCGGCCAGGCGGGTCTTCTTGACCAGGCCGCTGCGGGTGGCGAGGACGAGGTAGGGCGCGACGTTGTAGTCGCGCAGGTCGAGGACCTCCATGACGGTCTCGTCCGGCTGCATGGCGAGCAGGTTCGCCAGGTGCATGCCGCGCGCGTCGCGGCCGGCGTCGGGCAGCTCGTACGCCTTCACCCGGTAGACCCGGCCCTTGTTCGTGAAGAACAGCAGCCAGTGATGGGTGGTCGTGACGAAGAAGTGGTCGACGATGTCGTCCTGGCGCAGCTGGGCACCGCGCACGCCCTTGCCGCCGCGCTTCTGCGCCCGGTAGAGGTCGGTACGGGTGCGCTTGGCGTAGCCGCCCCTGGTGATCGTGACGACGATCTCCTCTTCGGCGATGAGGTCCTCGATGGACATGTCACCGTCGTAGGCGATGATCTCCGTCTGCCGGTCGTCGCCGTAGCGGCCGACCAGCTCGGCCAGCTCCTCGTTGATGATCTCCCGCTGCCGGCTCTCGCTGGCCAGGATCGAGTTGTACTCGGCGATCTGCGTCATCAGGGAGTCGTACTCGTCCTGGATGGCCTGCCGCTCCAGGGCGGCCAGCTTGCGCAGCTGCATGTCGAGGATGGCCTGCGCCTGCACCTCGTCGATGTCCAGCAGCCCCATGAGGCCCTGCTGGGCGGCGGAGGCGGACTCGGAGGCCCGGATGAGGGCGATGACGTCGTCGAGCCGGTTGAGGGCCTTGAGCAGGCCGCGCAGGATGTGGGCCCGCTCCTCGGCCTTGCGCAGGAGGTAGCGCGTCCGGCGGACGATGACCTCGATCTGGTGGGCGACGTAGTGCCGGATGAACTGGTCGAGGCGCAGCGTGCGGGGCACGCCGTCGACCAGCGCCAGCATGTTGGCGCCGAAGGTGTCCTGGAGCTGGGTGTGCTTGTACAGGTTGTTGAGCACGACCTTGGCGACCGCGTCGCGCTTGAGCACGATGACCAGCCGCTGGCCGACCCGCGACGAGCTCTCGTCGCGTACGTCGGCGATGCCGGTCAGCTTGCCCTCGCGCACCAGCTCGGCGATCTTCAGCGCCAGGTTGTCGGGGTTGACCTGGTACGGCAGCTCGGTGACGACCAGCGCCTGCCGCCCCTTGTCCTCCTCGACCTCGACCACGGCCCGCATGGTGATCGAGCCGCGGCCGGTGCGGTAGGCGTCTTCGATGCCCCGGCGGCCCACGATGAGCGCCTTGGTGGGGAAGTCGGGGCCCTTGACGAGCCTGATCGACGCCTCGAGCAGCTCTTCGTCGGTGGCCTCAGGGTTCTCCAGCGCCCACTTGACCGCCGAGGCGACCTCGCGCAGGTTATGGGGCGGGATGTTGGTCGCCATGCCGACCGCGATGCCGCCCGAGCCGTTGACCAGCAGCTGCGGGAAGCGGGCCGGCAGGACGTCGGGCTCCTGCGACTTGCCGTCGTAGTTGGGGCGGAAGTCGACGGTCTCCTTGTCGATGTCCCGCAGCATCTCCATGGCGATGGGCGCGAGCTTGCACTCGGTGTAGCGCATCGCCGCCGCCGGGTCGTTGCCCGGCGAGCCGAAGTTGCCCTGCCCGTCGACCAGCGGGTAGCGCAGCGACCACGGCTGCGCCAGACGCACCAGGGCGTCGTAGATCGAGGTGTCGCCGTGCGGGTGGTAGGTGCCCATCACGTCGCCGACGACGCGGGCGCACTTGAAGTAGCCGCGGTCGGGACGGTAGCCGCCGTCGTACATCGCGTAGAGCACCCGGCGGTGCACCGGCTTGAGACCGTCGCGCACGTCCGGCAGCGCCCTGGACACGATGACCGACATCGCGTAGTCCATGTAGCTGCGCTGCATCTCGGACTGGATGTCCACCGGCTCGATGCGGTCTGCCGGGGGAGTGGTGTTCACGTCCGTCACAGGTAAAGGTCCTTCTGACTAAACATCGAGGAAGCGGACGTCGCGCGCGTTGCGGATGATGAAGTCGCGCCGCGCTTCGACGTCCTCGCCCATCAGCACGCTGAACAGGTCGTCGGCCTGGGCCGCGTCGTCGAGGGTGACGAGCCGCAGCAGCCGGGTCTCCGGGTTCATCGTGGTCTCCCAGAGCTGGCTGGCGTTCATCTCGCCCAGACCCTTGAAGCGCTGGACGTTGTCACGCGGCCGCGGGTCGGGCTTGCCGTTGGCGATGCCCTCGGCGATGACCGCGTCGCGCTCCTGGTCGGAGTAGGCGTAGGAGGCGTCCTCGCCCTTGCGGTCCCACTTGATCTTGTAGAGCGGCGGGCACGACAGGTAGACGTGGCCGGCCTCGATCAGCGGCCGCATGAACCGGAACAGCAGCGTCAGCAGCAGCGTGTTGATGTGCTGGCCGTCGACGTCGGCGTCGGCCATGAGGATGACCTTGTGGTAGCGCAGCTTGCCGATGTCGAACTCGTCGTGCACACCGGTGCCCAGAGCCGTGATCAGCGCCTGGACCTCGTTGTTCTTCAGGACCTTGTCGATCCGCGCCTTCTCGACGTTGAGGATCTTGCCGCGGATGGGCAGGATCGCCTGGTAACGCGAGTCGCGGCCGCCCTTGGCCGAGCCGCCCGCCGAGTCGCCCTCGACGATGAACAGCTCGCACTTCTCCGGGTCGTTCCACTGGCAGTCGGCCAGCTTGCCGGGCAGCCCGCTGCCCGACTCCAGCAGCGACTTGCGCCTGGTCAGGTCGCGCGCCTGGCGGGCGGCGATGCGGGCGCGCGAGGCCTGCAGGGACTTGTTGATGATGTCCTTGGCCTCGCCCGGGTTGCGCTCGAACCAGTCGCGCAGGTGGTCGTTGCAGGCCTTCTGGACGAACGACTTCGCCTCGGTGTTGCCGAGCTTGGTCTTGGTCTGGCCCTCGAACTGCGGGTCGGACAGCTTGACCGAGATGATCGCGGTCAGCCCCTCGCGGACGTCCTCGCCGGAGAGGTTGTCGTCCTTGCCCTCCTTGAGGAACTTCTGCTCGCGCGCGTAGCGGTTGACGATGGACGTCAGCGCCGCGCGGAAGCCCTCTTCGTGGGTGCCGCCCTCGGCGGTGTTGATGACGTTGGCGAAGCTGTAGACCGACTCCGAGTAGGAGTTGTTCCACTGCATCGCGATCTCGACCGCGAGGCCGTCGCTCTCCTCCTCGAAGGAGATGATCGACGCGTGCGCCGGCTCCTTCTTGGCGTTGAGGTGCTTGACGAAGTCGGCCAGGCCGCCCTCGTAGTGGTATTCGACCGTCTTCGGCTCGCCGTTGACGTGGTCGGGCCGCTCGTCGGTGAAGGTGATCCGCAGGCCCTTGTTGAGGAAGGCCATCTCCTGGAAGCGCCGCGAGAGCGTCTCGTAGTTCCAGGTGGTGGTCTCGAAGACGTCGGGGTCGGGCCAGAACGTGACCGTGGTGCCGGTCTCGTCGGTCTCCTCGCCCTTGGCCAGGGGGGCCGTGGGCTTGGACATCTCGTAGCGCTGGCGCCAGTAGTGGCCGTTCTGCTTGACCTCCACCTCCATGGCGGTGGACAGCGCGTTGACGACGGCCGAGCCGACGCCGTGGAGGCCGCCGGAGACCGCGTACGACTGGCTGTCGAACTTGCCGCCCGCGTGCAGCGTGGTCAGCACGAGCTCGACCGCGGAGATCTTCTCCACCGGGTGGATGCCCGTGGGGATGCCGCGCCCGTCGTCGACCACGCGGACGCCGTTATCGGCGAGCAGCGTGATGTCGATCCTGGTGGCGTAACCTGCCAGCGCCTCGTCCACCGCGTTGTCCACGATCTCTTGGACGAGGTGGTGGAGGCCGCGCTCACCGGTGGAGCCGATATACATACCCGGGCGCTTGCGGACCGCCTCAAGCCCCTCGAGTACGGTGATTGAGCTAGCGTCGTAGGACAACTGCGAAATCCTCCTGCCGCGGACACGCGGCGGGGGAGGCCATCACCTCGTGAAGCTGCCCCTGCCGTGCCCGTCACCGTCGTGAGTGCCCCGATGCGCGGTCACCCAGGGGAGTCGGCTTGCTGCCGGGGTGACACGCAAGCGGACGTGTCCGGAATCCTTTTTCATTCTACCGCTTCCGGAGGGCCATGGTGGCAATGAACGCGCCTGTGATGCCCGCTAGCTCGTTTTGCCCCCAGGCAAGCATCCCCCCTCCGGAAAGGGGGCCTATCGCGTCTGTGGCTTTCTGGCCGCTCCCGGCGACGTACGGCGAAGGGGAGAACGCGTGCCCGACGGCGGGCTCAGCCGTAGGTGTCGCCCGGCCCCCTGCTTCCGGTCACCCGCAATCCACCTGATGGACGCGGAGCGTTCTGCGGGCCTCTGACCTTGACCTTCGTGACCGTGCCGTCGCCCAGCTCCTCGTTGAGCCTGCGTACGAGCGTGCGCGCGAGCAGCCGCACCTGCGTCGCCCAGGCCGTGGAGTCGGCCACGATGAGCACCTCGCCGTCGTCGAACGACTCAGGCTTGGTGTGAGCGGCCAGGTCAGGGCCCACGATCTCGGGCCAGCGGCCGAACACCGCCCCGACCGCGGCGGGGCGCTCCCAGCCGCGGTCGGCGAGCAGGTCGGCGATCGCGCGTCCGAAAAGCTGCGGATCGCCGGCCTCCCTGCGCGGGCCCTTCGCCTTGCGCCTGGGCTCACGCCGGGGGAGCTGGCCGCGCTTGGCCGCGTCGGCCTTGGCCTGGGCGAGCTTCTCGCGGGCCATCGCCACGCCCCTCGCCGTGGCGTTCTCGCCGCGGCTCTCGTCAGCGGACACGGGTGACACTCCCCTCTGCGACGTCGTATCTGCCGCCGGACAGCTCGGACGGCACGTCGTCCGGCACCGCCGCGGTGATGAGCACCTGCTCGGCCGGCGCCACGATCTCGGCCAGGCGGCGCCTGCGCTGGCTGTCGAGCTCGGCGAACACGTCGTCGAGGATCAGCACCGGGTCGCCGCCGTCGGCACGCAGCAGGTCGTACGCCGCGAGCCTGAGCGCCAGCGCGAACGACCACGACTCGCCGTGGCTGGCGTAACCGCGCGCGGGCAGGTCGCCGAGCCCGAGTATCAGGTCGTCGCGGTGGGGGCCGACGAGCGTGACACCGCGTTCGAGCTCGGACTGGCGGACCTCCAATAGCCGCTCGCGCAGACGTTCCTCAAGGGTTTTCCCCAAGTCTGTGGATAACGTCTGTGTATCGAAAGATCCCCGCTCAGCGGGGGCTTCCGGGTCACCGGGAGCCCCTTCTTCGTCCCCACCTGTGGACAACGTGCTGCGGTAGGCGAGCGTCGCGGGAGCGCTCGACGGCGCCAGCGTCGCGTACGCGCCGGCCACCAGCGGCCGCAGCGCCTCGATCAGCTCCAGCCGCGCCCGCAACAGCTCCGCCCCGTGCCGCGCCAGATGGGCGTCCCAGACCTCCAGAGTGCTCAGGACGTCGCCGGCGCCCGCCGCCGCGAACCCGGCGTCACTGTCCTGCCGCCGGGCGCTCCTGGAGCCTCTGCGGGCCTGCGCGGCGGTACGCAGCAGCGCGCCGCGCTGCTTCAGCACCCGGTCGTAGTCGGCGCGCACTCCCGCGAACCTGGGGGCCCTGGCCACCAGCAGGTCGTCGAGGAAGCGGCGGCGCTCTGACGGGTCGCCCTTGGACAGCGCGAGGTCCTCAGGCGCGAACAGCACCGTGCGCAGCAGGCCCACGACGTCGCGGGCCCTGGAGACGGGTGAACGGTTGAGCCGCGCGCGGTTGGCCCGCCCGGGGTTGATCTCCAGCTCGACCAGCGCCCGCCGGTCGTCACGCTGGATCGCGCAGCGCACGATCGCCCGCGTGGCGCCCTTGCGGACGAGCGGCGCGTCGCTCGCCACCCGGTGGCTGGAGTGCGTCGCGACGTAGCCGAGCGCCTCGACCAGGTTGGTCTTGCCTTGGCCGTTGGGCCCGACGAACGCCGTGACGCCCGGCTCCAGGCCGAGCTCCACGGACGAGTAGGACCGGAAGTCGGTCAGCGAGAGGTGGGCGACATGCACCCCACGAAGGTTAGTGCGCCTCGCCGGCCACCGGGGTCACCGGCATGCAGCCTGTGGAAAACCGTTAGCGATCGCTCTCGCGCGGCGGCGTGACGTCGGCGCCGGGGGAGTCGGCCCCCTTGCCGGTGCTGCCCTCGGCCGAGGTGATCGCGTGGCCGCCGAACTGGTTGCGCAGCGCCGCCACGACCTTCATCGCGGGCGAGTCGTCCTGGCGGGAGGCGAACCTGGCGTAGAGCGCGGCGGTGATGACCGGCATCGGGACGGCGTGGTCGACGGCGGCCTGCACCGTCCACCGGCCCTCGCCGGAGTCCTGTGCATAACCGCGCAGCTGCTCGAGGTGCTCGTCGTCGTCGAGCGCGCGTACCAGCAGGTCGAGCAGCCAGGAGCGGATCACCGTGCCGGTGCGCCAGCTGGCGAAGGAGCCCTTGACGTCCTTGACGACGTCGGAGGCTTCCAGCAGCTCCCAGCCCTCCGCGAAGGCCTGCATCATGCCGTATTCGATGCCGTTGTGGACCATCTTCGCGAAGTGGCCCGCGCCGACGTCGCCGGCGTGCACGAAGCCGTCCTCGCCCTCGGGCTTGAGCGCTTCGAAGATCGGCATGAGCCGGTCGACGTGGGCCTTGTCGCCGCCGCACATCAGCGCGTAGCCGTTCTGCAGGCCCCACACGCCGCCGCTGACGCCGCAGTCGACGAAGCCGATGCCCTTGGCCGACAGCTCGCGCGCGTGCTTCTGGTCGTCGACGTAGTGGCTGTTGCCGCCGTCGACGACGATGTCACCCACGTCGAGCAGCTCACCGAGGTCGTCGACGGTGGTCTGGGTGGGCTTGCCCGCGGGCACCATGACCCACACGGCACGCGGCGCCTCCAGGCGCTCGACCAGCTCCTTGAGGCTGGCCACGTCGCTGATCGCCGGGTCGCGGTCGTAGCCGATCACGTCATGACCGCCGCGGCGCAGCCGCTCGGCCATGTTGCCGCCCATCTTGCCCAGTCCGACCATGCCGATCTGCATGTTGTCTACCCCCTTGTCAGGCTTCCATCATCCCTGACGGCCGATTCAGCCTGACAGCCGGATAGGCATGATCAAGTAACGGTAGTCCGTGACGGCGCCGTCCTCCACAGGCTTGCCACCGGTGAGGATAGCGGGCTTCGTGGACGTGGTCATCTGCAGCCGCGCCACGTCGGAGTCGATGGCGCCCAGGCCCTCCAGCAGGAACTGGTGGTTGAAGGCGATGTTCATCTCCTCGCCCTCGTACTCGACCGGCAGCGCCTCGACGGCCTGCGCCTCGTCGCCGCTGCCCGCCTCCAGCACGACCTCGCCGCTCTTGAACGCCAGCCGCACCGGCGTGTTGCGCTCGGCGACCAGGGCCACGCGCTTGACCGCCTCGACGAACGGGCCTGTGGACAAGTCCGCGCGGGCCGAGAACTCGGTCGGCAGCAGCGAGCGGTACTTGGGGAACTCGGGGTCGAGCAGGCGCGTCGTCGTACGGCGGCCGGCGCTGGAGAACCCGATCATGCCCTCGCCCGTGCCCCCGGCGGAGCTGAGCGCGATCTCCACCTCGGCCCCGGTAGCGCCGAGCGCCTTGGCGGTGTCGGCCAGCGTCTTGCCGGGGATCATCGCGATCGCCGAGAAGTCGGGCTGGCCAGGCTGCCACTTCAGCTCGCGTACGGCGAGGCGGTAGCGGTCGGTCGCGGCGAGGGTCACCGTGTCGCCCTCGATCTCCATGCGCACGCCCGTGAGCATCGGCAGCGTGTCGTCGCGGCCTGCGGCGACGGCGACCTGGCCGACGGCCGAGGCGAACACGTCGCTGCCCACCCGACCGGCGGCCGGCGGCATGGCGGGGAGCGACGGGTAGTCCTCCACAGGCATGGTCAGCAGGGTGAAGCGGGCGCTGCCGCACGTGACGACGGCCTTGGCGCCGTCCACCACGAAGTCCACAGGCTGTGCGGGAAGCGCGCGGGTGATCTCCGCGAGCAGCTTGCCCGAGACGAGGACGACGCCCGGCTCGCCGGTGTGCAGTTCGAGCGTGACCTCCGCCGAGACCTCGTAGTCGAAGCCGGACAGCTTGAGCCGCTGTTCCTCCGTGACCTCCAGGCGCATGCCGGCGAGAACGGGCACCGACGGGCGCGCCGGGAGACTGCGCGCCGTCCATGCCACCGCCTCAGCGAGGACGTCTCGCTCGATTCGGAACATCACGGTGATCAGCCTCCTGGGTTCGTCGTTGATTCAAGGATCTCAAGGATCCACCCTCCCGGCCTCGCGCTCCGGGAGAACCCCTCTATGGGTCTTTGAGTTTCTAGTTAGAGAGAGAAGAGGTCATCACACTAGGGGCTGTGGAAACTGGGGACAACCGGCGTCCTTGCTGGTCAGCGCCCTTGTTTTTATCCACCGAGGGTGTGGGTGACGCCTGGGGAGAACTCGCGCGCCTGGGGATGACGAAACTTCGCCCACAGGCCGTCCCCAGATCATGGTCCCGTCATCCACGGAAGATCGGGGGTTATCCACGAGGTTTCCACAGGTTATCCACGGGGTAAAAGGGGCCCTTCTGGAGCCCCAGATCGACTGTTCACAGTCTGTCCACACGTTGTCCACTGGTAGTCCCCAAGTTCTCCCCAGGATGTCCCCAGCACTGTCCCCAGCCGTTGTGGACGGATTTTTCCCAGCATTGTGGGGCGAACGACCGCCCCGATTTTGCGTTTCCGCTGGTCCACAGTGTTTTCCACAGGCTGTGTACGACTTCACGATCCGCGCTGTGTCTGCTTGATCCGCATTGTCAGCTCGTTGACCTGGTTGTACATCGACCTGCGCTCGGCGATCAGCGACCGGATCTTGCGCTCGGCGTGCATCACGGTCGTGTGGTCCCGGCCGCCGAACTGCTGGCCGATCTTCGGCAGCGACAGCTCGGTCAGCTCGCGGGCGAGGTACATGGCGATCTGCCGGGCGTTGACGAGCGCGCGGCTGCGCGACGTGCCGCACAGGTCGTCGATGCTGATGCCGAAGTACTGGGCGGTCTGGTTCATGATCGCCGCGATCGTGATCTCGGTGTCGGACTCCGAGGTGATGAGGTCCTTCAGCACCACCTCGGCCAGCTGCAGGTCCACACCCTGCCGGTTGAGGCTGGCGAACGCGGTGACCCTGATCAGCGCGCCCTCCAGCTCACGGATGTTGGTGGAGATGCGGCTGGCGATGTACTCGAGCACCTCGGGCGGCGCGGCCAGGCCCTCCTGGATGGCCTTCTTCCTGAGGATGGCGATGCGCGTCTCCAGCTCGGGCGGCTGGACGTCGGTGATCAGGCCCCACTCGAACCGGTTGCGCAGCCGGTCCTCCAGCGTGATGAGCTGCTTGGGCGCCCGGTCGCTGGAGATGACGATCTGCTTGTTGGCGTTGTGCAGGGTGTTGAAGGTGTGGAAGAACTCCTCCTGCGTCTGTTCCTTGCCCTCCAGGAACTGGATGTCGTCCACGAGCAGGATGTCGATCGCGCGGTAGCGGCCGCGGAACCCGTCGGCCTTGTGGTCGCGGATGCTGTTGATGAAGTCGTTGGTGAACTCCTCGGAGCTCACGTATCTGACGCGGGCGCCGTCGTACAGGCTCTGGGCGTAATGGCCGATCGCGTGCAGCAGGTGCGTCTTGCCCAGCCCGGAATCCCCATAGATGAACAGCGGGTTGTACGCCTTCGCGGGAGACTCGGCGACCGCCACGGCAGCGGCGTGGGCGAAACGGTTGCTGGCGCCGATGACGAATGTCTCGAATGTGTACTTCTGATTGAGCCTGGCCGGTTCGCTGGGTTTGCTGCTCTTCGCCTCCCACCGATTCTGGGCCGGCTCCGGCGACTTCTCCACAGGCGGTGTGTACGACGGCGCCTGTTCGAAATCGAAGCCCTGCTGTGGATAGTCGGTGGATATCTGCTGCTGCTCGGGCTGTGGAGAATAGAACTGCGGAGGCTCGGAAGGCTGGTTGTGCTGCGGCTGCGCAGGTTGTGCATAACGCAGCTGACTCTCCACACCCTGGGGATAACTGTGAGTCACAGGCTGTTGATGAGCGTCGCCAGAGGGCTGTTCCGGCGCCGTGGTGTCGATCATCACGGCCAGCCGCATGGTCCTGCCGAGCTCCTGCGACAGCGCGTGGGCCACCAGCGGGCGCAGCTTGCCCTCGATGAGGTCCTTGAGGAAGTCGTTGGGGACGCCGAGCACGATCGTGTCGTTGGCCAGCGCGATCGGGCGCACCATGGACAGCCACGTACGCTGCTGGATGGGCACGTTCTCGTTGAGGAAGTTGCCCAAGGCCCTCGCCCATACCGTGCCGAGGTCGACACCGTTCACGATGCGGTTCCCCCTCCTCTCATTCGCGGCCCCCCGCGATCGGATATCCACATGCCGCGGCCGCTCGCGATGATCGGTGACCCCTTCGTCCACACGCGGCTGCGGGCGTTACGCTTACGCCCTCCACAGGAGATCCACAGGCTATCCACAGGGCTTGAGCGGCCCGGAAGGGCTGACAGTAGCTTTGTGCACAGCTGTGTTCAAGACGTTGTCCACAGCCTAGTGGCACCTGAGTGCACATACTGTGGACGTGGGGCCGGTGTGGAAAAGTGGCCTGTGGATCAGTGGATAACGCGTCCGGTTTGACCTGTGGGTGCGTTGCCCCGTAACGTACGACGGTCGGCTTGTCACGCGACGGCTATTTCGCGTGCCCTCGCTTCCTTGGCAGGCCATCCATGTGTGTTAGGCGCCCCTGCGGCGCACCATCAAGCCTGGAGCCCACCCGTGAGCAAGCGTACTTTCCAGCCGAACAACCGTCGCCGCGCGAAGACCCACGGCTTCCGGCTGCGGATGCGCACCCGGGCCGGTCGCGCCATCCTCGCCGCTCGCCGCCGCAAGGGCCGCGAGAAGCTGTCGGCCTGACCGTCCCGCGCGATGACAGCCCGCCGGCGGATCACGCCGGCGGGCGTTAGACGTATACGGTGCTGTCCCGTCAATCCCGCATGCGACGCGGGGAGGAGTTCGAGGCGGCGGTCAGGCGCGGAAAGCGCGCCGGTCGCCCTACTCTGGTGGTGCATTTCACCACTTCTGGGGAAAAGCCACCCCTGGTGGGTTTCGTGGTGAGTAAGGCCGTCGGTGGCGCGGTGACCCGGAACAAGGTCAAACGACGGCTCCGACACCTGATGCGGGACCGACTCCACCGGCTGCCGCGAGGTAGCCTGCTTGTGGTACGCGCCAATCCACCGGCCGCGTCCGCGCGATTCGAGCAACTGGCCGCCGAACTCGACCTCGCGCTGGAACGTTGTCTCAGGCGGCGCGAGTCCTCGACGGGTGGACGGAAATGACGGAGCAACCGCAAGGAGTGGCGGCGCCGAGCCTCGCTGCTCGGGCGCTGATCCTCCCCATCCGGTTCTATCGGGCGTTCATCAGCCCGCTGCTCGGTCCACGCTGCCGTTTCTACCCCTCGTGCAGCGCATACGGGCTCGAAGCGATTGCCGTACATGGAGCACTGCGCGGCATATGGCTGACTGTCCGGCGCATCGGGCGGTGCCATCCATTTCATCCCGGAGGTATAGACCCGGTGCCCCCACGCCCGGTCCCGTCCCACGAAACGCAAGGGAGATAGCTCGGTGGAGCTGTCCTGGCTCAATTGGCTGTATACAGCCGTCGCCCAAGTCATCACCTGGATCCATACCGCGTACAGCACGGTCCTCGATCCCAACAGCGGTCTGACCTGGGCGCTGACCATCATCACGCTGACCATCTTCATGAGGATCCTGATCTTCCCGCTGTTCCTCAAGCAGATGCGATCGTCGCGAAAGATGCAGGAGCTGGCGCCGAAAGTCCAGGAGCTCCGCAAGCGCTACAAGAACGACAAGCAGCGCATGAACCAGGAGGTCATGGCGCTCTACCAGGGGGCGGGAGCCAACCCCCTGGGCGGCTGCCTGCCGATTGTGGCGCAGTTCCCCATCTTCATCTCCATGTTCACCGTGCTCCGGGCGATCGCGGCCGACGAGGCCAAGTTCGGCATGACGCAGGAGCTGGTCGACAGCGCCAAGCAGGCCCTCATCATCGGCGCGCCGCTGCCGGCGACGTTCTTCGAGGCGCCCGCCATCAGCGAGAAGATCGTCATCGGCTTCTTCGTCGCGGTCAGCTCGCTGACCACCTTCCTCACCGTCCGGCAGAGCGTCACCCGCTCCATGGCCCAGATGCCGGACAACCCCATGGCGCAGCAGCAGAAGATCCTGATGTACATCTCGCCGCTGTTCGCCTTCTTCAGCCTGAACTTCCCGCTCGGTCTGATCCTCTACTGGGTCACCACCAACGTGTGGACCCTCGGTCAGCAGCACTGGTTCTACAGCCGGTACCCCATGCCGGAGTACGACGCCAAGGGCAACCCCGTCCCGGTGCAGCCCAAGCCCGGTCTGATCGCGAAACTCCGCAAGACCACTCCGGAAGAACAGGCCCCTCCGCCCCCTCCGGAGCCTAAGATCATCAGGCAGCAGCCGAGCAGGCAATCCCGCAGCAAGCGCACCGGCAGCAAGAAGTCTTGAACACGAAGGAGAGGCCGGCCATGACCGAGGCCGAGCAGGAGAAGGCTCCTGATCTCACTGCGCTGGAGCAGGAGGGCGAGATCGCTGCCGACTACGTCGAGGGCCTTCTCGACATCGCCGACATCGACGGCGACATCGACATGGACGTCGAGGGCGACCGCGCGCTCGTCTCCGTCGTCGGGCTCAAGAGCACCGAGCTGGTGGGGCCCGGGGGAGAGGTGCTCGAGGCGCTCCAGGAGCTGACCCGCCTCGCCGTGCACCGGCAGACGGGCGAGCGCTCGCGGCTGATGCTCGACGTCGCCGGCTACCGCGAGCGGCGCCGGGCCGAGCTGACCAAGCTCGGCACCGAGGTCGCCAACCAGGTCAAGGACCGGGGCGAGCCGAAGTCGCTGCAGCCGATGACGCCGTTCGAGCGCAAGATCGTGCACGACGCGGTGGCGGCCGCGGGGCTGCGCAGCGAGTCGGAGGGCGAGGAGCCCAACCGCTACGTGGTGGTCCTCCCCGCCTGAGGTCTCGCGGCCGGGCGACATGTCCCCGTCCCACCGGCCGTACCGGCTATGTCGGACCGGCCGTCCAGGTCTCTTCCCGTCGGCAGGCCGGACCTCTCCGGCCCGCCGACGTCCCATCCGGCCGGCCCTTTCGGGCCGGCCCTTTCGGAAGTCGTCGAACCGGCCGTCCAGTCTCTTCTGACCTGGACGGCGGGACCTCTCCGGCCCGCCGCCGGCCGTTGCGGCCCCGGCCACTCCGGTGGCCGTCGGACCAGCCGTCCAGTCTCTTCTGACCTGGACGGCGGGACCTCTCCGGCCCGCCGACACCCATCCGGCCGGCCCTTCCGGAGCGGCCTTTGCCCTCCGGCTGGTCCTTTCGGGCCGACCTTTGTGCTCCGGAACCCGTCGGACCCGGCCGGCCGCTGGGACCTTTTTCTAGCGGCTGATCGAGTGTCGCGCGTAGCAGGCGTCCTGGGACTGCTCAACCGATCGCCCGCCCGAACCATCCTGGACAGGCGGGAACGGTGGTTCCGCTTCAGTGCACTCGCGGGACGGAACCCGTCCGAACGGCCCTCCGGTCGCCGCGAGACGATATGCCCCTTGAAAACGCCCGGCCATGTGCCCGCCGTCTGCCGCGAGGCCGGCGGCCGGTGCACATTCACCCCCTTCCTCCTGTACGGCCTCTACTGCCTGCACGGCGACCAGCCACTCACATCGATCGACCCCGTATACCGACATGTCACGCTTTACTTGCCCACGCACCGCTGCGCTGACGGCGTGCTCACAGGCCACCTTCACCAAGGCCCGCTAGGCTTCCCTTGTGATCTCACCCCGTAGCCTTGGGTGGAGACCGGACCCTGTCGCCGCAGCCTGATCGCGCCCGGCGACCATCACCCCGATCACGCGGGCCACGAGCCCCAGAAAGGCCACCAACCAGTGAGCGATGAGCTTCCGGAGCCGCCGGAGATAGCGCGGGACGTCTTCGCGGGGGAGGCCTGGGATCGCGCCAACACGTTCGCCGACCTGCTGGCGGGTCCCGGTGTCGTCCGCGGGCTGCTGGGCCCGCGGGAGGTGCCCAGGATCTGGGATCGCCACCTGCTCAACTGCGCTGTCGTGGCCGAGGCCGTGCCGCCGGACGTGCGGCTGGTCGACATCGGTTCCGGCGCCGGCCTGCCCGGGCTGGTGCTCGCCATCGTCCGGCAGGACATCACGGTGACGCTGCTGGAGCCGTTGCTGCGCCGTACCGTGTTCCTTGAGGAGTGCGTGCAGGCGCTCAAGCTCGACAACGTCGAGGTGCTGCGCGGCCGGGCGGAGGAGCTGGCGGGCAAGCGCGAGTTCGACGTGGCCAGCGCCCGTGCGGTGGCGCCGCTCGACCGGCTGCTGACATGGGCCATGCCGCTGCTGCGCGAGGGCGGCGAGCTCATCGCCATGAAGGGGGAGCGGGCGGCCGGCGAGCTGGCTGAGGCGCAGGAGCAATTGCGCGCCAGCGGGGCCCGAACGGCCGAGCTTGTCACCGTCGGGCGCGGTAAGGTCGAGCCGCCTGCAACATTGGTTCGGGTGGTAGCGGGTCGCGCGCCGGAGCGAGCCAGGCGGCGACGAAGGAGGTGACGGTTGTGCCAGTCGCGTCAAGTGGTCTTGGCTGGCCGGACAGCCGTGCGTCCGAGAGTCCAACCGGGGTTGGCTGGCCCGAAATGGGCGTGTCGCGACAGCAAACTCCCGGCACCGGCACACCACTGGTTGAAAGGATGGCCATCGTGACCCAGACCCCCCTGAACCCCGGTGATTCGCCGTTGGTACGAGAGGCGCTCAGCTCAGTGGTTTCACGTGAAACATCTGCAACCCAGACGGCCGCCCAGGCCGGCGAGACCTCCGGCGATGGCGACGGCACCTGGCCGCGCCCGTCCAAGACCCGAGTGATCGCCGTGGCGAACCAGAAGGGCGGCGTAGGCAAGACGACCACGTCGGTCAACATCGCCGCCGCGTTGTCGATGCACGGCCAGCGCGTCCTCGTGGTCGACCTCGACCCGCAGGGCAACGCGTCCACCGCCCTGGCGACCGAGCATCGTGGCGATGTGCCTGACGTTTACCAGGTGCTCGTGGACGACCTGCCGATGGCGGACATCGTCAAGCAGGTGCCCGACATGCCCAACCTCTATTGCGCTCCCGCCACCATTGATCTGGCCGGTGCGGAGATCGAGCTGGTCTCCCTGGTAGCCAGGGAGGCGCGGTTGCGGCGGGCGTTGGCGGCGTACGAGGCGGTGAACTTCGACTACATCGTGATCGACTGTCCGCCGTCGCTCGGCCTGCTCACCGTCAACGCGCTCGTGGCGGCCGACGAGGTGATGATCCCGATCCAGTGTGAGTACTACGCGCTGGAAGGGCTCGGGCAGCTGCTGCGCAACGTCGACCTGATCAAGGCCCACCTGAACCCGACACTGCGACTCTCGACGATCGTGCTCACCATGTATGACGGCCGCACCCGCCTCGCGTCCCAGGTGGCCGAGGAGGTGCGTGCGCACTTCGGCGAGACGGTGCTGAACACGGTGATCCCGCGCAGCGTGCGGCTGTCGGAGGCGCCCAGCTATGGGCAGTCGGTGATGACGTACGACCCGGGGTCGAGCGGCGCGATGGCGTACATGGACGCAGCCCGCGAGATAGCCCACCGCGCCACAGTCTCCTAACCACCAACGACCACCCGGCCACCAACGGTCGGCCAACCACAACGGCCATTCCGGCCATCAACGGTCGGCCAACCACCAACGGCCATTCCGGCCATCAACGGCTATCCGGCCACCAACAGTCGTTCGGCCACCAACGGCTGCCCGGCGACCAACGGCTGACTAACCACCGACGCCCGCCCGCCCGCTTAGGGCTGGCTAGCCACTGACGGCCACCAAGCCTTCGGACCGTGCCCCTCGGGCCGGTGCTCTCCTGGACCGCGCCTCTGGGGTCGTGTCCCTGGGAGCGTGCCTTGAGGCCGTGTGCCCAGGTGTTCGTGTGCCCAGGTGTTCGTGTGCCCGGGACTGTGCCCGGGACTGTGTGGCGGGACCGGGTGCCGGATTGCGTACTCCTGAGCGCGTCCTTTGACCCCTCGGCCCGCCTTCTCATCTTCTGCTGTTCCTGCCTTTCGACCGCGTTCTTCGAGCCGTTTCCCGTGACGCTGTTGCGGTGCGTTCGGGTTCTTGGGCGAGGCGGGTTTTGATGGCGATGCCCCCGCAGGCCGAGAGGGGGGATGAGGGGAGGGTGAAACGGGGGTGGGTTGGGGTCCAGTCACGGGTTGGGCAGGTTTGTGACCGTGTCGGTGTAAATCCAACCGGACGGTGTGTGGCGAGGGGGCACTCGGTCGGGCCCGCAACGGTAACCTCTCCTGGAGTGACCGGAATCGACCGGGTGGATGAGGAGACGCAGTGAGCCAGCAGCGGCGGGGATTGGGCAAGGGACTCGGGGCGCTCATCCCGACCGGTCCCATCGTTGACGGCACGGGGGCGGCGCCGGCCCCGGCCAACGGGTCAACGGAGGAGATGGGTCCCAAGCCGATCGCCGGAGCGTACTTCAAGGAAGTCGCGCTCAAGGCGATCGTTCCCAACCCCCGGCAGCCGCGTGAGATCTTCGATGAGGAGCGCCTGGAGGAGCTGGCGGCGTCCATCCGTGAGGTCGGCCTGCTGCAACCGATCGTGGTGCGCTCGATCGGCGGTGGCCAGTATGAGCTGATCATGGGGGAGCGGCGCTGGCGGGCGTGCAAGCAGGTCGGCCTGGACCCGGTGCCCGCGATCGTGCGCAACACCCAGGACACTGACCTGTTGCGAGACGCGCTGATCGAGAACCTCCAGCGTGAACAGCTGAACGCCCTTGAAGAAGCGGCGGCGTACCAGCAACTCCTTGACGACTTCCAGGCGACGCACGAACAGCTGGCACAGAAGGTCGGTCGCTCCCGCTCCCACATCACCAACACCCTGCGTCTGCTGAATCTCCCTCCTGACGTCCAGCTGAAGGTCGCCGCCGGCACGATCAGCGCCGGACACGCGCGGGCGCTCCTCGGCCTCGACAACGCCGAGGAGCAGATCCAGCTCGCCAAGCGGATTGTGGCCGAGCTGCTGTCGGTACGAGCGGTCGAAGAGATCGTCGCCATGGGCAGCGCCAAGGCGGCCAAGAAGGCACCCCGCGAACGCCAGCCGGTCAAGCCCACCGCCCCCGGCCTCACCCATCTCGCCGACCGCCTCTCAGACCACTTCGAAACCAAGGTGAAGGTGGACCTGGGACGGCGAAAGGGCCGCATCGTCGTGGAGTTCGCCACGATCGACGACCTGGAGCGCATCATCGGCACGATGGCACCGGAGGCAGCCCGAGCAATGCGAGAAGCCGAGGACTGACCCCCGAAGTTCCGGCTCTAGGCCCCGTCTGTTGCTCGGCACCAGGTCCAAGGACACGAGCGAGACGCCCGCCGCACTGAGGAGATTCGAGCACCGCACCCCGGACGGGACCGAGATCGGAACCGATGGCATAGGCAAGGGCGAGATGCGCGGCGACGGCGACCCCCTACGGCCTCCGACTCGGCATCTTCCACGGGCACGGCGTCCGAGTCGTCACCGCCTGCAAGAGACTGGTCCGGTCCGGTTGGGGTTGAGGACCATCAGGGGGCTGGCTCTTCTGGGGATCAGGCCGGTCGACTGTTCTCAGGGTGCCTCGGGGACCGGGGCGGGGCTCTGAGCCCCAAGAAGGGTGAACTCGGCATCTCCGTGTTTCACGTGAAACACGTCGCTCAGCGCACGTGCAGCCAGACAGTCCCGGCCGAATCGGCGAGCCCAGCTGAGGCGCGGCCTCTTGGAAGGCAGCGCCCTGGGTGCACGGCATCGCCGAGCGGAGTAGTGCGGGCGGAGGATAGCGCGAGCTGAGCCATCCGAGGGGTAAGTCATCCCACAGGTTGAACCACTCCGAAGGGTGAACCATGCCGGGGAGCGGAGAGCGGAGAGCGGGGAGCGGGGAGCGGGGAGCGGGGAGCGGGGAGCGGGGAGCGGGGAGCGGGGAGCGGGGAGCGGTGCCTTGGCTTAACCGGGGGTGTGGCGGTGCGAGGCGGGGCACGTGTGGAGGTGGCGACAATCAGGTGGGTGATGGTGAAGCGGGGGAGGAGGGAGACGGCGAGCGGGAGTCGGTCAGGCAATGGGGTTGGAGGGGCAAGGAGAGAGGGGCCGGCTGGTCGGTGGGTGGTGGACCAGTTGTGTCCGGCCACCGACACCGATCCGGGCAGGAGCACCGTGCGAACCGTGGAAGCTGATGCTGCGGTGCTGAGCTGAGCGCTTTCGGTCGGGGGAGCCGGTTCTTGGGAGAGTCCCTTGACGGTGGTGTAGTCGAGTGCGTTTCACGTGAAACGCTGCTGTGGTTTAGTGCCCTAGCCCTAGCCCTAGCCCTAGCCCTAGCCGTTGCCCGTGCCTCGTGCGTTGCCTTTGCCCGTGCTCGTGCGGTGCCGTGTCCGTTGCTGTGCCGTGCCGTGCTGTTGCGCCACGCTGTTGCGCGCTGCCGGTTACTCGCTGCCGATTGCCCACTGCCCGTTGCGGTTCTGGGCCTGGTCGGGTTGCGGTTCGGCTGGAGCTGGGCCTAGGACGCGCTGTGGTGGCGGGTGCGTGGGGCGAGGGGGAGAGCTCGGTTTTCGGCGATTTTCGGACGTCGGAGGACGGGTGTCTGCCGGGCGCCGCCTTGTTTCACGTGAAACAAGGCGGCGGGAGGCGGCGGGTTGTTCGTCTCATGCGGGTGCCGTTGGTGGGGCGTAGCCGGTCTCAGGCGTGGGTGGGTCTGTGGTTTCGTGGTTGCGACTCTTGTCCTCGTGGCGGTGGGAGTTCGAGAGTTGGGTTTGGTGGAGAGTGGGGAGCTGCCGCTGTGGGGTTGGTTTCACGTGGAACCGGCGGTCCCTTGGTCAGCTTGTGGAGGCTTTGCGGAGGGAGTCCAAGAAGTCGTCCACGTGGTCCTCCGTTGTGTCGAAGGCGGTCATCCAGCGGACGGTGCCCGCGGGCTCGTCCCAGAAGTGGAAGAGGTAGCGCTGCAGGAGGGACTTCGCGACCTCATGGGGGAGGGTGGCGAAGACGGCATTGCTTTGTACGGGGTAGGCCAGGGATACGCCTGGGATGTCTTTCAAGCCGTCCGCCAGGCGGGTGGCCATGTGGTTGGCGTGGGTGGCGTTCTCGCGCCAAAGGTCGTCCGTCAGGAGGGCCGTCAGCTGGGTTGAGATGAAGCGCATCTTCGAAGCCAGCTGGAGGGACTGGCGGCGGAGGAAGGGGATCGCGGTCGCCAGAGATGGGTCCAGGACCACTACGGCCTCTGCGGCTAGGGCGCCGTTCTTGGTGCCGCCGAAGCTGAAGATGTCCACGCCTGCGTCGGTGGTGATCGACCTCAGGTCGCAGCCCAGGTACGCGGCGGCGTTCGCGAGGCGGGCGCCGTCGACGTGGAGCTTCAAGCCTGACTCGTGGGCTGTCTCTGCGAGGGCGGCGATTTCCTCGGGGGAGTAGCAGGTGCCGAGTTCCGTTACCTGGGAGATCGAGACGACCGTGGGCTGGGGTTCGTGATGGAGGCCCAGGACGTCGAGGCGGGACTTGATGTCCGCGGGGCGGAGTTTGCCGTCTTCCGTGGGGACAGCCAGGAGCTTCACCCCGAGCAGGCGTTCCGTGGCACCCGTCTCGTGCGTGGCGATGTGAGCGGTCTCGGCGCAGACGATGCCGTCGTAGCGGCCGAGCATGGGGGCGAGGCCGACCATGTTGGCGCCGGCTCCGTTGAGGACGGGGAAGCCTTGGGCGGTCGGGCCGAAGACCTCCCTGATCTTGTCCTCGAAGGTGGCCGTCCAGGTGTCGTCGCCGTAGGCGGGGGCGTCCCCGTGGTTCGCGGCGGTCATGGCAGCGAGGATGGTCGGGTGCACGCCTGCGTGGTTGTCGCTGGCGAAGCTCTTGGGGTAAGTGGAATCGAACAGCACACCGTAAGGCTACTTAGGCTCACTGGGGCGGGTTGGTGCCAACCTCGCGCGAAGCCCTCCTAGCCGCCCACTGCGGCCACCCCGCGCGAAGCGCGCCCTACGCCCACTGCGCCAACCCTGCCCGAAGCGCCCGTACGCCCACTGCGCCAAACTCGCGCGAAGCGCCCCTTACGCAAGTCCCCTACGCAGGCGCCCCCGTACGAGTGCCCCTTCAGTGGGCGGCGCGGGCGGCGGCCTTTTGGAGCAGCGCGCGGCAGAGCTCGCCCAGGTCCTGCCCGGCCGCCTCCGCCGCCATCGGCAGCAGGGACGTCTCCGTCATCCCCGGCGCCACGTTCACCTCAAGGAAGTGGGGCACGCCGGCGGCGTCCACGATCAGGTCCGTACGCGAGACGTCCCGCAGCCCCAGCGCCGTGTGCGCCATCACGGCGGTCTCGGCGCACGCCGCGGCGGCCGCGGCGGACAGGCGGGCGGGGGCGAAGAACTCGGTGTGGCCGGCGGTGTAGCGGGCGGCGTAGTCGTAGACCCCTTCGTCGGGCACGATCTCCACGGCCGGCAGCGCGACCGGGCCGTTGCCGAGGTCGACGACGGAGACCGCCACTTCGACGCCCTCGACGTACCGCTCGATGAGTGCCGTGTCGCCGTACGCGAAACAGCCGACCATGGCGGCGGGCAGCTCCTCGGCCGTACGGACGAAGGAGGCGCCGAGCGCGGAGCCGCCGCGCGCGGGCTTGACGAACAGCGGCAGCCCGAGCCGCTCGACGATGCGCCCGAGCACCACGGTCGCGCCGAGGTCGTGGAAGGTCTCCTTCGGCAGGGTGACGGACTCGGGGGTGTGGAGGCCGACGGAGCGTACGACGGCCTTGGCGGTCGGCTTGTCGAAGGCGACCCGGCACGCGTCGGGGTCGGCGCCGACGTAGGGGACGTCGAGCAGCTCAAGCACGGAACGGATGGCGCCGTCCTCGCCCGCACCGCCGTGGAGCGTGACGAACACCGCGTCGGGCGGGTCGGCCAGGATCGAGGGGACGAGAGAGGCGTCGGTGTCGCGCGCCTCGACGTCGATGCCCGTGGCCCGCAGCACCTCGCTGACTCGGCGACCTGAGCGCAGAGACACCTCTCGCTCGTAGGAGAGACCTCCGGCCAGCACGAGCACGTGGCCCAGATCGCTCATCACAACTCCTCCGCTGACGACACGCTGTCCAACCGTACCGGCGCTGGGGATGGGGGGTGTACGTGAGGTGCTATGTGCGGCGATCCCATCCCATCTCAGCCGGATTCCTTGGGGAAAAGGAGAACGGGAGGGCGCGCGGCGCGCCCTCCCGTTCCGGCGAATATGGCCCGGCTAGGCCAGGTCGGGCCCTGGCGTGTCCACGCCCTGGTGCTCGCGCGTGGACCCGGTGCCGAACGTGTCGCGCAGCTGCATCTCCTGCTCGATCACCCCGGCGAGCCTGCGTACGCCCTCGCGGATGCGGTCGGGTTCGGGGAAGCAGAAGGACAGCCGCATGTGGCGGGCCCCGCTGCCGTCGGAGAAGAACCCGGTGCCGGGCACGAACGCGACCCGCTCGGCCACGGCCCGCGGCAGGATCGCCTTGGAGTCGAGCCCTTCGGGCAGGGTGGCCCACACGAAGAAGCCGCCTCCGGGACGGGTCCACGTCACCTCGGGCGGCATCAGCGATTCGAGCGCGTCGAGCATCGCGTCGCGGCGCTCGCGGTAGAGCTCGCGGAAGGATTTGATCTGCTCGTGCCACGGCTGCGTGGCCAGGTATTGGCCGACGGCGAGCTGCGTGAACGAGGAGTGGGACAGCACGGCCGACTCCATGGCGAGCACGAGCTTGTCGCGGATGGCGTGGGGCGCGAGCGCCCAGCCGACGCGGAAGCCGGGGGCCAGCGTCTTGGAGAACGAGCCGAGGTAGACGACGCCGTCGGGGTTGTCGGCGCGCAGCGCGCGCAGCGGCTCGCCGTCGAAGCCGAGCAGTCCGTACGGGTTGTCCTCGATGACCAGGATCCCGGCCCGCTGGCAGATGTCGAGCACCTGCTGGCGGCGGGCGATGTTGAGCGTGACGCCCGCTGGGTTCTGGAAGGTCGGGATCGTGTAGAGGAACTTGACGGGCGCGCCCGCGGTCTCGAGGGCGTAGATCGTCTGGGCCAGCGACTCGGGCACGATGCCCTGGTCGTCCATGGCGATGTGGACGACCTTGGCCTGATAGGCGGCGAACGTGCCGAGGGCGCCCACGTAGGAGGGGCCCTCGGCGAGCACCACGTCGCCCGGGTCGATGAAGATCCGGGTGATGAGGTCGAGGGCCTGCTGCGACCCGACGGTGACGACGACGTCGTTCGCCCCGGCGTTGATCCCCTCCAGCTTCATGACCTCGCAGATCTGCTCACGCAGGTGCGGGTCACCCTGGCCGGAGCCGTATTGCAGCGCGACGGGGCCGCGCCGCGTGACGAGGTCGGAGACGAGCTCGCCGACCATGTCGAGGGGAAGGGCCGTGACGTACGGCATGCCGCCGGCGAGCGAGACCACCTCGGGCCTCGACGCGACGGCGAAGAGAGCTCGGATCTCGGAGGCGACCATCCCGGTAGCTCGCGCGGCGTACCGATCGACGTAGGCGTCGATGCGCGACCCTTGGGTCGCGGGTGTCTGACCGTGATCCAGCTCTTCTGTCACGGCCCACCTCCTAGGTGTATATATCGGACTGAAATACCAGATTACGCTAGACGGACATGTCGCCCGTGGCCGGGCTGGACCGTCGTGGTGTCCGCTGACGACATCTGTACTGGGCTACGATGCCACCTGTGGACGCGGTTTTCGCGCGCTTTTCCGGGTCAACGATAGGGGCGGTAGTTGTCGCGCCGGCTGGTCAACATAACCCTGGACAATCTTGAAGATCTGCCGCGCCGCTGCCGGCGGTGCGTGTTCTGGGAGCTGGATCCCGTCAACGGGGAGCGGGCGCTCGACTCGGGCGACCCCGGTCTTGAGAAGGAGGCGTGGCTGTCGGGCACGCTGCTGGAGTGGGGCAGCTGCGGCAAGATCGTGTACGTCGACGGGGTGCCTGCCGGGTTCGTGCTCTACAGCCCGCCCCTCTACAGCCCGCGCTCGGTGGCCTTTCCCACCTCGCCGGTCAGCGCCGACGCGGTGTTGCTGATGACGGCCCACATCATCCCGGAGTTCTCGGGTGGCGGGCTCGGGCGCATGCTGATTCAGGGCGTCGCCAAAGACCTGACGCGGCGCGGGGTGAAAGCCATTGAAGCTTTCGGGGACTTGAAGTGGGAAGAACCAAGTTGCGTAGTTCCAGCGGAATACTTGCTTTCTGTGGGGTTTAAGACTGTGCGTCCGCATTTGCGTTTTCCGCGACTGCGGCTGGAGCTCAAGACCGCCGTCTCGTGGCGTGAGGACGTCGAGGTGGCTCTCGAACGCCTCCTGGGCTCCATGAGTCCGGAACGCGCCCTGCGTCCCGTCTGACGGCTTCACAGCCCCGTCTGACCACTTCACAGGCGCCACAGCCCCTCGCACCGTACACCAGCAAGTGGAAAGCCCCTCGCGGACCGAACCACGAGGGGCTTTCGCAGGGCGCAGCGCGTCCCCCGAGCGGGCAACCCATCCGCCGGAAGACGAGCTAGATGATGCCCTCGAGCTCGCGCAGCAGCATGGCCTTCGGCTTGGCGCCGATAATCTGCTTCACGACCTCGCCGTTCTTATAGACGTTCAGGGTCGGGATCTGGAGTACACCGAACTGGCGCGGAACCTCGGGGTTGGCGTCGATGTCGAGCTTGACGATCTCCAGCTTGTCGCCGTGCTCCTTGGCGATCTCCTCGAGGATGGGCGCGACCTGACGGCACGGGCCGCACCACTCGGCCCAGAAGTCGACCAGGACGGGCTTGTCGCTCTTGAGGACCTCGGACTCGAAATTGGCGTCGGTGACAGCCTTCACGGTGCGCTCCTTACTTCTCGTTGTTGGCCAGCCAGCGCTCGGAGTCGAGCGAGGCGGCGCAGCCGGTGCCGGCCGCGGTGATGGCCTGGCGGTAGGTGTGGTCGACGACGTCGCCGGCGGCGAACACGCCCTCGATGTTGGTCGCGGTGGAGGGGGACGCCACCTTGATGTAGCCGTTCTCGTCGAGGTCGATCTGGCCCTTGACCAGATCGGTGCGCGGGTCGTGGCCGATGGCGAGGAACAGCGCGTCGGTGGCGAGCTCGCACTCCTCGCCGGTCTTGACGTTGCGCAGCTTGACCGCCTCGACCCTGGACTCGCCGAGCACGTCGACGACCTCGGAGTCCCAGACGAAGCGGATCTTGTCGTTGGCGAACGCACGATCCTGCATGATCTTGCTGGCCCGCAGCGTGTCGCGGCGGTGCACGACGGTCACCATGCGCCCGAACCTGGTCAGGAACGTGGCCTCCTCCATCGCGGTGTCGCCGCCGCCGACGACCACGATGTCCTTGTTGCGGAAGAAGAACCCGTCACAGGTGGCACACCAGGACACGCCGCGGCCGGAGAGCCGCTTCTCGTTCTCCAGGCCGAGCTCGCGGTAGCCGGAGCCCATGGCCAGGATGACCGACTTGGCGTAGTAGGTCTCGGTGTGGGTCTTGACCACCTTGGGGTCGGCCTGCAGGTCGACCTCCACCACGTCGTCGGCGACCAGCTCGGCACCGAATCGCTCGGCCTGCTTGCGCAGGTTGTCCATCAGGTCGGGACCCATGATGCCGTCGGGGAACCCCGGGAAGTTCTCCACGTCGGTGGTGTTCATCAGCGCGCCACCCGCGGTGACGGAGCCCTCGAAGACGAGCGGCTTGAGCTCGGCACGAGCGGAGTAGACGGCCGCCGTGTAACCGGCAGGGCCGGAACCAATGATGATCACGTTACGAACGTCGCTCAACGCTCCCACGCCTTCCTCGTCTGTCGATGCCACCGGCGACAACAGATCCTAGGCCGCAGTGATTCCCGCCCTACCCCACAACGCCGGGACAAACGAAAGAGCCCGCGAGAAGCGGGCTCTGACGTCGGGCTTCGCAGCCGGCGGACCTGGCCGGGGGCCGGTGGTCTACCAGCGGCCCAGGGCGGGCTTGCGCAGGTTCTTGCAGTTGAACGGATCGACGACGTCGATGCGGATCCTCTTGGTCGACTGCTGCTTCCAGCTCGCGACCAGCAGCGCCTCCTGGCCGTTGTACTGGCCCTGGTCCACCGCGAACACGTCGAGCTTGGAGCGGTTGGAGACCGCGCTGACGCACTTGGCGACCTTGTCGGCGTCGTTGGAGTCGCCGTGCAGTATCGGAGCGGGCGCCAGGAACAGCTCGAGCGGCCTGCGCAGCTCGGGGTCGCTGTAGTTGTGGTCGCTGTTGGTCAGGGCGTAGCCCCGCGGCGGCTTCGACGGGGTCGCCCGCATCGAGCTTTGCTGGGGCTGCGGGGCGGCCGAGGAGGTCGAAGGAACCGGCAGCGCCACCGGAGGCGCCGGCGACTCACCGCCACTGGCCAGCAGGGCCGTGCCGGCCACCGCGGACCCGGCCACGACGGCCGCCGCGGCGGCGGCCGCGACCGCGGGCATCGCCCACCGGCGCCGCCTGATCGACCGGCTCTTCGCCGGGACGACCGTGCCGTCGTCGGAGACCACGCCGAGCCGCACCGGCTCAGGCACGCCGGCCGGTCCGGTCGAAGCCGGCTCGGGGACCTCGGCAGGCGAGTCCCCGGACGGACGCGTCGGCTCCGGGACCCGAGCAGGCACGTCCCGATGGAGCCGCACGGGCTCGGGGACCTCCGCCGGCCGCTCCCACGGGGCGTCCCGCATGAGCTCATCCCAGTCCGGTGGTTCCGCGAGGCCGACACCCCCGCCACGCCTGAGCTCGGCCTCGGCGGCCAGCGCCTTGTCGATGCGCAGTGCGACACCCATCGGCATGGCCGGTGTGGGCGTCGCGGCCAGCACCTCGCGAACCGCCGCCAGGTCGGCCAGTAGCTCCCCACAGGGGTCGCAGACCGCGAGATGCTCGCGGACCCGGCGTGCCGTGTCGGCGTCCAGGAGACCCTCGGCCAACTCGGCGAGGATTTCCAGATCGTAGTGCGTATCACCCGTCACGAAGTTCTGCTCCCTTCGCGGATGAGACGCGATTCAGGTCGGTTCGGTTCCGCAGATGCGAAAGAATTGGGGCAAGTTTCGCGCGCCCTCGGGCGCACCGGCTCTTCACCGTGCCACTCGGCACTTGCAGCACCTGAGCTGCGTCTTCGACTGAGTAGCCCATCATGTCCACCAGCACGAGCGCGGCCCGCTGGTCGGCGGGCAGCATCTTCAGCGCGGCCGAAACCTCCATCGACACCTCGCGCTCGACGGTCTGGTCGGGCAGCGGAGTCTCGCGCTCCGCGGCCTCGATCAGCTCGTCGTCGGCGACGGGCCGGACGGATTTACGGCGCATCCTGTCAAGGCAGGCGTTGACCACGATGCGGTGCAGCCAGGTGGTGACGGCCGCTTCGCCGCGAAACGTGGCCGCCTTGCGGTAGGCGGAGACGAAGGCGTCCTGCACGGCGTCGGCGGCCTCGTCGGGGTCACCGAGCGTACGCAGGGCGACCGCCCACATGCGGTCGCGGTGTCTCTTGACGATTTCGCTGAAGGCGTGTGGATCCCCGTTGATATGTGCGGTCAGCAGCTCGGCGTCTGTGACCGCCGGCCGCTCCGCTGCTGAGGGTGTCTCGGGTGGGGAGTTCACAAGAGAGTTTCCTGATTATGCCGATCCGGGAGAGTGCACCACTACCTCATAGATGGTGCCATGAAAAGTGCCCGCATCTGTCGGAACGCGCGTAAACCAGATCAAAACGTACTGGCCGGTCACCGCCTGTTCCGGAGCGAGGGTGGTTTTACCTGCGGCGTTCTTCTTCGTGGCGACGGTCTTGAGCGACCCGAGCTCAGGGGAGTCGCCCACCTTGAGCTCGACGGTCGCGCCCGGTGCGTCGGACAGCGTAGCGACCACGTCACTGATCTGCAGGGACTTGCCCATGTCGAGCAGCAGGCCCACGCCGTCCTTGAGACGGCCCAGGTCGGCGCTGGTGTAGGTCTCGGTCTTCCACAGCGTGCTGGGCTTGCCGTCGATGGCCAGCTTGGCGAGGTCGGGCTTCTCGTCGCCGTCGCCGAGCGGGTCGAAGCCCTGCGCCTTGACCGGCTTGACGGCCTGCGTCTCCACCGGCGCGGAGGCCGATGCGGTGGGGCTGGCGCTGGCCGTCTGGGACGTCGTCGGGCTGCCCAGGCTGCGGCCGACCGTCCACGCGCCCACGCCCACGGCGGCGATGACGAGCAGCACCACGAGCGTCATCAGCACCCGGTTGAGCGTGCTGCCGCCCCCGCCGGACGGCCGGCGCGGCTGCATCACCGGCGGCAGGGGAGGCGGGGCCGACTGCTGCCGGTGGGCGATGTCGAGGCCCTCGGTGTGGGACGCCGAGGCGACGGCGGGGGTGGAGGGGTAGGAGATCGGGATCGGCATCGGCCTGGCGACGTCGGCCAGCGCCTCGGCCACCTCGGACGGGCTCGACAGCGCGCCCTGGCCCCTGCGCGACTCGGGCAGGCAGGCCCGCACGGTGACCGTGTCGAGGTAGCCGGGCACGCCCGCGGTCACCTGGCGGGGCGTGCAGAAGTGGCCGTCGTTCATGGGGGCGGCGGGCAGGCCGCCCTCTTCCTCGTCGCCCGGCCAGTGGCCGGTCAGGCCCGCGTACAGCAGCCGGCCGAGGCCCTCGGCGTCGTCGAGCGCGGGCTGGTCGGTGGTCAGGCCCCACATGGCGGCGTCGACCGCGACGCCGAGCACCTTGACCGTGTTGCCGGTCGTCCACACCAGGTGCGCGGGGCGCAGGCACAGGTGGTAGAGGTGGGCCTCGTGGGCGTGCGCGAGCGCCTCCGCGGCCTCGGCGATCAGCCCGGCCGCGCGCTCGGGCTCCAGCGGGCCGGCGGCGAGCAGGTCGGTCAGCGACTCGCCGGTGACCCACTCGCTGACGACGTAGGCGTGCTTGTCGTCCTCGGCGGCGTCGAAGACCTGCGTCAGCCGCGGATCGGTGAGCCGGCTGGCCGCGCGGGCGGCCGTGACGACCTCGTGGACGCGCGGGAAGTCGGGCGCGAAGGTGTGGACGGCGACGGGACGGGCGAGGATCTCGTCGATGGCCTTCCACAGGGTGGCGCCGTCGGACTCGCTGACGCGATCTTCGAGCCGGAAACGCTCGGCGAGACGGGTGCCGGGTGCGACGGCCGACGTGCTGCTCACTGGCTCACTCCGCTTGGCCGATCGGACGTGCTCATGGTTCGACTCACCTGCGTGGTGGTGTCCCACGAAGGCACGCTATGCCGGGTGGATCCGCCCACGCCCCTCCTGCTTCCATTCGCGCGTGTCGGGTTCCATGGTAGTGCCGAGGAGATTCCGCCCGCGTTCTTTACCGGCCTACCCGCCTCGCGACCATCCCAACGATCGAGTTGACCTCCGGGATGCGCATTCTGTGTGCTACGCCGAGATAGAGCAACATTCCCAGGCCACCGCCGACCGCCAGGACGATCACGGAGTTGAGGAAGTCGAGCCCGCCGAACACGGTCGTGATCACCCAGACCGTGGCGAGCGCGAGCACGGCGGTGGGCAGAGCCGCGAGATACATCCTGGTCATCGCCATGCCGACGGCCCAGCCGTCCAGCCCCCGCACCCGGCGGGCGGCCAGCCACCAGGCCAGCACCGCGCCCAGCCCGTACGCCACCGCGTACGCCAGCGCCAGCCCCATCACCGCGTACGTGGCCGGCAGCAGGAGGTGGAACAGCACCATGAGCACCGCGTTGACCGCGGTCGTGCCGGCTCCGATGAAGACGGGCGTACGTGTGTCGCCGAAGCTGTAGAAGACCCGCAGCAGCAGCTGGAACACCGCGAACGGCACCAGCGCGAGCCCGTAGACCTGCAGCACGTTGCCGATGTAGACGGCGTCGGCCACGGAGTTGGCGCCGTGGCCGTAGATGGGCACGGTGATCGCCGGCCCGATCACCATGAGCAGCAACGACACGGGCACCATGAGCGCGCAGACCAGCCGCACGCTCGACCCGAACTCGGCCCGCACATCGGCGAAACGCCCGTCGGCCACGGCCCTGCTCATCCTGGGCAGCATCGCGGTGATCACGGAGACGCCGATCACGCCGTAAGGAAGCTGGAAAAGCTGGAACGCCAGCGTGTACGGGCTGATGCCGTGCCCCGCCACCTCGTCACCCGCGGCGCTCGCCAGGTTGGTGGTCAGCATGAATCCGGCCTGCGTGACGATGACGTAGCCGATCGTCCAGACGCCGGCCTTGCCCATCTCGCCGAGCCGCGCGTTGCGCAGGTCGAAGCGCGGCACGAACGAGAATCCGGCCCGCCGCAGCGCGACGATCAGCACCGCCGCCTGCGCCACGATGCCGGCCGTGGTGCCGACGCCGAGCAGCGCCAGGTCACCGGTGGTGACGCGGGAGATGTCGTTGCCGGGCCCGGCCACCGCGTAGAGCAGGAACACGCAGATGACGACCAGGTTGTTGACGACCGGGGCCCACATGGGGGCGCCGTAGCGGTCGCGGGTGTTGAGGATCGCACCGGCCACCGCGCCCACGCCGAAGAAGGCGAGCTGCGGCAGGATGAACCTGGCCAGCGTGACCGCGACCTCGTATTCCCTGCTGCCGTGCTCCCAGACCGTGTAGAGGTCGATGAGCAGCGGCGCGGCCAGCACGGCGATCGCGGCGACCACGATGAGCGCGCCGGTGGAGAGCGTCAGCAGCCGCTGCTCGTAGGCCCTGCCGCCGTCGGCGTCGTGCTGCTGGGCCCGGACGATCATCGGCACCACGACGCTGCTCAGCACGCCGAGCAGCAGCAGGTCGAGGATGCTGTACGGGATCGCGTACGCGGCGTTGTAGGCGTCGCCGAGCGCCGCCGTGCCGATGGCGTAGGCCAGCACCATCGTCCGCACGAACCCCGTGACCCTGGACACCATGGTGCCGGCCGCCATGATGGCGCTGGCCCGCAGCATGCGGCTCATACGGTCTCACTCTCCCGGGTCTTGGTACGCGCGAGCTTGCGCTGCGACCTGCGCCGCAACAGCCGTGTGACGACGGCGGCGAGCATCACGGTCAGCGCGGCGCCCACGATCACCAGGGCGATGCCGGTGTAGCCGGTGGTGCGGATCGTCAGCCGCTGCGGCTTGCCGTAGGGCTGGCCGTCGGGGGTCTTGAGCTGCACGGTCACCGTGGCGTCGCCGCTGGTGTCGGGGGTGGCGTTCATCGTCACCTGGAACGTGGTGCTCTGGCCTGGGCCGATCGTCCGCGTCTCCTCGACGATCTTGATCTGCAGCAGCTCGGGGTTGTCGGACTTGACGTCGATGTAGAGGGCGACGGGGTGACCCATGCCGTTCTTCACGCTGATGGGCACCACGCCGCTGCTGCCGGCCAGGGTGCGGGGGCCGCCCACGCCGAAGATCTGGATCTTGTTGGTGGTGTTGGTGACGGCGGTGCCGACCACCTTGGCCGCGGCCCGTCCGGCGCGGGTGCTGTCGCGCCAGGCCGACGAGGTCAGGCGGAGCACGGCGGCGTCGAAGCTGGACGGCGCGCCGTCGGTGGTGACCCGGGACAGCAGCTGCGCCATCGACCACGACTCCTTGACCGAGTCGAGGTATTTGCCGGACAGCTCCTGCTTGCGGTTCTGGTCGGTGTAGGTCAGCCCGGCGCGCGGCACGGACGTCTTGCCCGGCTTGAGCGACTCCAGCGTGGTCAGCTGCAGCCAGGGCAGCCGGCCCGCGGTCTTGAGCAGCGAGCTGACCAGCGCCGGGTTGGGGTTCCAGCGCCGGGAGGGCGCGACGACCAGCGACCGCGGCACGGTCTGGCCCGGCTCCGCGGAGATCATCGCGGTCTCGGCGATGAACCGCTGCCTGGTCAGCGCCTGCGAGGTGGGCGCGGTCGGCTCGAACAGGCGGCTCAGCTCGGGGTCGGCGACCAGCGCGGTGACCGGGCCGTTGACCGAGTCGAGTGTCGCGGCGGCGTCAGGCGTGGTGGGCACGGGCGGCTGCGGCGGCAGGTTGGTGGAGTTGAGCAGCACGGTGTTGACGCCGCTGACGGCGAGCAGGTCGAGCGCGTCGGGGTCGAGCACGCCGGCGGCCGGCCAGTTGAGGTTGGTCTTGGCCTTGGCGCTGAGCAACTGGTGGGCCTTCTGCCCGCCCAGCTCGACGGCCCTGCGGGTCTGCGGGTCGAGCCCCTGGTGGGCCAGCGCCGCCACGTCGGGGTCGGCGTAGGGGAGTGCCACCACGGGGGAGGCGGCCAGCGAGGTGCGCATGTCGGTCAGCCACTGGCCCGCCGCCGTGCTGGGCGGCTGGGAGCGCTTGCCGTCCTTCGTCTTGACCTGGTGGCCCTTGGTCATCGCGCTGAGGTCGTCGAGCAGCGCGGGATCGACCACCCAGGTGACGCTGCTCGGCGCCGACTGCGCGATGCTGAGCAGGTCGGCCAGGCGGCCGCGGCCGGTCACGGCCTGGCTCAGCGTGTCGTCGAGGAACAACGGGCCCTTGCCGGGCGCGTCGGGGTCGGTGTCGGTGGCCCGGCGCGGCTGGTCGATGACGGGCAGCACGACGGCGAGCTTGTTGCGCGGTGGGCGCGGCGTGGTGGGCGGCGCGTACGTCAGGAAGGTGCGCTGCGCGCTGAGCGGCACACCCCACTGGGCGACGTCGACCGCGATGGGGTAGACGCCGAACCGCCGCAGGCCGAGCTGCACGGGCGTGGCCGTGATCTCCCAGCGCGCGGTGCCGCCCGCATCGAGCGGCTCGAGATTCTGGAACGAGTTGCGCGTGGAGACGCTGCTCGGCAGCGTCGCGTTGTTCTGGTCGGCCTGGTAGGCGGCCATCGAGGCGCGGTCGGTGAAGGGCTGGGCGCTGTAGCGCAGCCGCACCTGGAGGCCGGACATCGCGGTGCCCGTGTCGTTGCGCACGGTGCCGGTGATCTTGATCACATCGGTCAGGCTCTTCGGCACCTCGGGCGTGATCGACGTGATCGACACGGCGAGCGTCTGCCGCCTGACCTCGGTCAGGACCGGCGTCGCGGCAGCCTCGCCGGGCGTCACCGCCATCGTGGGGGCGAGCAACGCGGCGGACAGCGCGGCGAGCAGCGTGGTCTTACGGATCACGCGCAGGCCCGAGCCGGACGAGGACGACACACGCCCGCAATGGTACGGGTTCAGTGCCGTCGCGCGACCGCCGCACGTGATCCTCGCGGGCGTGTGCCGCGGAGGTCCACCATCTTCCCGGGCAGGACGGCCAGCAGGTCGAGAGCCCTCATGGCGAGCGCGGTGTGCCGCTCTCCCGTGGGCGTGTAGATGAGTTCGTCGTCCGCGTGCAGCCGGTCGTCGATGAACATCGGCAGCGCGGCGGGCAGCAGCAGCGGGCACACGAGCCCGTCGGCGTAGTCGGTGGCCGCGTTGACGACGTGGGCGGGCGCGGGGCGTACCTGGCGGGCGCCGAGCAGCCCTCCGACGATCCCGGGCCGCGGCGGCGATGAGACGGGGGTGGTGACGGCGATGACGACCTCGCTGCCGACCCTGGTCGTGACGTCCAGCACCGTGACCATGAGGCAGCGTCCGGCGGCCGCGAAGACCGTCTCCGGCAGCTCTTCCGCGCATGTCATGGGACGCGGAAGGCGTACGATCTCATGATGGACCTGGTGTGCGAGGAGCCAGCGGTGGAGCGCGAGGGCGTCCTTCATATAGTCCTCCTTGCCGCATTCCAGTGCCCCCGACGGTCCCTTGACCGACGGTAACCCGGACCTGGTGTGGCTCGGGGGATATGTTCCGGAAGCGCACTAGATAAGGCCGATCGCAGTTTGTCCGACTCAACTCTGACCGAAAGCCAGCAGCAGGCCATGAACGACCTGTTCCGCAAGATCGCCCCCGTGGCCGACGAGCTCGGCCGCCTGTTCGCCGCACAGGGCCATGAGCTCGCCCTCGTCGGCGGGCCCGTACGCGACCTGTTGCTCGGGCGCGCAGGCAACGACCTCGACCTGACCACCGACGCCCGCCCCGAGCAGGTGCTGGAGATCGCCAGAGACTGGGCCGACGCCGTGTGGACGATCGGCATCGACTTCGGCACGGTCGGCCTGCGCAAGGGCGACCGGCTGATCGAGATCACCACGTACCGCAGCGAGTCCTACGACCCCAAGTCGCGCAAGCCCGAGGTCGTCTACGGCGACACCCTTGAGGGCGACCTGGAGCGGCGCGACTTCGCGGTCAACGCGATGGCGGTGCGGCTGCCCGCGCACGAGTTCGTCGACCCCTACGGCGGCCTGGCCGACCTGCGGGCGGGGCTGCTGCGCACGCCAGGCACCCCCGAGCAGTCGTTCGGCGACGATCCGCTGCGCATGCTGCGCGCGGCCAGGTTCGCCGCGCAGCTCGGCTTCAGCGTCGATCCGGCGGCGGTGACGGCGATGACCGAGATGGCCGACCGCATCGAGATCGTCTCGGCCGAGCGCATCCGCGACGAGCTCGACAAGCTGATCTGCGGCGCCCGCCCGCGCGAGGGCCTGCGGCTGCTGGTCGAGACGGGGCTGGGCGCCCATGTGCTGCCCGAGCTGCCCAAGCTGCGGCTGGAGATCGACGAGCACCACCGGCACAAAGACGTCTACGAGCACACGCTGACCGTGCTCGACCAGGCCATCTCGCAGGAGGAGGACGGCCCCGACCGCATCCTGCGCTGGGCGGCGATCATGCACGACATCGGCAAGCCCAAGACGCGCCGCCACGAGGCGGGCGGCCGGGTCTCGTTCCACCACCACGAGGTGGTCGGGGCGCAGATGACGAAGAGGCGCATGACGGAGCTGCGCTTCCCGAAGGACGTCGTCGCCGACGTGTCCCGGCTGGTGGAGCTGCACCTGCGCTTCCACGGCTACGGCACGGGGGAGTGGACCGACAGCGCCGTGCGCCGCTACGTCCGCGACGCCGGCCACCTGCTCGACCGGCTGCACAAGCTGACCAGGGCCGACTGCACCACCCGCAACAAGCGCAAGGCGGCGGCGCTGTCGCGCACCTACGACCACCTGGAGGAGCGCATCGCCAGGCTGGCCGAGGAGGAGGAGCTGGCCAAGATCAGGCCCGAGCTCGACGGCAACGAGATCCAGCAGGTGCTCGGCGTCGGCCCGGGGCCGGTCGTGGGGCGGGCCTACAAGTTCCTGCTCGACCTCAGGCTCGACAAGGGCGTGATCGGCAAGGAGGCCGCCACCGAGGCGCTGCTGGAGTGGGCGAGGTCAACCGACCTCGGTGCGTGAGGGCGCGGTGATCAGGCGGTAGCCCAGGGCGGCCAGGGGGTAGCCGAGCGAGATGATGGCGACGGCGGCGTACGACTTGCCGTCGGCCGGCAGGATCGCCGCCGACAGGGCCGCGGCCAGCACGTACATGCCGTTGAAGAGCATGTCGTAGATGGAGAAGGCGCGGCCCCGGTAGATGTCCTCGACGTCGCGCTGGACGGTGGTGTCGGCGCAGATCTTCACGCTCTGCCCGGCCACCCCCAGCACGAACCCGGCGACCGGCAGCCCCCACTCCTGGAAGGGCAGCACCAGCACCGCGGTCAGCACACCCGCCGCGACCAGCGCGATCTGCACCCACCGCTCGATGCCGAACCATTCGGTCGTGTACGGCGTGACGACGACGGCGAGCGCGGTGCCGAGCCCGGCGGCGATCACCACCAGGCCGATGCCGCGCAGCGCGGCCTCGGCGTCGCCGTGGGCGAAGTAGTAGCGGTAGAGGATGATGCCGAGCGCGGTGCACATGCCGAACAGGAAGCGGTGGGTGGCCATCGCGCCCAGCGTCGCGGCGGCCACGCGGTGGCGGAGAAGGTGGCGGGCGCCGTCGACGAGCCCGGTGACGACGTTGCGCAGCTCCTGGCGAGCCTGCGGCCGGTCGGGGTCGGGCCACGGGCCGAGCAGCTGCCGCTCCATGGTGCGCGCCACCAGCGCGCTCATCGTGAACACCACGCCGGACGTCACCAGCAGCAGCGCCACGCCCAGGTCGTCGCCGCCGAACAGCTCGCGCAGCAGGAAGCCCACGCCGGCGCCGAGGAACGTGGCCACCGTGCCCGAGGTGGGCACGACCGCGTTGGCCGAGATCAGCCGCTCGGGCGGCACCACGTGGGGCAGCGAGGCGCCCAGGGCGGCCAGGAAGAACCGGTTGACGCCGAGCACGGCCAGCGCCGCCGCGTAGAACGCGGGATCGGGCACGTCGGCCGCCACGAGCGCGGCGGCCACGAGCAGCAGCCCGCCCCGGATGAACGGCGCCACCATGAGGATCTGCCGCCGCGACCAGCGGTCGATGAAGACGCCGACGAAGGGCCCGAGCACGCTGTACGGCAGCAGCAGCACCGCCAGCCCGGCCGCCACCTCGACGGCGGTCGTCTGGTTCTCGGGGCTGAAGAAGGCGAACCCGGTGACCCCGAACTGGAAGATGCCGTCGGAGAACTGCGAGACCAGCCGGGTGCCGAACAGCCGCCTGAAGTCCCTGCCCCGCAGAACCGTGCGGAGATCGGCGACGAAAGACACGCCGTCAGCCTAGCCCGCGCCCGTCGGCTGCCAAGCCGGAGTACCGCCGGGGTTCCAAGTGGTGGTCATGATCTCGTACGCTTCAAAGCGTGACGAGCGAGGAACACGTTGTGCTGGTAGACCGCGACGGTCGTGCGCTGGGCACCGCGCCCAAGACCTCGGTGCACGGTCGCGAGACCCCCCTCCATCTGGCTTTCTCCAGCTACGTCTTCGACTTCGACGGCCGTGTGCTGCTCACCAGGAGAGCCGATCACAAGCTGACCTGGCCGAGCGTGTGGACCAACAGCTGCTGCGGCCACCCCCTGCCGGGCGAGGCGCTCGACCGGGCGGTGGTGCGCCGCCTGTCCTACGAGCTGGGTCTGGCCGTCGAGAGCGTCGATCTGATGCTGCCCTCGTTCGCCTACCGCGCGGTGATGGCCAACGGCATCGTCGAGCACGAGCTGTGCCCGGTCTACCGCGTCACGGTCGACGCGCCCGTCACGCCGAACCCCGACGAGGTGGGGGAGACGCTGTGGATGCCGTGGAAGGAGTTCGCCGAGGGGGCCCAGAACGGCCTGCTGGCGATCTCGCCGTGGTGCAGGGAGCAGGTGCCGCTGCTGACCGAGCTGGGCGCCGACCCGCTGTCCTGGCAGCCGGCCGGCGCCGACGCGCTGCCGCCCGCCGCACGTCCCTGACCTGCGAACGGCGCCGCGTCCCTGGATGAGGGGCCGCGACGCCGCGGGGAGCGAAGAGCAGGTCAGCGCTCGACCTCGCCCCTGATGAACTTCTCGACGTACTCGCGCGCCTCGTCGTCGGAGTACTGCTCAGGCGGCGACTTCATGAAGTAGGACGACGCCGACAGGATCGGCCCGCCGATGCCCCGGTCGAGGGCGATCTTGGCGGCCCGCACGGCGTCGATGATGATGCCGGCCGAGTTCGGCGAGTCCCACACCTCGAGCTTGTACTCCAGGTTGAGCGGCGTGTCACCGAACGAGCGCCCCTCCAGGCGGACGTAGGCCCACTTGCGGTCGTCGAGCCACGGCACGTGGTCGGACGGGCCGATGTGCACGTCGGCCTTGCCCATCTCGTGCGGGATCTGCGAGGTGACCGACTGCGTCTTGGAGATCTTCTTCGACTGGAGGCGGGTGCGCTCCAGCATGTTCATGAAGTCCATGTTGCCGCCGAAGTTGAGCTGGTACGTGCGCAGCAGCTCGACCCCGCGGTCCTCGAACAGCTTGGCCAGCACGCGGTGCGTGATGGTGGCGCCCACCTGCGACTTGATGTCGTCGCCCACGATCGGCACGCCCGCCTCGGTGAACTTCTCGGCCCACACGGGGTCGGAGGCGATGAAGACCGGCAGCGCGTTCACGAACGCCACCTTGGCCTCGATGGCGCACTGCGCGTAGAAGCGGTCGGCCTCTTCCGAGCCCACCGGCAGGTACGACACCAGCACGTCCACCTGGTTGTCACGCAACACCTGGACCACGTCCACGGGGTCCTCGTCGGACTCCTCGATGATCTCGCGGTAGTACTCGCCAAGGCCGTCGAAGGTGTGCCCACGCTGCACGGTGACCCCGGTCGGGGGCACGTCGCAGATCTTGATCGTGTTGTTCTCGCTGGCGACGATCGCCTCAGAGAGGTCGCGGCCGACCTTCTTGGCGTCCACGTCGAACGCGGCGACGAACTCGACGTCGCCCACGTGGTAATCGCCGAACTTCACGTGCATCAGGCCAGGGACCCGTACGTCGGGATCCGCGTCCCTGTAGTAGTGGACGCCCTGGACCAGCGACGACGCGCAGTTGCCGACACCGACAATGGCGACGCGAACCGAACCCATCGCACTCGCTCCCTTACTCATCAGTTGACGTGGTATCTCTCTCGGGCCTGTCCTCGGACGAGGCCCGACGCTCAGTTGCGATCAGCTCGTTCAGCCAGCGCACCTCGCGCTCGACGGACTCGAGCCCGTGGCGCTGCAGCTCGAGTGTGTAGCTGTCGAGCCGCTCCCTGGTGCGTGCCAACGCGGTGCGCACCGCGTCGAGCCGCTCCTCGAGCCGGCTGCGGCGGCCTTCGAGAATGCGCAGGCGCACCTCGGCCTCCGTGTGCCGGAAGAACGCGAAGTGCACGCCGAAGCTCTCGTCCTCCCAGGCGGACGGGCCCGCCTGGGTGAGCAGCTCCTGCAGCCTTTCCTTGCCCTCGGCGGTCAGCTTATAGACGATCTTCGACCGGCCGCCGACGATCGTGGACGGGGCCGGCTGCTCCTCGGCGATGAGGCCCTGAGCCAGCAGTGATCGCAGACAGGGGTACAGCGACCCGTAGGAGAACGCACGGAACATCCCCAGCAAGGCGTTGAGCCGTTTGCGCAGCTCGTAGCCATGGAGCGGCGTCTCGTGCAGCGACCCGAGCACGGCCAGCTCCAGAACCCTGCCCTGTCCGCTGGCCACTGGAACCGCCCCCTCTCGCGTCGATGTATCGAGCCGATACATCCCGAGGATACGTCGGGGCGCTATATGGCCGCAATCTGCGAATCCGGCAAGTCGTTGGGATCAACCTCCGAAACGCCGTAGTCTGGCGCTCATGTGGTCACAGAGAAGGGTGGTGGATTACGGCCTCGCGAAAAGGGCGGTGGTCCGCTCCCTGCGGGCGGGGCGATCGTCGCGCCGCGACGTCTGTGACGCACAGCCCTACCTCCTTCGCGCGGCCCGCCACTTCGGCGAGCCGACCGAACGCCTCTGCCCGGTCTGCGAACAGGAGAACGTCACCAACGTGACCTATGTCTACGGCGACGCCCTCGGGCGGCATGCCGGTCAGGCAAAGGTCACATCAGAACTCGTCGCCATGGCTCATGATTACGATGAGTTCCGGGTGTACGTTGTCGAGGTCTGCCAAGGTTGTTCCTGGAATCACCTGACGGTTTCGTACGTCCTCGGGAACGGACCGCCTGACCTCGTCGATCAAGCGTGAAGACCGAGGGCGGCGAGCAGCCTCACGCCCGACCGCCGTTTATGTTCCGACGACGTTGCGAGGACGTGTGAGTAACAGCATGAATGAGGGGACGTCACGCCCGGGGAGGCGCCGTCGCTCCAGCTCATCCCGTTCTGTGCCCCAAGGTTCTCCTCCTCAAACCGGCGATCCGGCTTGGGGCGCGGCTCAGCCGCCGCGTCGTCCCGAAGCCGCATACGAGCAGACCGGCGCCATGGCGGCGCAGCCGTACGATGAGCCGCCGCCACGCCGCCGCGCGCGTGCCGAGCATCCGCAGGAGCGCGGCGACCACCCGCCGCGCGAGCGGCGGACCGCCGCATACCCGCAGGAGCGCGGCGACCAGCCGCCGTCGCGCTCCCACGCCCGCCAGGACACGCGCGCGGTGAGCAACCAGGAGACGATCGTCAGCGACGCGCCGCGCCGCTCGCGCCGGCGCGGCTCGGGCCCGCCGTCAGAACCGCCGGAACCGCCGGTCAAACGCGGCGGTGGCGGCGGCTGGCGCAGGTTCCTGCCGAGCTGGAAGCTCGTCGTAGCCGGTGTCGTGGTGCTCGCGGCCGGCCTGTTCGGCATGATCATGGTCGCGTACGCCAACACGCCCGTCCCGACCGAGGCCCAGGCCGAGGCGCTGGCCGAGCAGAGCACCATCTACTACCGCGACGGCAAGACCCCGATCGCCACGCTCGGCTTCAAACGCGAGAGTGTGCCGATCACCGAGATGGCCGACACCGTGAAGGACGCCGCCGTCGCGATCGAGAACAAGACGTTCTACGAGGACTCCGGCATCTCCATCTCCGGCATGGCCCGCTCGGTCTGGATGACCGCGACCGGCCAGCAGCTCCAGGGCGCCTCGACCATCACCCAGCAGATGGCCCGTAACTACTACGACGGCCTCAGCCAGGAATTGTCGATCAAGCGCAAGGTCATGGAGATCTTCGTCGCGGTCAAGCTCGACGATGAGCTGACCAAGGACCAGATCCTCGCGAACTACCTCAACACCATCAACTTCGGTCGCGCGTACGGCGTCGAGGCCGCGGCGAAGGCGTACTTCCCCGGCAAGAACGTCCACGCGAAGAACCTCACCCCCGAGCAGGGCGCCTATCTCGCCGCGCGCATCCAGCAGCCCAACTGGGACCACGACGCGCCCGAACTGAAGGAGCGCTTCAAGACCGTCGTCCAGTACATGGCGGAGCAGTGGCCCGACAAGTACGGCGATCTGCCGAAGACCGCGAAGTTCCCCAAGACCAAGACGAGCTCGTCCGACAACGAGCTGGGCGGGCTCAGGGGCTACATGGTCGAGCAGGTGCTGAAGGAGCTAGAGGGCCGCGGGCTGACCCGCGACAAGGTCAGGAGCGGCGGCTACAAGATCGTCTCGACCTTCGACCGCAAGATGATGCAGCACGCGAAGACCGCGGTCAAGGAGACGATGAAGGCCTACAACATGTCCACGGAGTACCACGCCGGCCTGGCCGCCGTGGACCCGAGGAACGGACGGGTGCTGGCCTTCTACGGCGGCGACAACTACCTCAACGACCCGTGGAACGAGCCCTTCCAGTCCACCAAGCAGGCGGCTTCGGCGTTCAAGCCGTACGTGCTGGCCGCCTGGCTGCAGGCCGGCTACTCGCTCAAGAGCTACGTGCCGGGCAACGAGACCGTGCCGAAGGAGCTGCCGGGCCAACAGGAGGGCGGCATCAGGAACAGCCACAACGTGGGCGTCGCCGTCGACGTGGTCAAGGCCACGGCGCAGTCGGTGAACACCGCGTACGTGTCGATGGCCTACGCGCTGCCCAACAAGCTCGACGACGTCAAGAACCTGGTCGAGGAGGCCGGCTTCAACCAGAAGCGCATGGAGGACGACGTCAAGGAGCACCACTACCAGTTCGCCATCGGCAGCGCCCTGGTGACGCCGGTGGAGCAGGCGGCCGGCTACTCGATCTTCGCCAACGGCGGCAAGTACACTCGCTACCACGTCGTACGCCAGGTCAAGGCGCGTGACGGCCGGGTGGTCTACCCCGAGATGGCGGCCGCCAAGCGGGTCATCGACGAGGGGGTCGCCGCGGACTCGACGATCGCCATGCAGGAGGTGCTCAAGTCGGGCACCGCGGCGGGCAAGGGCCTCGGCTCCCGGCCGGCGGCCGGCAAGACCGGCACCAACAACGACGAGAAGGAAGCCTGGTTCGTCGGCTACACGCCGCAGATCTCCACGGCGGTCGGCTTCTACCGCGAGCAGTGCGTGACGAAGACCGGCAAGGTCGTCCCGCCCCAGCACTCCAACTGCCCGGTGTTCCGCAAGGGCAGCAAGAAGTACGGCTGGGACAACCCCTACACCACGCCCAAGGAGGTCTCCCTGGGCTTCGAGGGCGCGGGCCCGCCCACGATCGTCTGGCAGAGGTTCATGCAGCTCGCCCACGAGGGCATGCCGGTCGAGCAGTTCCCCGCCCGCGCCGAGGTCGGCACGCCGGAGAACATCGTGCCGAGCCCGACGCCCACGCCGACACCGACGCCCGAAGCCGACGACAACCCGCTCGGCACCGGCGACCCGTTCGACCAGGGTGACGACTGCTTCATCAACTGCGACAACGACGACCCCGGCATCCCCGAGGGCGACGTGAGCGACGACACCGGCACCGAGACCGACCAGCTCGGCCTGCCGGACAGTGACGTGGACGTCGCAGGAGGCGGATCGGCGCCCAACGCCAGACCCAGCGGCAGCCGGCCGATGCCGGGCAGGCCCGCAGATCAGTGACGGAACCAGTGACGAGCACCGAGGCACGCGCCCCCTGGGCGGCGCGTGCCGTGCCGTATCTGCCCCTGGGGCTCATCGCGGCCCTGGGGGCGAGCCTCGCGTACGTGGTGCGCCTGCCGTGCCGTACCGGCGGGTGGAACGACCAGGTCACCACGTACACGAACTTCTGCTACACCGACATCTACCCCCTCTACTTCGACCGCGCCCTCGACACCCAGAACCCCTACTTCGCGGCGGTGCCGTTCGACAAGCAGGTCGAGTACCCGGTGGTGCTGGGCGAGGTCATGCAGGTGTTCGCCTGGATCGCCCGCGCGCTCAGCCCCGACAGGGTCGCGCAGGCGGTGCGCTTCTACGACCTGACGGTGATCCTGCTCGGCCTCTGCCTGGTGGCCGGGGTGTTGCTGATGGCCGGGGTGGCCGGCCCCGCCAGGCGCTGGGACCCCCTCTGGTACGCGATCTCGCCGGCCGTCGTGCTGGCCGCGTACATCAACTGGGACCTCGTCGCCGGCGCGCTGTCCATGGGCATGCTGCTGGCCTGGAAGCGCGAGCGGCAGGTGGCCGCGGGCGTGCTGCTCGGTCTCGCGATCGCGACCAAGTTCTATCCGCTGATGTTCGTCGGCGCGCTGTTCCTGCTGACCTGGCGCACCGGGCGGTGGCGGCCGTTCCTCGAGACGATGGGCGCCGCGGTGGCGGCGTGGATCCTCGTCAACGCGCCGTTCATGGTCTTCGCGTGGGACGGCTGGCGCCGCTTCTACGTCTTCTCCCAGGAGCGCGGCGTCGACTGGGGCTCGCCGTGGCTGTTCTTCCAGAACAAGGGCTGGCCGATACTCGGCGAGACCGACGTGAGCACGCTCGGCATCGTGTCGCTGGCGATCATGTGCCTCGGCATCGCGGTGCTGACGCTGGGCGCGCCGCAGCGGCCCCGGCTGGCGCAGATCTGCTTCCTCGCGCTGGCCGCGTTCATGATGACGAACAAGGTGTGGTCGCCGCAGTTCGTGCTGTGGCTGGTGCCGTTCGCGGTGCTGGCCAGGCCCAACTGGAAGCCGCTCGCGCTGTGGCAGCTCGCCGAGGTGTGGTACTTCGTCGCGATCTGGCTCTACCTGCTCTCGCAGCCGCCCCTGGAGCGCGACGACCTGGGCATCGGCGACGACACCTACTTCACCGCCGTCTGGGGACGGATCATCACGATCGGCATCATGATGGCGTTCGTGGTGCGCGACATCCTGCGGCCCGAGAAGGACGTCGTCCGCGCGGCCGGCGTCGACGACCAGACGGGCGGCGTGTTCGACGGCGCCCCTGACCGGTTCACGCTGGCGTCACTGAACAGATGATCACCCGCTCGGCCACCCGGGACGCGCTGCTGCTCTGGTTCGGCTCGCGCGCCGGGTTGCTGGTCGCCACCCTGCTCGGCGCCACGCTGGCCGGCTACCCGCACCGGTGGAGCAAGTGGGACACCACGCTGTTCGTCACGATCGCCGAGTACGGCTACGACGGCGAGCCCGGCCGGCCCGCCGACGACGGCCTGCCGGCGTTCTTCCCCGGGCTCCCTCTGGCGCTGCGCCTGGTGCACCTGGTCGTCCCCGACTGGGCGGCGGCCGGGCTGCTGGTCTCGCTGGTCTCCGGAGCGGTCGCCATGGTGGCGCTGGCCCGGCTGGCGGAGACCGAGGGCGCCCACGGGTGGGCGGCGGTGCTGGGGCTGCTGGCCTTCCCCATGGCGGTGTTCCTGGCCGCGGGCTACAGCGAGTCGCTCTTCCTCGCCTTCGCGATCCCGGCGTGGCTGGCCGCCAGGAAAGGGCGCTGGCCGCTCGCGGTGGTGCTGGCCGCGGGCGCGTCGTGCGTGCGGATCACCGGGTTGTTCCTGGCCGCGGCGCTGCTCGTGGAGTTCGCCGCACGCAGGGAGCCGGTGCGGCGGGCCGGGTGGCTGGTGGTGCCGTTCGTGCCGCTGGTGGCGTACGCGTTCTACCACTTCCGCAGGACCGGTGACTGGCTGGCGTGGAAGCACGCGCAGGAGGCCGGGTGGGGGCGCGACTTCGCGTGGCCGTGGGAGGCGTGGCGGACGACCTGGCGCTCGGCGATGGGCTCCGACGACTTCGCGGTGGCGTTCAGGATGGAGATCGCCGGCGCCGTGGTGGTCGTGGCCGCGCTCGTCTGGCTGCTGGTGCTGCGCCGGTGGAGCGAGGCCGTCTACACGGGCCTGCAGGCGGCGGCGCTGATGACGTCGGCCTATTACCTGTCGATCCCGCGCTCGCTGCTGCTGTGGTTTCCGCTGTGGGTGCTGGTGGCGCGGGTGGCGACCAGGCGGCCGTGGCTTTTCGTGCTCTATCTGCTGATCTCGGGCCCGTTGATGCTGGCCAACACGGCCCGGTTCCTCAGCGGCGCCTGGGCGGGCTGATCTTTCTACCCGCTTTCTTCTCTTGGTAATCCAGGGAAGTTATCCACAGCCTGTGTGTAAACGCTAGAGGTTCTTCCTCAGGAACGCGATGTCGTCCGCCTGGCCCGCGCCCGGCGTCTCCACCACGATCGGCGCGCCCGCCGCCCGGCACACCGCGAGGATCAGCTCGGGGTCGATCTTCCCCTGGCCCAGGTTCGCGTGCCGGTCGGCGCCCGAGTCGAACGCGTCGCGCGAGTCGTTGCAGTGGACGAGGTCGATGCGGCCGGTGATGGCCTTGACCCGCTCGACCACGTCGATCAGCTCCTCGCCGCCCGCGTGGGCGTGGCAGGTGTCGAGGCAGAAGCCCACGTCGAACCCGTCGAGCGCGTCCCACAGCCGCGCGATGCGGTCGAGCCTGCGGGCCATCGCGTTGCCGCCGCCCGCGGTGTTCTCGATCAGCACGGGGATCGGGCACTCCATGCGCTCGAACACCTTGCGCCAGTTGTCGAAGCCGACCTGCGGGTCGTCGCTCTTGTTGACGTGGCCGCCGTGCACGACCAGGCCCTTGGCGCCGAGCCCCGCCGCCGCCTTGAGGTGCTGCTCCAGCAGCTTGCGGCTGGGGATCCTGATGCGGTTGTTGGTGGTCGCCACGTTGATCAGGTAGGGGGCGTGGATGTAGACGTCGACGCCCTCGACCGGCTTGTCCGGCAGCACCGGCTTGGCGTAGCCCTGCGGGTCACCGAGGAAGAACTGCACCACCTCGGCCCCCACCTCGGCGCCCCTGGCGGCGGGGTCGTCCTGGTCGACATGAGCTCCGATTCGCACCATGCAGGTAAGGCTATCCGCCGCCCGAGCAGGGTACGGCCGGGTTTGCCCGGCGGCCTCCAGGGCAGTCGGGAGGCGCCCCCTACCCGAGGAGAAACCGCCATGAGCCGCTGGCGCTTACGGGCGCTGATCGTTGTTGTCTACGTCGTCGTCGGCATCTACGTCGCCTGGGTCTACGACTACATCACGCCGGGACTGCTCAGGGATCTCGCGGAGGCGCTGCTCGCGGTGTTCCTGTGGTTCCTGGTCCTGCTCGGCATCGACCTGCACATCGGGTGATCCACATATACAACGGCCCCGGACCATGCGCCGGGGCCGTCACTCATGCGCGGGGGGATTGCGCGGGGGATCATGGGTGCGGGAGGAAACCGCCGTGCGCGATGCCGAGCGCGGCCCCCACGAACGACCCGACCAGACCGACCACGTTGAGCGAGCGCTGCGGCGTGGTCACCGAGATGTACTGCGAATAGAGACCCACGCCGAAGCCGAGCGTGCCGGCCCACGACGCGATCATGTGCGCCGAGGTCCAGAAGGTCGCGACGAACGCCACCACACCGCAGGCGAGCGTGATGACCGCCAGGGCGTTCTCGACCCGGTGCGAGCGTCCGTCGGTGTTGAGCGTGAACCTGAACCGCTCCCTCTCGGAGGGTTGAAGCACATGTGGCACAGCCACCACCCCCTTGGTTTCCTAAAGGCCTTCCCACCTACCTGTGGCTGGTAACCTGGGGCACGCTGCGCTGTGATGGGTGATCCATCGCCCCGGGGTGCCGAAAGGGGCCCGCCCGGGTTCAAGCGTCAGCGTCCTCCTGTCACGGCAGAGTGTCGTGACCGCAAGAGTCCAGAGGAGGTTGGAGTCCGCATGCGTCGTTACGAAGTAATGGTCATCCTGGACCCTTCGCTCGATGAGCGCACCGTCGCTCCGTCCCTCGACCAGTTCCTCACCGTCGTCCGCAACGACGGCGGCACGGTCGAGAAGGTCGACGTCTGGGGCCGTCGCCGGCTCGCCTACGACATCGACAAGAAGTCCGAGGGCATCTACGCCGTCATCGACCTGTCCGCGGAGCCCGCGACGGTCAAGGAGCTCGACCGCCAGATGAACCTCAACGAGGGCATTCTGCGCACCAAGGTCCTGCGTCCGGACGTGCACTAACCTCCGGCTTTTGTCGGGGAAGCCCCGTACTCTGAGCCGTAACCCAAGCGAAGGCGTGCAGGAAGGCGAGCGCTAGCCATGGCAGCAGGCGACACCGTAATCACCATCGTCGGCAACCTGGTCGACGACCCGGAGCTGCGCTTCACCCCGACGGGGCAAGCGGTGGCTCGATTCCGCATCGCGTCCACTCCGCGGTACATGGATCGACAGACCAACGAGTGGAAAGACGGCGAAAGCCTCTTCCTGACCTGCAACGTCTGGCGGCAGGCGGCGGAGAACGCCGCCGAGAGCCTCCAGCGCGGCATGCGGGTCATCGTGCAGGGGCGGCTCAAGCAACGGTCTTACGAGACCAAGGAAGGCGAGAAGCGCACGGTCTACGAGGTCGAGGTCGACGAGGTCGGCCCGTCCCTGCGTAACGCGACCGCCAAGGTCAACCGCACCTCCCGTCAGGGTGGCGGCGGCGGCTTCGGCGGCGGTCCCGCCGACGACCCGTGGGCCTCCGCGACGCCCGCCCCGCCTCAGGGCGGCGGCTTCCAGGGCGGCGGCGGTGGCGGCGGCGGCTTCGGCGGCGGCCAGCAGGGCGGCGGCGGCTTCGGCGGCGGCGGCAACGACTTCAGCGACGAACCGCCTTTCTAAATCCTGTCCACAAGCCCGAGTCCATTCCCGCTCTGACGGCGGGGCTCTGAAAGGAGCACCACGATGGCAAAGCCGGCACTGCGCAAGCCGAAGAAGAAGGTTTGCCTGTTCTGCCACGACAAGATCTCCTACGTCGACTACAAGGACACGGCCCTGCTGCGGAAGTTCATCTCCGACCGCGGCAAGATCCGTGCGCGCCGGGTGACGGGCAACTGCACCCAGCACCAGCGCGACGTGGCGACGGCGATCAAGAATGCCCGTGAGGTGGCCCTGCTGCCTTACACGAGCACGGCGCGCTAAGGGAGGTTCGTCGACATGAAGCTCATCCTCACCAACGAGGTCTCCGGCCTCGGCACCCCCGGCGACGTCGTCGAGGTCAAGGACGGCTACGGCCGTAACTACCTCATCCCGCGCGGCTACGCCATGCGCTGGACGCGCGGCGCCGAGAAGCAGATCGAGACCATCCGCAAGGCGCGCGACGCCCGCGAGATCCGTGACCTCGGCACCGCCAAGGAGGTCGCGGGTCAGCTGGGCGCCCTGCGCGTGCGGCTGACCACCCGCGCGGGCGAGTCGGGCCGGCTGTTCGGCTCGATCACCACGGGCGACATCGCCGAGGCCGTCAAGGCCGCCGGCGGGCCGGTCCTCGACCGGCGGCGCATCGAGATCGTCAACCCGATCAAGAGCGTCGGCTCCCACCGGGTGACCGTCAAGCTCCACCCGGAGGTCTCCGCCTCGGTCGACGTCGAGGTCGTCGCAGGCTGACCTCAGCAGCAGCAGGCCCCCTCATCGAGGGGGCCTGCTGTATGTCCAGGTTGGGGCACCCTGGCGGCATATTTCCGACATCATCCGCGTAGAATCGCCTCGTTCTTTCGCACGTCCCCCTGGAGGCAGAGGCCATGGCCCGTCCCTCGATGCTGCTCGCCATCGGAGCCCTGGCGGCGGCGAGCGTCGCCTGCGCACCGGTCGACGATTCGGCGAGCACCGCGGCCGCTCCCACCACCTCCACCGCGTGCACGAAGGACCAGCTCAAGCTGATCACGCCGGGCAAGCTCACCATCGGCACCGACAAGCCCGCCTACGAGCCGTGGTTCAAGGACGACGACCCGAGCAACGGGCAGGGCTTCGAGAGCGCGGTCGCGTTCGCGGTGGCGGGGGAGCTGGGCTTCGACCGCAGCGAGGTGCAGTGGACGACGGTGAAGTTCGACGTCGCCTTCGCGCCGGGTGACAAGAAGTTCGACTTCGACATCAACCAGGTATCGATCACCCCGGCGCGGGCCAAGGCGGTCGACTTCAGCAACGGCTACTACACGGTCAAGCAGGCCGTGGTGGCGGCCGAGGGCGGCAAGTTCGCGGGCGCGAAGAGCCTGGCCGAGCTGAAGGACGCGAAGATCGGCGTGCAGGCCGGGACGACCTCGTTCAACGCGGTCAGGGACGTCATCGAGCCGTCGTCCGACCCCCACGTCTACAACGACCAGATCGACGTCGTGAACGCGCTGAAGAACAAGCAGATCGACGCGGCGGTGGTGGACCTGCCGACGGCGTTCTACGTCACGGCCGCGCAGGTCGAGAACTCCACGATCGTCGGCCAGTTCAGCTCGACCGGCGGCACGCCTGAGGAGTTCGGGCTGGTCATGGGCAAGGGCAGCCCGATCAAGCCGTGCGTGGACAAGGCCGTCGACGCGCTGAAGTCCAAGGGCGAGCTGGCCAAGATCGAGGAGCAGTGGCTGGGATCGGCGGCGGGTGCGCCCGAGCTGAAATGAGCGAGTGGGTCAAGTCAGAGCGGCAGATCGAGCGCGAACGCGTCCGCAGGTCGCGGGGCCGCCGCTCGGCCTCGATCGCGACGGCCTCGACGGTCGTCTTCCTCGTCCTCGTCGTCTGGGGCGTCACCAGCTCGCCGGGCTGGCCGGCGGTGCGCGCGACGTTCTTCGACGGTGAGCAGTTCGTCGCCGCGCTGCCCGACGTGCTGAGCGGGTTCCTTCTCAACATCAAGATCTTCCTGATCGCCGAGGTGCTCGTCCTGGTGGTCGGGCTGCTGGTGGCGCTGGCCAGGGGCATCACCGCGCCGGCGTTCTTCCCGATCAGGGCGCTCGCGACGCTCTACACCGACCTGTTCAGAGGCGTCCCGACGATCCTGGTCATCTACCTCATCGGGTTCGGGCTGCCCGCGCTGCGGCTGCAGGGCATCCCGTCCGACCTCGCGACGCTGGGCATCATCGCGCTGACGCTCTCGTACGGCGCGTACGTCGCCGAGGTGTTCAGGGCGGGCATCGAGTCCGTGCACCCCAGCCAGATCGCGGCGGCGCGGTCGCTGGGCCTCAGCCACGTCAAGACCATGAGGTACGTGGTCGTGCCGCAGGCCGTGCGCCGGGTCCTACCGCCGCTGCTGAACGACTTCGCCTCGCTGCAGAAGGACACGGCGCTGGTGGCCACGATCGGCCCGCTCGAGGCGCTCAGGCAGGCGTACATCCACACCGCCGACACCTTCAACTACACCCCCTACCTGGCGGCGGCGCTGCTGTTCATCCTGCTCACCATCCCGATGGCCAGGCTCACCGACCACCTGGCCGCACGCACCCGCAGGAGGCGCGGCGCATGAGCGTCCTGACCATCGAGGGCGTGTGGAAGAACTTCCGCGGCCACAGCGTGCTGCGCGGCATCGACCTGGACGTGGCCCCGCACGAGGTGGTGAGCCTCATCGGCGCGTCCGGGTCCGGCAAGTCCACGCTGCTGCGCTGCGTCAACCTGCTGGAGACGGTGGACGACGGCGCCATCTACCTCGACGGCGACGAGATCACCGACCCCAGGGTGAACGTCGACCAGGTGCGCAAGCGGCTCGGCATCGTCTTCCAGGCGTTCAACCTGTTCCCGCACATGACCGTGCTGGACAACATCACGCTCGCGCCCCGCCAGGTGCACGGCGTGGCCAGGGCGCAGGCGGAGGAGCGGGCGCATGACCTGCTCACCAAGTTCGGGCTGGCCGACAAGGTGCGGGCGTACCCCGACCAGCTCTCCGGCGGCCAGCAGCAGCGCGTGGCCATCATCAGGGCGCTGGCCACGCAGCCCAGGCTGATGCTGCTCGACGAGGTGACCTCGGCGCTCGACCCGCAGCTCGTGGTGGAGGTGCTGGGGATCATCAGGGAGCTCAAGGAGTCGGGCATGACGATGATCCTGACCACGCACGAGATGAGCTTCTGCCGGGACATCTCCGACACCGTGTGCTTCCTGGACGGCGGCGTGCTCGTCGAGAAGGGCCCGCCGGAGAAGATCTTCAGCGAGCCCGCGCATCCCCGCACGCGCGAGTTCCTGCGCAGCGTGCTGGACTCCGGCCGGCCCTAGCGAGTCGAGGCGGTCACGCCACGCGGACGCCGAGCCGGGCGAGGACGGCGGCGCTCGGGCTGCCCGGTTGTGCGGTGTACATCACCAGGTGCAGGTCGGTGCCGGGCACGAGCAGGGTCTGGCAGTCGAGGTCGAGCTCGCCCAGACGGGGGTGGCGCAGCCGCTTGCGCAGCGTGGAGATGGGCTGGACGTCATGGTTGCGCCAGCTCGCGGCGAAGTCGGGGTCGTGCGCGGCGAACTCGTTGACCAGCTCGGCGAGCACGCGCTCGCCGGGGCGGCGGGCGCCGGCCGCGCGCAACCAGGCGGCGGACTGCCGGGCGAACTCGCCCTCAGCACCGGCCGGCGCCGAGCAGAGGGTGCCGCTCAGCCGGATCGCCAGCCGCACGGCGTTGCGCTCATCGGGCGGCAGCAGCCCGAAGTCGGTGATCAGCTCGGCGGCCGCGTCGTTCCATGCCACGATGTCCTGCCGCTCGTCCGCCAGGTAGGCCGGGATCGTCCCGAGCCCGTCGAGCAGCCTGCGGGCCCCTTCGGGCACCGGCCGCTGGACGGCGTCCTGGTCAGGCGGCACCTGCCCGGCCAGCCGCGCCAGGTGCTCGCGCTCGGCGGCGGTGAGCCGCAGCGCCGTGCCCAGCGCGGCCAGCACCTGCGGGGAAGGGCGCGGCGCGCGGGCCTGCTCCAGCCGTTCGTAGTAGCTGGTGGACACCCCGGCCAGGGCGGCGACCTCCTCGCGGCGCAGGCCGGGGGTGCGCCGGGCCCGGCGGCCAGGCGGGTGGACGGCCGAGCGCGGCACCTGCTCGGGGCGCAGCGCCTCCCGCCGGCGGCGGATGAAGTCGGCCAGTTCCCTTCTGCTCACCCTCCCAGGGTGGCACAGCGACGCCCGGCTCAGCCCCGCACCAGTGGTCCGGGGCTCAGCCGGCCGTTCCCCGCCGACGGCCGGCCGCCGAGGCTGGAGCGGTCACATCCCGCCGATTCCCTGGAGGCTGACCGTGCCAAGCACTTCCGCTCGATCTCACCCGCTACCCGAACCCGGTGGCCGACGGGGACGTCCGATGAGCGGCGTGCTGGTCACCGGCGGCACGGGGAAGACCGGGAGCGCGCTCGCGGCGCTGCTGCGCGGTGACGGCGTGCCGGTTCGCGTGGCCGTCCGCAACCCGCCCGCCGACGACCCGGGAGCGGTCCGCTTCGACTGGAGCGACCCCGCGACCCATCCGGCCGCGCTGCGCGGGATGGACCGGGTCTACCTGGTGCCGCCGGTGAACTCCGTGGACCCGCTGCCGCTGGTCGGCCCGTTCCTGGACGAGGCGGAACGGATCGGCGTGCGCCGGGTGGTGCTCCTCGGCTCCGCCGTCGAGCTGCCGGACGCCCCGGGCGCGCTGGAGCTGGCCGCACGCGTACGGGCCAGGCCAGGGTGGGTGGTGCTGCGCGCGTCCGGGTTCATGCAGAACTTCCTGCCCCCGCACCCGCTGGGCGAGCACATCCGGCGGCACGGCGAGATCCGCACCGCCGCCGGCGACGGCCGGCTGGGCTGGATCGACGCGCATGACATCGCAGCCACCGCCCGCGCCCTCCTGTCCGATCCCGACGCCGGCCAGGGCGACCACCTGCCGGCCGATTCCGGAGCCGAGCAGGGCGACCGGGCCGGCCACCTGCCGGCCGGTTCCGGAGCCGAGCGGGGCGACCGGGCCGGCCACCTGCCTGCTGAGCAGGGCGACTTCTTGCTGACCGGGCCGAAGGCGCTGAGCTATCAGGACGCGGCGGCGATCATCGCCGCTCGTACCGGCCGGCCGATCCGGGTGCGGCACGTCACGCCCGGTGAGATGGCGGCCGGTTACCGGGCCGGCGGCCTGCCGGAGGAGTTCGCCGCTGCCCTCGCCGCCGTGGACGCCGGTCTCGGCGCCGGCCGCGACGACGCGGTCAGCACGGCGGTGCTGGACCTGACCGGCCGGCCGCCCCGCTCCTTCGACGCGTTCGTCCGCGACCACGTGCGGGAGTGGCTGCCCTAGCGGCGGTGCCGGCCGCCGTGGGCGGGCCGCGCCGGTTCGGTACGCGGGCGGGCGAGGAGGCTGTGGCGGCGGCCGTACACGAGGTAGACGAGCAGGCCGAAGGCCATCCACAGGACGAACCACGCCCAGGTGAGCAGCCGCAGATTGATCATCAACCAGAACGTGGCGACCAGCGACAGCGCGGGCAGCAGCGGCGAGAGCGGCACTTGGAACCCCCGCTCCAGATCGGGCATGCGCCGCCGCATCACGATCACCCCGGCCGCCACGAACGCGAAGGCGAACAACGTCCCGATCACCACCAGCTCCCGCAGCGGCACCACAGGGACGAACTCCGCCAGCACGATCGCCACGGCCCCGATCACCAGCGTCACCCGTGTCGGCGTGTGGTAGCGGCGGCTGACCGTGGCGAGCCCGCGCGGGATCAGCCCGTCGCGCGCCATCGAGAACAGCACCCGTGTCTGCCCCACGATCAGCACCAGGATCACGGTGGTGAGCCCGAGCACCGCGCCGACGTCGATGACGTGGGCCATCCACCCGAGGTCGGCGGCCTGAAAAGCGCCGGCCAGCGGCGCCTGCTCGGAGATCCGCGTGTACGGGACCATGCCGACCATGACCAGGCCCACCGCGATGTAGATGACGGTGGCGATCACCAGGCTGCGGATCATGCCTTTGGGGATGGCCTTGCGGGCGTTCACGGTCTCCTCGGCCGAGGTCGCGACGATGTCGAACCCGATGTACGCGAACGCGATCGCCGAGGCCGCCGCGAAGATCCCGAACCAGCCGAACGCCTGCCCCTCCCCGATGAGGGTCTCCAGCACGGTCGCGGGCGGGCTGTCCAGCGTCTGCGGCGGGGCGAAAAAGTCGCCGAAGTTGGCCGCGTCGATGTGCGGCAGGCCGACGACGATGACCGCGCCGACGGCCAGGAGCTTGGCCGACACCATGATCCACAGGGCCCGCAGCCCGACTCTGGCGCCGAGCGAGACGATGCCGGTGAGCAGCACGAGGATGACGAGCACGAGGAAGTCCTGGGCCAGCCGCTCGTTCGGCACGCGTACCCCGAAGTTGGCGAGCGCGCCGACCGCGATCGCGCCCCACGCCCTGGCCACCAGCGCGGCGGCGAACTGCAGCTCAAGGATCAGCGCCCAGCCGATGATCCATGCCCAGACCTCGCCGAAGATGACGTACGTGAAGGTGTAGGCGCTGCCCGAGGTCGGCATCGTGGACGCCAGCTCCGCGTAGCACAGGCAGGCCAGCAGGCACGCGATGCCGGCGATCATGAAGGACAGGATCACACCGGGGCCCGCCGTCGTGGCGGCCTGCTCGCCGGCGATGCTGAAGATGCCGGCGCCGATCATCACGCCGAGTCCGAGCACCACCAGATCGGCCGGCCGGTAGACCTCGGCCAGGCTGTGCCGGGCGCCCGTACGCAGCCCGGTGGCCTCCGAAGGCGGCAGTCTTCGCAGAATCGTGGACAAAGCACACCCCGCTCAGGGAACGCGCCCACTCTGTCCCACCTCTTGGACGACGGCAAGCACGATACGGTTACGCGCCGGTCACCAGCCAAGCGGTGCCGGCGGCGCGGCGCACGAGGGTGACCAGGCGCGCCACCATCCACACGCCGAGCGCACACCACAGGGCGACCACGCCGAGCCCGGACGCGAGCAGGGCGGCCGGCAGGTACGCGAGCGTCGTCCACACCCCGGCCCACGCCAGGTAGCGCTGGTCGCCGGCGCCGATGAGCACCCCGTCGAGCACGAACACGATCCCGCAGATCGGCTGGAAGAGCGCCACCGGCCACAGCAGGTCGAGCAGCATCCCGGCCACCGCGGGCTCGGCGTCGAACAGGCCGGGCACCAGCGGCCTGGCCGCCAGCACCAGCAGGCCGAGCAGCGCGCCCGACCACAGGCCCCACGTGACCATGCGGCGGGTGGCGTCCCTGGTGGCGGGCACGTCGCCGGCGCCGAGCGAGCGTCCTGTGATGGCCTGGCCGGCGATCGCGATGGCGTCGAGCGCGAAGGCGAGCAGCGTCCAGACTTGCGTGGCCAGCGCGTACGCGGCCAGCTCCGCCTCGCCCATCCTGGTGGCGATCGCGGTGGCGGCCAGCAGGACGATGCGAAGGCACAGGGTGCGGACGAACAGGGCGATGCCCGCCGTACCGGCCTGTCTGACGCCGTACAGGGAGGGGGTGAGCGGGGTGCCGTGCCGGCGCGCGCCGCGCGCGACGACGACCAGGTAGACGGCGGCGCCCAGGGTCTGCGCGATCACCGTGCCCCACGCCGACCCCGCGATGCCCCAGCCCAGCCCCAGCACGAACCAGGCGTTCAGCGCGGCGTTCGCGGCGAACGACCCGACCGCCACCGCCAGCGGCGTCACCGTGTCCTGCAGCCCGCGCAGCACGCCGGTGCCGGCCAGCACGACCAGCATCCCGGGCGTGCCGAGCAGGCTGATCCGCAGGTACGTCACCGCCTGCCCGGCCTGCGTGCCGCCCGCGCCGAACCAGCCCACGACCTCCGGCGCCAGCGGCCAGCCCACCGCGATCAGCGCCACGCCGAGGCCGATGGCCAGCCAGATGCCGTCCACGCCGCTGCGCATGGCCCGCCCGTGCTCGCCCGCGCCGGTCCGCCGCGCGACCTGCGCGGTGGTGCCGTACGCGAGGAAGACGCACAGGTTCACCAATGTCGTCAGGACCGTGCCCGCCACGCCCAGAGCGCCGACCGCCGTGGTGCCGAGCCCGTGCCCGACGATGGCGTAGTCGGCGAGCAGGAACAGCGGCTCGGCCACGAGCGCCCCGAACGCGGGCACAGCAAGCCGCAGAATCTCCCGGTCTCTGGGTGTAATGGGCATTTGTCCATTATGGACATTACACGGCGTGTCACGCCAACTTTCTTTCCTCCACAGTCGGTGGATACCGTTCGCCCTGCTCAGCCGAGCTTCGGGGGATATCGGAAGGAGTTATCCCCAGCCCCGTCCACAGGCCGTTCACACCCTCGGGGCCCTCGTGCACAGGTTGACCACAGGGTTGTCCACAGGCCACGTTGCCGAGTGGCCAGGACTCCGCGAAACTGTCACACCGGTCGACTACAAGTGGGGGTGGTGCGGCCACCTGCTAGGTGCACGAGGGGGCGCGGTGAGCATTGACCAAGAGGCCGTCGGCAGTCCGGGGTTCGAGCGCACCCCTCCGCACAACATCGAGGCGGAGCAGTCGGTCCTCGGCGGCATGCTGCTGTCGAAGGACGCCATCGCCGACGTCGTCGAGATCCTGCGCTCCGACGACTTCTACCGCCCCGCCCACCAGATGGTCTACGACGTCATCACCGACCTCTACGGCAGGGGCGAGCCGGCCGACGCCGTCACCGTCTTCGACGAGCTGCAAAAGCGCGGCGAGATGGCCCGCGTGGGCGGCGCCGCCTACCTCCACACGCTGACCGCCGTCGTCCCCACCGCCGCCAACGCCGGCTACTACGCCAAGATCGTCCGCGAGCAGGCCATCCTGCGCCGCCTCATCGAGGCCGGCACCCGCATCGTCTCCTTCGGCTACGGCGGCCAGAACGAAGAGGTCGACGACCTGGTCGACCGCGCCCAGGCGGAGATCTACCAGGTCACCGAGCGCCGCACGTCCGAAGACTACGCGCCGCTCGCCGACATCATGCCCGGCGCGCTCGACGAGCTCGAGGCCATCGGCAGCCGCGGCGGCCAGATGGTCGGCGTCCCCACCGGCTTCGCCGACCTCGACCAGCTCACCAACGGCCTGCACCCCGGCCAGATGATCGTCGTGGCCGCGCGTCCCGCCATCGGCAAGGCGCTCGCGCTCGACACCCCGCTGCCCACACCCGCCGGCTGGACGACGATGGGCGAGGTCCGGGAGGGCGACCTGCTCATCGGCGCCGACGGCCGGCCCACGCGCGTGGTCGCGGCCACCGAGGTGCTGCGAGGGCGGCCCTGCTACGAGGTGGAGTTCGCCGACGGCACGGTGATCGTGGCCGACGCCCATCACCAGTGGCTCACCAGCCACGACGGGGGAGAGGCGCGGGTCCGTACGACGGAACAACTCGCCCGAGGCCACACGATCGCCAACCCCCGCCCTCTGACCCTCCCCGAGCAGGACCTCCCCGAGCCCCCCTACACGCTGGGCGCCCGCCTGGCCGCCGCGCTCCCGGACGGCGGCGCGCGCATCCCCACGGCCTACCTGCGCGCGTCCGAAGACCAGCGCAGGGCCCTCCTGGCGGGCCTGCTCGACACGGCGGCCACCATCGACGCCGCAGGAACGGTGCACCTCGACCTCACGGACGCCGGTCTGGCCGAGGAGGTCCGCGAGCTGATCCACAGCCTCGGCCACACGGTGGCCATCTGCGAGACGGCGGTCACGTTCACCCCGCCCGACAAGGTCTTCCAGCGCCGCACCGACGCCAACGCCCGCATCGACACCGCCGCCGCCACCCTCCACCGCACGATCACGGAGGTCCGCCCGGTGCCCTCGGTGCCGGTGCGCTGCGTGGAGGTGGACAACGCCGACCACCTCTACCTCGCCGGCCGCACCCTGATCCCCACCCACAACTCCACGCTCGGCCTCGACTTCGCCAGGTCGGCGGCGATCAAGCACGGCATGACCACGGTCATCTTCTCCCTGGAGATGTCCCGCAACGAGATCACCATGCGTCTGCTGTCCGCCGAGGCCCGCGTGGCCCTCCACCACATGCGCTCCGGCATGATGGGCGACGACGACTGGACCCGCCTGGCCCGCCGCATGAGCGAGGTGGCCGAGGCCCCGTTGTTCATCGACGACTCGCCCAACATGTCGATGATGGAGATCCGCGCCAAGTGCCGCCGCCTCAAGCAGCGCAACGACCTGCGCTTCGTGGTCATCGACTACCTCCAGCTGATGAGCTCCCCGAAGAAGGTCGAAAGCCGCCAGAACGAGGTCTCGGAGATCTCCCGAGCCATCAAGCTCCTGGCGAAGGAGCTGGAGGTCCCGGTCATCGCGATCTCCCAGCTCAACCGAGGTCCGGAACAACGCACCGACAAGCGCCCACAAGTGAGCGATCTACGTGAATCGGGAAGTATCGAGCAAGATGCTGACATGGTCATCCTTTTGCACCGGGAGGATGCGTACGAGCCGGAGTCGCCTCGGGCGGGTGAGGCGGACCTGATCGTGGCCAAGCACCGTAACGGCCCCACGGCCACGGTGACGGTCGCCTTCCAGGGTCACTACAGCCGGTTCGTGGACATGGCCCAGCACTGAGCCGGCCGCTCGGCAGCGCGCACGCCTCCCACCGATGAGTTCTGTGCGCATCCGTGGTCGATACGGGCGAATCGACCGGTGCGCGCGGCCCGTACCGACACCGCGGGCGCGTACATCGTGGACGCGGATGGAAACGTTCTGGAGACCCACCGCGCGGACGACCACGGCGGCGACGGGTTCATCGCGGACATAGAGATCCTGTCCGGGGACCTGTCCCGCGTGCTCTACGACGACACCAGGGACGGCGTCGCGTACGGACTTCGGAGCTGTGACCCAACAGACAAGTCGCCACGGAATGGCGGGTGATCGCCTCAGTGCTCTACGAGAGGACTGAAGCGAAGGGAAACGCCATGACCATCCTCGTCGCCTACGACGGCTCGGCCGACGCGCGCGGCGCGATCGAGTTCGCCGCCGAACACCTCACGGCCGAGCCCGCGCTCATCGTCACGGTCTGGGAGCCGCTGCTCGTCCAGCTCAAGAAGTATCCGCTGGCCGCGGGGGCCATCGACCCCGGCACCGAGGACGAGGCGCACGCCCAGGCGGAGCAGCACGCCAAGGAGGGCGCTGAGCTGGCCGTCGCGTCGGGGCTTTCCGAGGTCACCTACCGGGCCGTGGCCGACAACGAGTCGATCTGGAAGACGATCGTGGACGTGGCCGACGAGATCGACGCCTCGCTGATCGTGACCGGCTCGCGGGGGCTGGCCGGCGTACGGTCGGTGCTGCTCGGCAGCGTCTCCAACCACGTGCTGCACCACTCCCACCGCCCGACCCTCATCGTCCCGCCCGCTCCCGGAAACTGAGGGTCAGGACGCGCAGCGCTGCTGGGGCGGGCACAGGCGGGTGTCCATGCGGCGCGCGCCGGGCCCCTCATCGCCCAGCCGGTCGTACGGGTTCGCGACGGGGCACCGGTCGAGCGACAGGCAGCCGCACCCGATGCAGTCGGTGAGGTCGTCACGCAGGCGCTGCAGCTGCTCGATCCGGTCGTCCAGCTCGCCGCGCCAGGCCGCCGACAGCCGGGCCCAGTCCTCGCGGGTGGGGGTGCGTTCGTCGGGGAGTTCGCTGAGGGCGTCCTTGATGACCTTGAGCGGGATGCCGATGCGCTGCGCCAGTCTGATGAAGGCGACCCTGCGCAGGCTGTCGCGGGGGTAGCGGCGCTGGTTACCCGCCGTACGCCGGCTGGTGAGCAGGCCCTTGGCCTCGTAGAAGTGCAGGGCGGAGACGGCGACGCCGCTGCGCTCGGCGAGCTGCCCGACGGTGAGCTCCTTGGTGTTCCAGGCGACCTTCGTCATACCTCGACATTACTTCAGGATCGTAGGGTGGTCGCCATGACGGACACGATCCCCACTGAGTTCGAGGTCCTCGACGAGCGCATGGCCGCGATCGGCGGCGACACCACGATCGAGATCCTGTACACCGGCACCCGCTGGGGCGAGGGGCCGGTCTACTTCCCGGCCGGCCGGTTCCTGGTCTGGAGCGACATCCCGAACGAGCGCATGCTCCGCTGGGACGAGATGACCGGCGCGGTGGGCCCGTTCCGCCTGCCGTCCGGCTACGTCAACGGCAACACCCTCGACCGCGAGGGCCGGCTGATCTCCTGCGAGCAGGGCCCGCGCCGGGTCACCCGCACCGAGCACGACGGCTCCATCACCGTCATCGCCGACCGCTGGCAAGGCAGGCGCTTCAACAGCCCCAACGACGTCGTCGTGCGCTCCGACGGCTCCGTCTGGTTCACCGACCCCCCGTACGGGATCCTCAGCGACTACGAGGGCGTGGCCGCCGAGCAGGAGATCGACGGCTGCCACGTCTATCGCGCCGACCCGGTGACGGGCGAGGTGCGGCGGGTGGCCGACGACTTCGACCGCCCCAACGGCCTGGCGTTCTCGCTGGACGAGCGGCACCTCTACGTGGCCGACACGCGGGCCAGGCACATCCGCGTCTTCGAGGTCCGCGACGACGGCACGCCGGCGAACGGCAAGGTGTTCGCGACGGGCGGCGAGGCGGACGCGTACGACGGCCTGCGCCTCGACGACAAGGGCCGGGTGTGGGCCGCGGCCGGCAAGGCCCTGCTCTGCTACGACCCCGACGGCACGCTGCTCGGCCGCCTGCGCCTGCCCGAGCCGACCGCGAACCTGGTGTTCGGCGGCCCCAAGCGCAACCGGCTGTTCATCGCGTCCGCGACCTCGCTGTACTCCCTGCTGACCAACGTCACAGGAGCGCGCCCGGTGTGGGCCACCGGGCGCTGACTCCTCCCGCCGCGCCCCCGCGACGGCGGGTGCGCGGCTCACTCCCATCGGAAGAGCCGTACGGCGAGACCGCCGAAGACGACCAGCCCTGCCGTCACCACCACCAGGTGGAGGACCTGCGGCGGGTGCCCGGCCCACGTGTCCCTGAGCGCCGCGGCGAACGGCCCGGCCACCGAGTAGTCGCTGATCGTGCGCAGCACGTCCGGCATGACGTCGCGCGGCACCCACATCCCGGCGAGGAACATCAGCGGGAACATCACCGCGGACCCGATGCCGGGCGCGACCTTGGCGTTGGGCGCCAGGGAGGCGATGACCAGCCCCATGGCGAGCAGCGCCGCGGTGCCGAGCAGGAACACCAGCACGAACCAGGCGAGCTGCCGCGGCGGCGCCGAGCCGAACACCGCCGTCCCCGCCACGATCAGCAGCGCCGTGGAGACCGCGCCGATGCCCAGGTTGATCAGCAGCTGCACCCCCAGCATCTGTCCCGGGCCGACCGGGGTGGTGGACATCCGCCTGAGCACCCCCTGCTCCCGGTACGTGGTCAGCGTCGCGGGCAGCACGCTGCAGGCCAGCGTCAGCAGCGCGAGCAGCACCATCATGCTCGGCCACTGCGCGTCCACGTACCGCTCACCGCCCGCGCCCGCCTCGGTGAAGAACGGGATGCTGAGCCCCAGCACGACCAGCAGCGCGAGTGGCAGCCCGATGGTGAAGAACAGCAGCGGCCACTCCCTTAGGTGCAGCCTGGTCTCCGTGACGAGCAGCTTCATGACAGCTTCCTTCCGGTCAGCGCGAGGAACGCGTCGTCCAGCGTGGCCTGCTCGATGCGCAGGTCTCCCGGGACGATCTGGTGGTGGGCCAGGGCGAGGGTGACGGCGGGCGCGAGGTTGCCCGAGCCGCTGACGATGACCTGTTCGCCGCTCCTCGTGACCTCGCGCACCTCGGGCAGCGCCAGCAGGACGGCGTCGTCCACCGGCGCGGACGGGCGGAAGCGCAGCCGCTGGTCGCCGCCCACCTGGGCGATGAGCCCTTCGGGGCTGTCGGTGGCGACGACGCGGCCGGCGTCGATGAGCGCGAGACGGTCGCAGAGCCGCTCGGCCTCCTCCATGAAGTGGGTGACCAGCACGATGGTCACGCCGGATGCGCGCACCTGCTCGACCAGCTCCCAGGTGTCCCTGCGGGCCTGCGGGTCGAGCCCGGTGGTCAGCTCGTCGAGCACGGCCACGCGCGGCCTGCCCACCAGGGCCAGCGCCACGGAGAGCCGCTGCCGCTGCCCGCCCGACAGGTTCCTGAACGTGGTCTCGCGCTTGCCGCCGAGTCCCACCCGGTCGATCAGCTCGTGCCAGTCGGCGGGGTCGGGGTAGAAGGAGGCGTACAGGTCGAGCGCCTCACGTACTTTGATCTTCTCCGGCAGCGCGGCGCTCTGGAGCTGCATGCCGACCACGCGGCGCAGCTCGTCGCGGTCGGTCGCCGGGTCGAGGCCGGCCACGCGTACGGTACCGCCGTCGCGCTGCCGCAGACCGGCGACGCACTCGACGGTCGTCGTCTTGCCGGCCCCGTTGGGCCCGAGGATGCCGAAGATCTCGCCCTCCGCCACCTCGAACGACACGTCGTCCACCGCGAGGTGATCGGGGTACTGCTTGCGCAGGTTCCTGACCTCGATGATTTTCATGACGTTGACGCTAGGGACCCGGCTAAGAAGGCGGAATGCCGCTGGATGCCCGGCAAGGGTGTACTTAGGTGCAGTGACCAGCCCCCTCCCGGTGGCGCAGACTGATGTCATGCTCAAGAGGTACGGTCACGTCGTCACGCTGCTGGCACTCGGTGTCCTGCAGGTGCCCATGATCGTCGCCAGCGGTCTCCTGCTGATGCTGTCGTTCGCGCTCGGCATGGTGTTCCTGTATCCGACGCAGGTGATGATGGTCCGGCGGATGGCCGAGCTGCACCGCAGGCTGGTCACCGAGCGGCTCGGCGTCACCATCGAGTCGCCCTACCTGCCCGCGCCCCCGCCTCCCGTGCCGCAGCCCGACGGCTTCTACCGCGCCGACCGTACGCTCTACAAGACGCCCCGCGTGCCCGAGTGGAACAACCGGTTCAAGTGGCTGCTCGGCGACCCGGGCACCTGGCGCGACCAGAGCTGGATGCTGCTCGACCCGCTGGTCAAGCTGCTGCTCCTCCCGGCGCTCCTGCTGGTGCCGAGGCGCGGCCTGCCGATCTACGCCCGCTGGTGCCGGCTGCTGCTGGACGCCACCGCCGCCAGCCGCCTGGCCGGCCAGGTCAGCCATCTCACGCGCACCCGCAACCTGGCCGCCGACTCCCAGGCGGCCGAGATGCGCAGGATCGAGCGCGACCTGCACGACGGCACGCAGGCCAGGCTCGTCGCCATCGGCATGACGCTGGGCGCGGTCGAGGAGCTCGTGGACAAGGACCCGGCCGCGGCCAAGGCGCTGCTGGCCAGGGCCAGGGACGCCTCGTCGGAGACGCTCACCGAGCTGCGCAGGGTCATCCGCGGCATCCACCCGCCGGTGCTGGCCGAGCGCGGCCTGATCGACGCCGTACGCGCCCTCGCCATGGACCACCCGCTGCACGTCACCGTGGACGCCGACCTGCCGAAACGGGCGGAGGCGCCGGTGGAGGCGGCGGTCTACTTCGCGATCAGCGAGCTGCTGACCAACGCCGCCAGGCACGGCGACGCCCAGAAGGTCAGCGTGGACATCAGCGCCCACGGAGCCGACCTGCGCATCACGGTCATGGACGACGGCATGGGCGGCGCCGACCCGTCCAAGGGCAGCGGCCTGTCCGGCATCGAGCGGCGGATCGCGGCCTTCGACGGCGTGCTCGCCCTGCACAGCCCGCCGGGCGGCCCCACCACGGTCACCATGGAACTGCCCCGCGTGCTGCCGGTGCCCGAGGCCGCGGCCCGCAAGATGCCGCGCTGGAAGATGGTCGTCGTGACGGCCCTCTGGGCCACGGCCTGGTGCCCCACCTTCCCCCAGGGGATCGTGGCGGCCGTCTTCAAGATCTTCAACGTCGAGGAGAAGACGTGGTTCCTCGCCCTGCACCTGCCGCTGCCCTGGCAGTGGCCGACGATCATCGGCATGATCGCGGTAGGTGTCTTCATGCACGTCATGGCCATCCGCATCCCGGCGACCCACGACCACGGGCGTCTCATGCAAGACTTCTCCCCGCTCACGCTCGTCAGGCCCTGGAAACCATGAACCGCGTCCTCATCGCAGAAGACCTCTACCTGCTCCGTGACGGCCTCGTCCACCTGCTGCAGGCCCACGGCTTCACCGTCGTCGCCGCCGTCGAGAGCGGGCCCGAGCTGCTCAAGGGCCTGCTGGAGCTGCGCCCCGACGTCTCCATCGTCGACGTACGGCTGCCGCCCACCCTCACCGACGAGGGCCTGCAGGCCTCGCTCACGGCCAGGCGCCAGGTGCCCGGCCTGCCCATCCTCGTGCTGTCCCAGCACGTCGAGCAGCTCTACGCCCGCGAGCTGCTGGCCGACGGCTCGGGCGGCATCGGCTACCTGCTGAAGGACCGCGTCTTCAACGCCGAGCAGTTCATCGACGCCGTACGCAGGGTCGCCGCAGGCGGCACCGCCATGGACCCGGAGGTGATCGCGAAGCTGCTGGCCAGCAACGCCAGGCGGGAGCCGCTCGGCGGCCTCACGCCACGCGAGCGCGAGGTCCTGGAGGCCATGGCGGAGGGACGCTCGAACGCGGCGATCTCCCAGCGCCTCTATCTGAGCGAGAGCGCCGTGGCCAAGCACACGGCCTCCATCTTCGCCAAGCTCGGCCTGGCGCCGTCGGACGACGACAACCGGCGCGTGCTCGCCGTGCTCGCCTACCTCAACAGCCGCTGACCGCCTGTCCCCGAACTGCGCTGAGTTGTCGGTGGCACCGGCTATTTTCATAGGGCAGGCGGCGACGAGAAGGTGGTATGAGGTGAAAATCCGGGTTAACCGCGATGTTCTGGCAGATGCGGTGGCATGGGCTGCCCGAGTCCTGCCCAGCCGACCCGTGGTGCCCGTGCTGTCCGGGCTGCTGCTGGAGGCGACCGACGAGCTCACCCTGTCGGCGTTCGACTACGACGTCTCCGCGCGCGCCGCGATCGAGGCCGAGGTGTCCGAAGAGGGCCGCGTGCTCATCCCCGGCAAGCTGCTCGCCGAGATCAGCCGCAGCCTGCCCGCCGACGACGTCGAGCTGGTCACCGAGGGCGCCGAGGCGGTGCTCACCTGCGGCAGCGCCGAGTTCGGCCTCATCACCATGCCGGTCGAAGACTTCCCCGCCCTGCCCGCCATGCCGCCGGCCATCGGCGCCATCGGCGGCGGCGTGTTCGCCTCCGCCGTCGGCCAGGTCGCGCCGGCCGCCAGCCGCGACGACACGCTGCCCATGCTCACCGGCATCAGGGTCGACATCGAGGGCGAGTCGGTGGCCATGGCCGCCACCGACCGCTACCGCATCGCCGCCCGCGACTTCACCTGGCGTCCGGCCGCCCCCGACGTCGCCGTCTCCGCCATGGTGCCCGCACGAGTGCTGGTCGAGGTGGCCAAGTCGCTGCGCGGCGGCGAGGTCTCCGTGGCCATGGGCGACGGGGTCGCCGGGTTCGAGAGCGTCGGTCGCAGCACCACCGTGCGGCTGCTCGACGAGCAGTTCATCGACTACCGCGCCCGGCTCACGTCCGAGTGGTCGATCAGGGCCGACGTCGCGGTGGCGCCGTTCGTCAACGCGATCAAGCGGGTGGCCCTCGTGGCCGAGCGCAACACCGCGGTGCGGCTGTCGTTCAGCCAGGGGCAGGTGCTGATCCAGGCGGGCGGCGGCGACATCGGCCGCGGCACCGAGGTCGTGCCGTGCGAGCTGCGCGGCGACGACATCCAGATCGCCTTCCAGTCGCAGTTCCTGCTCGACGGGCTCACCGGCATCGAGACCGAGCTGGCCCGCATCAACCTCGAGTCGCCCACCAGGCCCGCGCTCATCCAAGACGTGCCGGGCGACGCCCAGCCGGCCTTCCGCTACCTCGTCATGTCCCTGCGTCAGACGTGAGCGCCGCCTGACGGGCGGCGACCAGCCTGAAGACCCGCTTGAACTCCGCGTACGCCTGCTCGCCCACGGCCCGCGCGTGGGCCGCCTCCAGGTCGGCGAGGATGGCGTCGGAGCGCGCGATGAAGTCGCGCCCCCTCTCGGTGGGCACGATGAGCTTGGCGCGCCGGTCGGCCGGGTCACGCCGGCGCTCCACGTAGCCGAGCTCGACCAGCTCGTCCACCAGCGTGCCGATCACCTGCTTGTGCCGGCCCGAGCGCGCGGCGAGGTCCGTCGCGCGGCTGCCGTCGTCGTCGAGGTAGGCCAGCACGGCGCCGTGGCGCGGCCGCAGCCGCGGGTGCCCCTGCTCGGCAAGCGCGGCGAACAGCTCCCGCTGCAGCCCGAACAACGTGCGCCCGCTCAGCATCCCCAGATCGGGGTCCTCCTGGGTGCGCCGGCTCCTGTCCATGCTCCCCGTGCTCCCCGCGCTCCCCGCGAGCGGGTCAGGACTCGGTGAGCGCGATGAGGATGTGCTCCATGCAGGCGTGACCGGCCCGCTCCGCCGCCGCGGCGTCGCCGGCCGCGATGGCCCTGGCGATGGCCTCGTGCGGGATGTAGTTCTTGTTCAGCGACGTGCCCGCGGCCGTGATGCTGGCCCGCAGGGCCGCCGAGAAGTCCTCGTAGAGGTCGATGAGCACGAGGTTGTGGGTGGCGTGCGCGACCGCCATGTGGAAGGCCAGGTCGGCCTCCACGAAGAAGTCGGGGTCGTCGAGCTCCCAGGCCCGCTCCCGCTCGGCCAGCGCCGCCTCGATGCGCCGGATGTCCTCGTCCGTACGCCGGGTGGCGGCCAGCCGGGCGGACTCGACCTCCAGCGCACGGCGCACTTCGAGGATCTCCAGCTGCTCCGCCTGGCGCAGCCGCCGCAGCATCGCGCCGGACAGCTCGCTCGTCGCGCGGACGTAAGTGCCGTCCCCCTGACGGCACTCGAGCAGCCCGGCGTGCGTGAGCGCGCGTACGGCCTCCCGAACGGTGTTGCGACCCACTCCGAGCTGCTCGGCGAGCGCGGTTTCGGTCGGGATCTTGCCGTTCATCGGCCACGACCCTGAGGTGATCTGCTCCTTGAGCTGATCGATCACCTGGTCGACGAGCGAAGCCCGCTGCGCCGTACGCAGACTCACAGTCCGCCTCCTCCGGGAAAGCCAATCATCCTATGAGTCAATGACTGGTAGACCCTAATTATTCCAGACTCAATAGGCCAAATCTGGAGCTCCCGGAGGGTCAGCGAGAAACTGTGGCGTCAATCCTCACCCCCGCCATGGCGGAGCGAACTCCGGCAGCTTCGAGGGCTTTACGATATGCCGCCGTCTGAAGTGCTCTGGACTCGCCCCTGCCATAAAGGTCGCCCAGCTCACGCCAGCACCGCGCGGCCTGCCGATCGGAGCCGAACACCGGCCGGTCGAGGGCCTCGAGCAGCTCATACGCCTCGCGCAGCTGCCCGGAGGCGTCGCCCGCCTGCTCGTAGGCGACGGTCGCCAGCACCAGGTGCGCCTCGGCCGCGGTGGTGCCGCTGCCGTCGTGGTCGAGCCCGGACGCCTTGACGGCCAGCTCCCCCGCGCCCACTAGGTCACCGGTGCGCAGCTTCACCCGCGCGTGGACGATCAGGCTCTCGCCGTATTCGCGCGCCGTGGCGGGGAAGACGGAGAACGCGCTGACGGCCTCGCCGGCCAGCCGCTCGGCCTCTTCGATCGGTCCCACGCCCATCCTGGCCCAGTGCATGGCGGCCCTGGCCAGCACCAGCGCGAGCCGGGTCGGCCGCCCGGCCATGATGGCGTCGTCGGCCAGCGCGACGGCCAGCGCGGAGTCCTCGCCCGCCGCGGCGGCGGCACTCGCGTGCCACAGAGCCCGGATCTCAGCGGAACGGTCCACAACCTCAGGCACACTTGCCGTGTCGAGCACCCGCTTGACGTAGGCCAGCGCGGGGGAGTCGGTCTCGCTCTCGCCACGCGCCTCGATCAGCGCCGCGGCCAGCTCGACGGCCAGCTCGCCCTGGGTGATCCGCAGCCGCTCGGCCTGCGCCAGCGCCGTGGCCGCGAGGTCGCGGGCCCGCAGCCGGTCGCCGGCCTGCTGGTAGCAGCGGCTCAACGCGATCGTGAGCGGCAGGTCGGCCAGCCGCTCAGGATGAGCCGCCGCCTCTCTGCGCAGCCGTTCGAACGCCTCCACCGCCTGGCCGAGCCGCCCCTGGGCCTCGAGGGCACGCGCCCTGCCGAACCGCGCCTGCGCGGTCAGCATCGCGTTCTCCTCGTCCGCCGCCTTCACGATCTCCGTGAACCGGTCCGCGGCGGTGGCGGGGTCGCCGTGCTGGAGCTCGAGCTCGGCATGGCGCAGGCCGAGCTCGGTGTCGATGCGCTGGCGAGGCTCGATCCCGTGAAGGAGGAACTCCGTCGTGCATCCGAGCCGCTCGGCCAGGAGCCGGGCAACCACAGGAGTCGGCGTACGCTTACCCGACTCAATGAGCGAGACATAACTGTCCGACAGGTCGGGTCCGGCCAGCTGGGCCTGAGACATCCGCCTGTTCAGCCGCAATCCACGGACGCGGTCACCGATGGTTCCCTGACTCGGCATCTCATCTCTCAAGGCGGGGAAGGGTCAACAACACGCAATGATTGCATGAAGTAGCCGAATCTGGTATCCCCGCGTGAAGAATTTGCCACGTCGAGATTAATCGTCCCCGTCGTCCTTGCCGGGGAAAAGCATCTGGCAGACCTCTAGGTAGAGCGTCTCCGGATACGGAATGTATTCGACCGTTGACAGAGCCTGATCCTGACCGGCCGATTCGAGGATGAACTCACCGTAACCGAGCATGCGCCCAAGCAGAGATCTTTGGAAGCTCATGTCGGTGACCTTGCCCAATGGCATCATCGCGACCTTGCGCGTGATGAGGCCGGTGGTCAGCAGCATTCGCTTGGACGTCACCACAAAGTAATCGACCGACCACTCCGCGACTTTCCATACGAAGCGGATCAGCAACAGCAGCCACAACCACCAGACGACGACCAGGGCCGTGCCGCCCGCCTCGCCGCCGCCGAAGAATCTGCTGAGGAGCCCGGCGACGATGAGGCCGCCGAGCACCTCGGCGACCGGGCGCAGCAGAATGGCGGGATGCCGCCGCACCATGATGACCTGTTGTTCCTGGGGGAGGAGGTAGCGGTTGACCGACGATGGAGCGGAGTCCCCGTGGGTCACAAGTCTCATGAGAGGCTGTTCACGAATTGAGCCAGCGAGTCGGCCGCGTTGAACACCGTGTCGAACGCTCCCTTCACCGCGTCCGCGGCGTCAGCTGGTCGCGCGAACAGGTAGTACGCAACAAATGCGATACCACCGTATGTGAGGACCTTTTTGACCTGCACCGTCGCCTCCGTACCACTTACCCACTCCACCCGCCCTATACATTACCCACCCGGATGCCGGGGTAAAGGTAACTTGGCAGGGAAGTTCTGATCTTGCTTAGCCGCGATCGCTGGCCACCAGAGCCAGGACGTGTAGATGTTTGCGCGCGATGCGCTCCACGAGGCTCGGATGGGCGTAGCCGGTGACCTCCAGCGCGCCGTAGTGCGCCGCCTCCACGCAGCGCGTTACCGTGGTCGCGGAGTGGATGCCGGCGAACTCGTCGCACAGCACCGTCTCCACGTCGGCGTACGGAGTCGGGTCCGCCTCGGTGTGCTCGCTCATCGTGCCCCCACGCGCATGCGGAAGATGCCTTCCAGTCTCTTCGTACCCACCCAACCACAGTATGTAACGAAGTGATGACGTGTCGTGACGGGTCGTGGACTTTTCCGGGAGAACTTTCCCGCCTGGATGGGCGCCGCTCCGGAGGGAGCGGTGCGCGGGGAGGCTTACGGGGGCGGGGTGTGGACGTGTGGGGTGAGGTGGGGAAAGTGCGTCAGACGACGCCGTAAAGCCGGTCGCCGGCGTCACCGAGCCCGGGAACGATGTAACCGTTCTCGTTGAGCCGCTCGTCCAGGGCCGCCGTGACCACCCGGATCGGCTTGCCGGAGTTGGCGAACACCTTGTCCATGTACGCCAGCCCCTCGGGGGCCGCCAGCAGGCACAGGGCCGTGACGTCGACCGCGCCCCGGTCGAACAGGAACTGCACCGCCGCCGCCAGCGTGCCACCGGTGGCCAGCATGGGGTCGACGACGTAGCACTGGCGCCCCGACAGGTCGTCGGGCAGGCGCGTCGCGTACGTCTCGGCCTGCAGCGTCGACTCGTTGCGGATCATGCCGAGGAACCCGACCTCGGCCGTCGGCAGCAGCCGCATCATGCCGTCGAGCATGCCCAGCCCGGCCCGCAGGATGGGCACCACCAGCGGGTACGGCTTCGCCATCCGCACCCCCTCGGCCTGCGCCACCGGCGTCTGCACGGTGACCTCGCTGACCCGGACGTCGCGCGTGGCCTCGTAGGCGAGCAACGTCACCAGCTCGTCCGCGAGCCTGCGGAAGGTGGGCGAGTCGGTGCGGACATCACGCAACGTGGTGAGTTTGTGAGCCACGAGCGGATGATCGACGACGAGGGTCTCCATGGCACCCAACGCTATCTCCTGCCCAACCCTGCTATCGACCCCCCACCAGCCCCCCAACCCCCGCACCAGCAGCACCGAAAGAAGCGACCTCCGCTCCTCCGTGGAGGACGGAAGGTACCGCGTTCCGGGGAGCGGCCTTCCCTCCTCCGTGGAGGACGGAAGCCTCACGTTCGGGAGAGCGACCCTCCTCTCCAAGAAACGGAGAGCCCCGCGTCTGGGGGAGCGGCCTCCTCTCCAAGAAACGGAGAGCCCCGCGTCTGGGGGAGCGGCCTCCTCTCCAAGGGGCGGAGAGCCCCGTGTCCGGGGGAGTGGCCTCCTCTCCCTTGCCAAGGGACCGAGGGTTTCGCGCCCGGGAGAGTGGCGGGCGTGAGGGTGGGGGTGCTGGGCCGGCGCCTTCCCCTCCCGCTTCCGACGGCCGGAAACCGTCGCGCCCGGTGAGAGTCGAACGTGACGGGAGGGGTGCGGGGGCATCAGATCTTTGGTTTTGATCACAATTTGGTCGGAGAGGCACACGCCCGGTGGCCGGTTCTGGAACGATTGGGTCCTGGTGATATCTGTCGTGTCAGAGGTCGGGTGGGGATGGCGATGACAGACGAAGACGCTCTCGACTTCGCCATCGTGGTTTATCGCGAGGACGACTGCTGGCAGGCCGAGCTCCTGCCGGTCACGCTCACGTCCGACCTGCACGGGCTCATCCATGCCCTGAAGCAGCAGCCGAGCGAGAGCGGCACGATCGGGCTGGTCGCGGTCGGCGACGAGTTCTTCGTGGCGCTCAGGGTCATCGGCGACCGGGTCGACGTGTTCCTGTCCGACATCGCCGCCTCGTGGGACTTCCCGCTGGCCCGCCAGGTCCTCCACTACCTCGACGTCCCCGTGCCGGACGAGGAGGAGCTCGACGAGATCCTCCAGGACGAGGAGACCGTGCTCCCCGCAGGAGATCTGTCGATCTTCGCCGATCTCGGGTTGGACGAGATGGAGCTGGGCATCCTCTCCGGCGACATTGACCTGCTTCCCGAAGATGTGCTGTCCAGCATCGCCGCGCGGCTGGGGTTCTCCGAGCCGTTCGAGCGTGCCATCGAATCGGTCTTCGGCTGACCCCCCTGGAGCGCGGACATGGCGTCCAACACCTTCTCAGCGGCCTTCGTCAGGACCTCCGACGGCTGGAACGGTGCCGAGGTCGATCTCGGGGACGTCGAGATCGTCGACGACTTCGGTGACGCCGTCACGGAGACGCTGGGACTCTCCGGCGACGAGCTCGCCCTGCTGTGCGTCGAGGTCGAGGACGAGTGGTTCGCGATCGCCCGCTATCACGGCATCGAGGAGCCGCGGGTGTTCCTCTCCGACGTGCACGCCGTCGTGGCCGACAACCTCGGCGAGCTGTTCGCCGAGTTCGCCGGGGTGGCGCCCGACAAGGAGGGCAACGGTCTCGGCGTACGCCCGGCGGGCGACTTCGAGCTGCTCAGCGACCTGGGAGTGAGCTCCGAGGAGCTGCTTGAGCTGAGCATGGAGGAGGGCATGCTGCCGGCCGACATCCTGTCGGTGATCGCCGAGCGGCTGTCGTTCGCCGACGAGCTCGACCGGTTGCGGTGACGTACGAGGACGCCATGCGTCTGGCCCTGGCGGAGGCCGGCTCGGCCGCCGCGAGGGGTGAGATCCCCGTCGGCGCCGTCGTGCTCGACGAGCACGGCGAGGTGCTGGCCAAGGCGGGCAACGACCGTGAGTCCACCGCAGATCCGACGGCCCACGCCGAGGTGCTCGCGCTGCGCGCGGCCGCCGCGCGGCGCGGTGAGTGGCGGCTCGGCGGCTGCACGCTCGTGGTGACGCTGGAGCCGTGCACGATGTGCGCGGGCGCCGCGGTGCTGGCCAGGGTGGAGCGGATCGTGTACGGCGCCACGGACGAGAAGGGCGGCGCCGTGGGCTCGCTCTGGGACGTCGTACGCGACCGCAGGCTCAACCATCGGCCCGAGGTCGTCATGGGCGTGCTCGCCGAAGAGTGCGGTGCGGCCCTGAAGCGGTTCTTCGCTACGCGCAGGATCCGGTAAGCTCTTCCGCGGTGGTGTCGCCTAGTGGCCGAGGGCGCACGCCTCGAAAGCGTGTGATGGGGCAACTCATCCGTGGGTTCAAATCCCACCACCACCGCCACGCCGAAGGGCCTCCGAGATCTCGGGGGCCCTTTCGCATGTCCGGGTCAGGCGGCGGGCGACAACCGTAATCGTATTCACCGGTCGTTCACGGCCGGAAAAATGATGTTGGCGGAAAAATCAAAGGGGCGCCGCGAGATTCGCGACGCCCCCTTTCTCAGTTGGGCAGTTCGAGGACCCTGGCGTGCAGGATCGATCGTTGGTGCAGCGCGGCCCGCAACGCTCGGTGCAGGCCATCCTCCAGATAGAGCTCGCCCTGCCACTGCACCACGTGCGGGAAGAGGTCCCCGTAGAACGTGGAGTCGGCCGCGAGCAGCGAGTGCAGGTCCAGCATGGCCTTCGTGGTGATCAACGAGTCGAGCCGGACCTGCCGTGGAGGGATTTGGGCCCAATCGCGGTTCGTCAGACCGTGGTTGGGATAAGGGCGTCCGTCGCCGACTAGCTTGAAGATCACCCCCCCGATTTTAGGAGAAAATCCGATTCCTCGCGTTGTCCGGTCGCGTCAGGCCGGGTTCTGGAGATCGCAGTCGGTGGGTGCGCCGTTTTCGTATCCGCGCTTGAACGCGGCCACGCGCTGCCGTGAGCTGCCGTGGGTGAACGATTCAGGATCGATTCTTCCGGTGGTGCGCCGCTGGATTCTGTCGTCGCCGACCGCCGCCGCGGCGTCGAGCGCCTCGGAGATCTCGGCAGAGGTGAAGGGCTGCTCGTAGAAGCCGGTGCTGACCGCGTTGCGGGCCCAGACGCCGGCGTAGCAGTCGGCCTGCAGCTCGACGGCGACCGAGCTGCCGCCGTCGAGGGCGCCGAGGAGCTTCTGTACGTGGTGTCCGTACTCGTGGGCGATCACGTACGCCTGCGCGAAAGGTCCGCCCTTGGCGCCGAACTGGGAGTGGAGCTGGTCGAAGAAGCTGAGGTCGAGGTAGACGCGCTGGTCGCCGGGGCAGTAGAAGGGGCCGGCGGAGGAGCTCGCGGAGCCGCAGGCGGTCCTTAACCGTCCCGAGTACAGGACGGTCTTCGCCGCCCGATATCCGGAAATTTCCTGCTTCCAGTAGTCCTGGATGCTGTTGACCACGCCCACCACCCGGCACTTCTCCGACTGGTCCGCGTCCTTGCCCTTCTGACACCGCGCCGACAGATCGGCGGGCGGCCTGCCCTGGCCCGGCTCGGCGCTCACGTTGTTGAGGACGAACACCAGCACCAGCACGATCAGGCCGACGATCCCGCCACCGCCGACCACCACACCTCCGGGGAAGCCGGAGAAGCCGCCGCCCCCTCCCGCGTCCTCCACCTGCGAGGCGTCGAGGTCCGCCTGGTCCCTGAAGTCCATGCTGACATCCCTTTCTGGGGTATTGCCCGCAGGACAGACTGCCCCGAACCAGGACCGCTCTATCGAGCCGTGCTCAGATCCGCCCGGAGAACGTGTCGCACCGCTGGGGGTCGCCGCTGTCGTACCCGGTGCTGAACCACTTCTCGCGCTGCTCCGACGTGCCGTGCGTGAACGCGTCCGGTGTCACGCGGCCGTGGGAGCGCCGCTGGATGCTGTCGTCGCCGACGGCCGCCGCCGCGCTGAGCGCCTGCTGGATGTCGTTCTGCGAGAACGGCTGCTCGTAGAAGCCGGTCTTGACCGCGTTGCGGGCCCAGACTCCGGCGTAGCAGTCGGCCTGGAGCTCCAGACGTACGGAGGGGCTGTCGGCGCCGGGCCTGCTGTCGCGGCCCAGCTGGTCCATGGTGCCGAGCAGGTTCTGTACGTGGTGCCCGTACTCGTGGGCGATCACGTACGCCTGCGCGAACGGCCCGCCCTCGGCCCCGAAGTCGCGCTGGAGCGTGTCGAAGAAGGTCAGGTCGAGGTAGACCCGGCGGTCGGCCGGGCAGTAGAACGGCCCCACCGCCGAGTCCGCCGCGCCGCAGCCCGTCTCGATGGCCCTGGTGAACAGCACGGTCTTGGCCGGCCGGTACGTCTCCCCGCCGTCGCGCAGCGCCCGCCGCCAGTACGTCTGGATGCTGTTGACCGTCCCGACCACCCGGCAGTCCTCCGACTGGTCGGCGTCGGCGCCGGTCTTGCAGCGCTCGGCCAGGTTGCCGGTGGCGGGGGCACTCGGCGCCTGGCCGCCGCCCTGCCCGCCCGGATCGCCCTGCTCGCCAGGATCTCCGGTGAAAGACGTCGGGATGATGCCGAACAGGAACATCGCCCCCAACGCCAGGATCAGCAGCAGACACCCGCCGCCCCGGCCGCCGATCGGCAACATGCAGCCGCCGGGCATCCTGCCGAACCCGCCGCCGGGCCGCGGGCCCGACGCACGGGCGTCCTCGACCTGCGACGGGTCGAGCGGTTTGTCGTCGTCGAACTGCATCGAAGCCTCCGATCGCAGTCCTGCCCCGTAGTGGAGTCATTACGCAAGGTAACATTCACGGGCACGATTTTTCCCGATATGTCAGTTACTCTGCCGCTATGACTGCTGGCTTGATCGGGATCGCGCTGGTCTCCCTCGGTTTGGTGCTCACGCCCGGGCCCAACATGATCTACCTGGTGTCGCGCTCGATCACCCAGGGCCCCAAATCGGGGTTCATCTCGCTGATCGGGGTGTTCCTCGGGTTCACGACGTACCTCATCGCGACCTGCCTGGGACTGACGGCGGTCTTCGCGTACGTACCGGCCGCCTACACCGCGCTCAAGCTCGCCGGCGCCGCGTACCTGCTCTGGCTGGCCTGGAACGCCGTCCGCCCAGGCGGCGCCTCCGCCTTCGAGCCGCGCGAGCTGCCCGTCGAACGCCCCCGCAAGCTGTTCACGATGGGCCTGCTGACCTGCCTGCTCAACCCCAAGATCGCCATTCTGTACCTGTCGCTGCTCCCGCAGTTCGTCGACCCGTCGATGGGACACGTCCTGCTGCAGAGCATCGCGCTCGGCTCGGTCCAGGTCGCCATCGGCACCCTGGTCAACGGCCTGATCGTGATCACGGCCGGCAGCCTCGCCGCGTTCCTCGCCCGCCGCCCCGGCTGGGTCCGCGTCCAGCGCTACCTCACCGGCACCATCCTCGGCGCCTTCGCCGTCACCATGGCCACCGACCGCTCCAAGGCCATCGTGGCCTCCTGAAAGCTCACGAGGAGAGTGCCGCGCGCAGCAGGTCGGCGTAGGCGCGGCGGCGGTCGGCGGGTTCGCGTGTCCGGCCGGACGTCAGCAGTTGAGGGCGACGGTGGTGAGAGGGCGGCCGGTACCGGGGTCCAGGGGGATGAGGAAGTGGCGCTCGTCGTTGACCCGGATTTCCAATGACCTCGCCCCCGTCCACCTGACCGACTCGTAGGCATCGGCGGGGTCGTCGCCGTTGAAGCAGGCGACGTGCCACTCCCTGCTGAAGAGCCCGTGGTCCCTGCGCAGGCTGAGCCATGTGATGCTGTCCGGCCCGAGCCCGGCCATCGACCGCTCGAGTCGGACCCGGTACGAATCCGGTCCGTCGACGAAGCCGATGTCCTCTTTCGAGCCGAGTGCGGCGAAAAACAGGCCTATGAGCAGCACACCACTTCCGGCCAGCCCGGCGAGGATGATGACCAGCGCCCGTAGCCACTTCCACCGGAGCCCGAGTGCGGCCAGCGCGATCAGCGTGCAGGCCAGCACGCTGAACGCGAACGGATGATCGAGGTGCTCCCGCAGGAGCACCAGGCTCGAGTCCTGGACGTACACGAAGGCCGCGAGGCCGCCCAATAAGAGCGCGGCGATCAGCAGCACGAGCGAGCGAGCAGGCATCGGGGATCCCATCGACGAGGCGCTGTCAAGATCATGACATCACCGCGGCCGGACCTCACCGAGAGCTGCACGTGTGTTCCACCAATCCCGGGAGCCAGCCGGCCGGCGGTTCTGCGATGGAGCGGTCGAGCTAGACGGTCTCCACACCCCTCGGCCGGAGGACGCGGACGGGTATCGGCCACTTCGCGCGGGGGGCGGTCTTGCAGTTCGTCACGCGGTACTTCAGCTGGAGTCCGATGCTCTCGCCGGGAAGAACGACGTACGGCCCTCGCCGTTCGGGATTGAGCAGCTTCAGCCCTGGCCCGTTGCGTCCGATCCCGACGACGGTCACGGCCTCCTTGCCCGCGTTGACTTGCAGGCCCGCTACATGCGGCCGGGGCTGGAGACGACGAAGGGGCCGACTGGGTAGGGTCGGCCCCTTCGCGTTACTGCCTCAACCAGGCGCGGAGGATGGGGGATTTGAACCCCCGATAGGTTGCCCTATACACGCTTTCCAAGCGTGCGCCCTCGGCCACTAGGCGAATCCTCCGCCGACGAGCTTACCGGAATTCCGGAGGTGCCAAGACCATGAATTTCCGGCCGGGCGGGTTCGCGCGGGGTGGAGCGAGCACTGCGGCATCCGGCTAGACTGTTCAGGGACCCCTCGCGCGGCGTCATCCTGTGAACCTCCCCAGGGCCGGAAGGCAGCAAGGATAAGCGGGCTCTGGCGGGTGTGCGGGGGGTCTCTTCGTTGAGAGCCCCCTCGAAGGCGGGATGGTCGCATGAGCCTTGCGCTTTACCGCAAGTACCGACCCGGGACCTTCGCCGAGGTCAAGGGTCAGGAACACGTCACTGACCCGCTGCGGCAGGCGTTGCGTACGGGCCGCATCAACCACGCTTTCCTCTTCAGCGGCCCCCGAGGGTGTGGCAAGACCTCCAGCGCGCGCATCCTGGCGCGTTCGCTCAACTGCGAGCAGGGCCCGACGCCCGACCCCTGCGGCGCGTGCGAGTCGTGCGTCGCGCTCGCCCCCACCGGCCCTGGCCACCTCGACGTCATCGAGATCGACGCCGCCTCGCACGGTGGCGTCGACGACGCGCGCGACCTGCGTGAGCGGGCCTTCTTCGCCCCCGTGTCCGCGCGCTACAAGATCTACATCATCGACGAGGCGCACATGGTGACCCGCGAGGGTTTCAACGCGCTGCTCAAGCTCGTCGAGGAGCCTCCGCCGCACCTGAAGTTCATCTTCGCGACGACGGAGCCGGAAAAGGTCATCGGCACCATCAAGTCGCGCACACACCACTATCCGTTCAGGCTCATGCCGCCCGCGACGCTGCGGGGGCTGCTGGAGGAGATCCTCACCTCCGAGAACGTGCCCTTCGAGCCCACCGCGCTGCCCCTCGTCGTACGCGCGGGCGCCGGCTCGGCCCGTGACTCCCTGTCGATCCTCGATCAGCTGCTCGCCGGGGCCGACGACGACGGCATCACCTACGCCAAGGCCGTCTCCCTGCTCGGCTACACCGACGGCGACCTGCTCGACGAGGTCGTCGACGCGTTCGCGGCCCGTGACGGCGGGCGGGTCTTCCACACGGTCAACCGGGTCATCGAGGGCGGCCACGACCCCCGCCGCTTCGCCTCCGACCTGCTCGAACGCTTCCGCGACCTGGTGATCCTGGCGAACGTCCCCGAGGCGGCCACCAGCGGGCTGCTCGACCGGCCGGCCGACGAGCTCGAACGCCTGGTCCAGCAGGCGTCCTCCATGGGCCCCGCCGAGCTGACCCGCGCGGCCGAGGTCTTCAACGCGGGCCTCACCGAGATGCGCGGCGCCACCTCGCCGCGGCTGCTGCTGGAGCTGATGTGCGCGCGCGTGCTGCTGCCCGGAGCCGAGCAGGGCGAAGGGGCGTTGCTCGCGCGGATCGAGCGGCTCGAACGCGGTGGCGCCGTGGCCCAGATGGCGGCCCGCGCCGCGGCAGCCCCGGCCGTCCCCGCTCCTGCCTCCGCGGCCGTGGCTCACGCTCCCGCGGCGACCGCGACGGCTCCTGCCCCCTCCGCCACGCCTGGCTCCTCCGCTGCCGGTGCGCCTGGCTCCTCCGCCGCGCACGGTCCCGCCGCTGCCGGTGCGCAGGGTCCGGGGGCGGGTGCGCGGGCTCAGGTGGCCGGACCCGGCGGGTCGGACGGAGACGCGAAGGGGGCCGGGCAGGCTTCCGGTGACGACTGGCCCGAGGCGGTTCGTCCCGGGGCCGGTGCGGCGTCCGCAGAGACCGCTCCATCGAGCGCCGCCGCCAGTGCGGCTCCTTCCGGCGGTACGCCTCCGGCCGCGGCCCCGAGCGGCGGCGGAGCCGGTGGCCTCCAGTCGCAGTGGCCCGCCGTGCTGGCCGCGCTCAAGCAGCGCAGCATCGTCGTCTGGGCCAACGTGAGCACCAACGCCCAGGTGGTCGGCGTGGAGGGCAACCTCGTCACGCTCGGCTTCACCCAGGTCGGCGCGATGAAGAACTTCACCGGCGGCGGCAAGGACGCGGTGGTGGCCGCCGCGCTGGGCGACGTGCTCGGCGGCACGTGGCGGGTCGAGGCGGTGGTCGGGGGCTCCCCGATACCGCAGGCGTCCCGTGGCCCCGCCCGTCCCCCTGCGCAAGGGGCTCCTCATGGCGCGCCCGGTGGTCAGGCGAACGGTCCTCGTGGCGCGCCCGGCGGTCAGGCGAACGGTGCTCAGGGTGGTCACGGGCCCTCCGGCGGGCACGGTCCGAACGTCCAGAGCGCGCAGGGGTCCGCCGGTTCGCCGGGGGCCTCGGACGCCGCTCAGGGCGGCGGGCAGGGCGCGCCGGGGCCTCAGGGACGTACGGCCTCACACGGGTCCTCCGACGACGGCGGCGGGCAAGACGGCGACCAGCCTCCGGCCGGCCCACCAGCGGCGGCGCGCGCGACCACCGACGAATCCTGGCCCGACGCCCCCGACGACGACCCTGGCCCCGGCTCCCCACCCGGGCCTGACCTGACGCAGACCGTCCCCGCCGGGCAGCGCGTCTCCAGCGGTCCCGGCAGCGGCCTCGCCGCCGCCCGATCGGCCGCCAAGGCCGCGGCCGCGGCCGGCCCCCGCGCCCCGGGCGCCAGGGGCGGCGCGCCCCCCTCGACGTCCCCGTCGAAGTCCGCGTCGACGTCCGCGTGGCCGAGCGCGATTCCCGGCCGCGACACCAAGGCCACCGACTCCGACGACGTCGACCCGCTCAACGACGCCGACGCCGACACGGTCGCCCTCTCAGGCATGGCCCTGCTCGAACGCGAACTAGGCGCCAAGGTCATCGGCGAGATCAACCACCCCTGACCCTTCCTTCGCCAGGCGCTTCGACAGGCGTCATGAGATGAGGATGACTCTCCGGGCCGTAGCGGGCGGCCGAGCCGGCAGGCGACTCCCGCGCAGGACGGGCGCGGTGCGTGGTGCCCCAGATGGGGGCGGCCCAGGCAGCAGGCGGCTGCCGCGAAGAAGGCGGTTCCGGGGCCGGAGGCGGGTCGGCTGAGCGGCGGTCGGCGGGTGCGGGGTGGGCGGGGTCAGGAGAGCAGGCGGGAGCGGGCGGCGGCGCTGCGGGGGTCGGTCGGGGGGAGGGCGGCGAGGCGTTCCAAGACCTCGTAGTCGTCGCGGCCGTTGCAGGTCTGTGCGTACGTCCACAAGTCCTCGGGCGTCCCGTGCCGCAGGAGGCAGGCGCGGACCTGGGCTTCGAGTTCGTCGCGTTCGCGGCGGATCTCCGGTGACTCCGAGCGGGGCAGCAGCGGGCCGGGGTAGGAGCGGGCGAGGCCGGCGGGGTCGCCCGCGGGCAGCAGGCGGCGCAGCGCGAGGAAGTCGGCCTCGACAGGGCAGGTCAGCCGGTACGGCTTCGCCGCGATGGCGTCGCCGAGCTGGGCGCGGAGCCGGTGGATCTCGGCCCGGATGGTGACGGGGTTGCCGTCGTCGCCGTAGAGGTGGAAGGAGAGCTGCTCGGCGGTCAGGCCGTGGGGGTGCAGGGCGAGGAGCGTCAGGATCTCGGCGTGCCGCAGCGACAGGGGGCGGTCGCGGTCGCCGTAGGCGGCGGAGGGCGGGCGTTCGCCGAGGAAGGACAGCGTGAGCAGGGGCGGGGCGGTGGGCGGGGCGGACCGCAGGAGATAGCCGTCGGAGAAGGGCTCCAGCAGGGCGACGCTGCCGTCCCTGAGGATCATGCGCCGCCCGGCGAAGTGGGCGCGCTCATCGAGGTGGACGCGCTCGCCGAGGTCACCTGCCGGGTCGCCGGAGATGACGCGGCCGGTGGCCGACAGCAGGACTCCGGGCCTGCCGCGCAGCGACTCGTAGCGCCGGCGCAGGCGTTCGTCGCGCTCGTGCATGCGCAGCGCGAGCTGCGTCTCGGCGAGCTTGGCCGTGGTGGCGACGAGGGCGACCGTGGCGGGGTGGAGGCTGCGGGAGGTGCCGCTGACGTCGACGCAGCCGATGACCCGGCCGGAGTCGGGGTCGGTGATGGGGGCGGCGCTGCAGGACCAGACGTGCAGCACCCGCATGAGGTGCTCTTCGGAGAAGACGTGGACGGGCCGCCCGGTGGCGAGCGCGGTGCCGATGCCGTTGGTGCCGACGCGCTGCTCGCTCCACTGGTGACCGTCGGCCAGGCCGATGCCGTCGGCGCGCGACAGCGTGGTGTGGTTACCCTCGCGCCACAACACGCGCCCGTCACCGTCGGTGACGATCATGACGTGGCCGCTGGCGTCGGCGAGCCCGGCCAGGGTCTGGGCGAGCAGCGGGAGCAGCGGGCGCAGCGGGTGGTCGTCGCGCAGGTCCCTGATGTGGGAGGGGTCGATGACGAGCGGCGCGCTCGTGCCTTCGAGATCGATGCCGGCGTCGAGCGAGCGGAGCCAGGATGCCTTGATCAGTCGGCGGGGCGCGTGCGGCCGGCTCTGGCCGGCGGCGACGGCTTCGTAGGCCCCGCGCAGCAGGCGGGAGTACGCGTCGAGATGGGGGTAACTCATCGGTCACTCCAAGTAGTCAAGTAGAGCATCCGTCTTATGAGCCATAAGCGCAAGTCGTTCGGGGGATTGCGGAGGGTGATTGAATGAACGCAACGTGTGTGCAACGTTGCCCCCGCTAGCTTTCTTGAACGCGTCGGCGTGGTGCGGCCGCTCCGCCGACGTGGTGGCCGGGTCTCGGACGCTGGAGGGGGGCCGAGATCCGGCCAGAACACGCCGACACACGGCAGAACATGGTCATGAGGGCCTGGTCAGGACGGCGGCTCCGCACCGGAAAAGCCCGCCATGAGGGGCATCGACGAGCGCAATTCGCATCTCGTACGGGGAAAAGGCCACGAAACAAGGGGACACCCCAGTACATGACGCCGCCCAAACACCGTAGGCTCGTGGCAGTCAAGAACGCGGAGCCACGAGGAGCGCACGACGGTGAACCCAGGGGATGTCAACCTGCAGCAGCTGCTGGAGCAGGCCCAGCTCATGCAGCAGCAGCTCGTGAGCGCCCAGCAGGAGCTCAACGACGCGCAGATCGAGGGCTCAGCCGGCGGCGGCCTGGTCACGGCCGTCGTCAACGGCTCGGGCGAGCTGCTGGAGCTCAAGATCGACCCGAGTGTGATCGACGCGGGCGACGCGCAGGACACCGCCGACACGATCGCCGACCTGGTGATCGCGGCCGTCCGCGACGCCGTACGCGCGGCCGCCGACCTGCAGCAGGAAAAGCTCGGCCCGCTCGCGCAGGGGCTGGGTGGCGGCGGCCTCGGACAGTTGCCAGGGTTCTAGGCATGTACGAAGGGGTCGTCCAGAACCTGATCGACGAGCTGGGGCTGCTGCCCGGCGTCGGTCCCAAGAGCGCGCAGCGGATCGCGTTCCACCTGCTGGCGGCCGATCCAGCCGACGTCAAGCGGCTGGCGCACGCGCTGCTGGAGGTCAAGGACAAGGTGCGCTTCTGCCGCGTGTGCGGCAACGTGGCCTCCGAGGAGGAGTGCCGCATCTGCCGCGACGCCCGCCGCGACACCCACGTCATCTGCGTCGTCGAGGAGCCGAAGGACGTCGTGGCGATCGAGAGGACGCGCGAGTTCCGCGGCACCTACCACGTGCTGGGCGGCGCCATCAGCCCCATCGACGGGGTCGGCCCCGACGACCTGCGCATCCGTGAGCTCATGACGCGCCTGGCCGACGGCCGGGTCACCGAGCTCATCCTCGCCACCGACCCCAACCTCGAGGGCGAGGCGACGGCTACCTACCTCGCCCGTCTGGTCAAGCCGATGGGCGTCAAAGTGACACGACTGGCCAGCGGTCTGCCTGTGGGCGGTGATCTCGAGTACGCCGACGAGGTCACCTTGGGCCGCGCGTTCGAAGGACGGAGGCTGCTGGATGTCTGACCAGTGGAGTGCTCTGGCGGAAGAGATCGCCGGGCACGCGCAGAACTACGTGGACGGTCTGACCAGGATGGCGGGCGGCGAGGGCGGCGACGCCATCTGGTCGATCCTGCTGGTGGAGGTCGCCCAGGTGAGCCTCGCGGGCGCCAAGCTGGGCGCGAACCGCGACGTGATCCTGTCGGGCAACTACGAGCCGCCGATGAGCGAGGACCCCGACATCGACGGGGTGCGCACGGCGCTGGCCGAGCGGCTGGAGGCGGTCGACGACTACGTCGAGGTGTTCGACCCGTACAAGGACACGGCCGTCACGCCGTACCGGCTCTCCGACGACCTGACCGCGGTCGCCGCCGACCTCATCCACGGGCTGCGCCACTATCACGCGGGCCGGCCGCACGAGGCGCTGTGGTGGTGGCAATACTCCTACTTCAACACGTGGGGCAACCACGCGGGCGCCGCGATGCGCGCCCTGCAGGCCCTCGCGGCGCACTCCCGCCTCGACGTGGCGGAGGAAACGACCTCGGTCTGAGTATCCACATACTGGTACGACCCATCAGCCGCACGAGACGCCCCGGATAGACTGGCAGCTCACAGTCCAAACCGGGAGACTCTCGTGGCGCTCGTTGTGCAAAAGTACGGTGGTTCGTCCGTCGCCGACGCGTCCTGCATCAAGCGGGTCGCGCAGCGGATCGTCGCGACGAAAAAAGCCGGCAACGACGTGGTCGTGATCGTCTCCGCAATGGGCGACACGACGGACGAGCTGCTCGACCTGGCCGAGCAGGTGTCGCCGCTGCCTCCGGCACGCGAGCTCGACATGCTGCTGACCTCGGGCGAGCGCATCTCGATGGCGCTGCTGGCGATGGCGATCGCCAACCTCGGCCACGAGGCCCGCTCGTTCACCGGCTCGCAGGCGGGCGTGATCACCGACTCCACGCACGGCAAGGCGCGCATCATCGACGTGACGCCGAGCCGCATCAAGGAGGCGATCGACCAGGGTCACATCGCGATCGTGGCCGGGTTCCAGGGCGTCTCGCAGGACACCAAAGACATCACCACGCTCGGCAGGGGCGGCTCCGACACCACGGCGGTCGCCCTGGCGGCGGCGCTCGAGGCCGACGTCTGCGAGATCTACACCGACGTCGACGGCATCTTCACCGCCGATCCGCGCATCGTGCCCGCGGCGCGCCAGATTCCGCGGATCTCGTACGACGAGATGATGGAGATGGCGGCCTGCGGCGCGAAGATCCTGCACCTGCGGTGCGTCGAATACGCGCGCCGCTTCGCCCTGCCGATCCACGTACGCAGCTCGTTCAGCACCAAGGAAGGCACGTGGGTCGTAGCCGACCCTTACACCGAAGGAACCGAGATGGAGCAGCCGATCATCTCCGGCGTGGCGCACGACCGGAGCGAGGCCAAGATCACTGTTGTCGGGGTGCCCGACAAGGTCGGCGAGGCTGCGACGATCTTCAAAACGCTGGCCGACGCCGAGATCAACATTGACATGATCGTGCAGAACGTCTCGGCCGCGGCCACGGGTCGCACCGACATCTCCTTCACGCTCCCCACGGCCGACAGCCAGACGGCGCTGGGCTCGCTGAAGAAGATCCAGCCCCAGATCGGTTTCGAGTCGCTGCTGTTCGACGACCAGATCGGGAAGGTGTCGCTGATCGGCGCGGGCATGCGCTCGCACCCCGGCGTCACCGCGACGTTCTTCGCGGCCCTCGCCGACGCGGGGGTCAACATCGAGATGATCTCCACCTCGGAGATCCGCATCTCTGTTGTGGTCGGGCAGGACGGTGTCGACGCGGCCGTGGCGGCCGCCCACCGCGCCTTCGACCTCGACGCCGACCAGGTCGAAGCCGTGGTGTACGGAGGTTCAGGACGATGAGCAAGAGGCCCAATCTGGCCCTGATCGGCGCGACCGGCGCCGTGGGCACCGTCATGCGCGAGATCGTGTCGACGCGCGAGGACATCTGGGGCGAGATCCGTCTCGTCGCCTCGGCTCGTTCCGCGGGCAAGGTGCTGTCCGTACGCGGCGAGGACGTCGTGGTGCAGGCGCTGGCGCCCGAGGTGTTCGACGGCATCGACATCGCCATCTTCGACGTCCCCGACGAGGTGTCGGCCGTGTGGGTGCCGATCGCGGCCGAGCGCGGCGCGATCGCCATCGACAAGTCGGGCACGTTCCGCATGGAGCCCGACGTTCCGCTGGTGGTGCCCGAGGTCAACCCGCTCGACGCGCGTGAGCGGCCGCGGGGCATCATCTCGACCCCCAACTGCACGACGCTGTCGATGATGGCGGCCATGGGGGCGCTGCACGCCGAGTTCACGCTCAAGGAGCTGGTCGTCGCCTCCTACCAGGCGGTGTCCGGGGCAGGCGTGGCGGGTTCCGCGCGGCTCTACGACGAGATCGAGGCGCTGGCCGGTGACCGCACGCTCGGGCAGAGCGCGGGCGACGTCCGCAAGGCGCTGGTCGACAAGCTGCCGGCCGACTCGCCGTTCCCCGCGCCCATCGCGTTCAACGTGGTGCCGTGGGCGGGCTCCGACAAGGGTGACGGCTGGGCCTCTGAAGAGCTCAAGCTCCGCAACGAGTCCCGCAAGATCCTCGGCATCCCCGACCTGAAGGTCTCCGCGACCTGCGTGCGCGTGCCGGTCGTCACCACCCACTCGCTGGCCGTGCACGCGCGCTTCGAGCGCGAGATCACGGTCGCCGATGCGCACCGCGTGCTTGAGGCGGCGCCGACGGTGGTGCTGATGGACGACCCGGCCAACGGTGTCTGGCCGACGCCCGTCGACGTGGTGGGCACCGACCCGACCTACGTCGGTCGCGTCCGTCAGGCGATCGACTTCCCCAACACGCTCGACCTGTTCGTCTGCGGTGACAACCTGCGCAAGGGCGCGGCGCTCAACGCGGCGGAGATCGCCGAGCTGGTGGCGGCCGAGTTCCGGTAAGCCGATCTTCGAGGTGGCGCCGTACGTCTTCGTGCGGCGTCACTTTCCTTTCCGGCGGCTGCGTGAGCCGCGGCCCTGTCACCGGAAGAGGATGTCCCAGTGGTCGCCCTCGTCGGCGAAGACCTTGCCTGAGCCCTTGTAGAGCCGGGCTCCGTCGCTGCGTACTCCGGCCTTGTCGTAGTGCTTGTGGATGTGCCGGTCGATGCAGGCGTTGTGGGCGATGTCCAGCTTGTAGCCGTTGCCGTGGCTGTAGTGGCCGGGCGCGTGGCCGTGTTCGGTGCCGCCGGTCACCAGGATCGGGCAGCCGCTCCTGTGCTTCAGCCGGATGATCTCGGTGATCGTGCCGGTCCGTACGCGCTCCAGCGACGTGCAGTGATGCAGGTGCTTGCTGGTGCAGCGGCCGGTGGACTTCGTCTTCAGCCCGGCGTGCCTGAGCCAGTGGGCGGCGGTCGTGTGGGACATCGTCACCGCGGCCGTCCTGGGCAGGACCCGGGTCAGATCGACCTGAGCGTGCCGCTGCGCGGCGTGTGCCCGCATACGGGGCATCATGGCGGTCCTGGTGTGGACGCGCTGCTTGTGCGCCTTCCTGGCCCCTGGCAGCGCCTTGGGGCGTGCCTTGGGCTTGACCGGCTGCGCCCTGGTCTCCGCGACGCGGGTCTCGACCACCTCGACGGCGGCCGGCCTGGCCGGCTCCACGAGGTCGGACGCCTCTTCCCACGCGGGTTCCTGGGCGTCGTCGCTCTCGTCCCACGACGGCCACTCGCTCACCGCGCCGAGCCGCGCACGGGCCTCGTTCAGCCGCTGGTGAGCCCAGGCGATGCGCGGCCCGATCTCGTACGCGTCGGAGAAGACCGCGCTCAGCACGGCCGGGCTGTGCTCCCAGCCGCCGGGCCCGTGCAGGCCGCTCGGAGCCGGCACCTTTTCGGGGTAGGTGGCGGCGGCGGCAGCGGTGGCCAGCGCGATTATGGTGATCTGAATGCCGAGGAGCGCGACTATCAGGAGCCGCACTGTTCCACGTATCCACATGTCGATGCCTTTTCGCGGAAATAGCCCTTCCGCCTGAAACGACAATCCCACCATTCACTGGAGATAACTCGCACCGCGAGCGCAACTTTGCCTTGTGGCGGTGATCACCGTGCGGCTCCATGACCTAACCGTGTTCGACGACGTAAAGTGACGAACGTGTCCGAAGCCCGAAACAGAGGAGCGGAGAGCACTCGAGAGGTCATCGTCGAGACGGCCTTGCGACTGTTCAGGGAGCGCGGCTTCGACGCGACCACCATGCGGGCCATCGCGGCCGAGGCCGGTGTGTCCGTGGGCAACGCTTACTACTACTTCGACAGCAAGGAGGCGTTGATCCAGGCCTATTACGACCGGGCTCAGGCCGAGCACGAAGCCGCGTGCAGGGAGTTCCTCGCCAAGGAGGAGTCGTTCGCGGCCAGGTTGAGCGGGGTGCTGCGGGAGTGGGTGCGGGTCTCCGAGCCCTACCACGAGTTCGCCGTGAAGTTCTTCAAGCACGCGGCCGAGCCGACCAATCCGCTCAGCCCGTTCAGCAAGCAGTCCTCGCCCGCGCGTGAGGCGTCGATCGCCATCTACCGGGAGGTCGTCGAAGGCTCGCGCGACCGGATGAACGCCGAGCTGCGCGAGGAGCTGCCCGAGCTGCTGTGGCTGCTGTCGATGGGCATGGTGCTGTTCTGGGTGCACGACACCTCGGAGGGGTGCGCGCGGACGTACCGGCTGATCGAGGTGACGGTGCCGCTGGTGGACCGGCTGGTCGGGCTGTCGCACCTGCCGGGGTTGCGGGGCATCACGAAGGACTTCATCGCGGCGGTGCACGAGCTGCGGGCCTAGGGCGACATACCGAGCGGTTGGTATGGTCCTCCTGATGTGGCATCTGGGAGGCCGTGTATGACGCAGAACTGGGGCATGACGATCCCCTTCTACGATCGCTCGCTGTCCAAGGCGCAGGACCTCATAGCCGAGCTGCCCGCGCTCGGCTACACCGACGTGTGGTCCGCCGAGGTCAACGGCACCGACGGGTTCGTGCCGCTGGCGCTGGCCGCGCAGTGGGCGCCGCAGGCGCGGCTGGGCAGCGCGATCGTGCCCGTCTCGACGCGCGGCCCCGGGCTGCTCGCGATGTCGGCCGCGACGCTGGCCGACCTCGCGCCAGGCCGGTTCGTGCTGGGCATCGGGGCGTCGTCACCGGCGATCGTCGAGCGGTGGAACGCGGGCACGTTCGCCAAGCCGTACGCGCGCACCCGCGACACCCTGCGCTTCCTGAAGCGGGCGCTGGCGGGGGAGAAGGTCTCGGAGGCGTACGAGACGTTCGAGGTCAAGGGCTTCAAGCTGGAACGCGCGCCCAAGACGCCACCGAAGATCGTGCTGGCCGCGCTGCGGCCGCGGATGCTGCGGCTGGCCGCCGAGGAGGCCGACGGCGCGATCACGAACTGGCTCGCGCCCGCTGACGTCCAGAAGGTCCGCGCCGAGATCGGCCCTGACACCGAGCTGATCGCCCGCCTGTTCGTCTGCGTGGACGAGGACACCGAGCGGGTCCGCGAGACCGCCAGGTGGATGCTCGCGAGCTACCTCACCGTCCCGGTCTACGCGGCCTTCCACGACTGGCTGGGCCGCGGCGAGGTGCTGCGCCCGATGCACGAGGCGTGGGCCGCGGGCGACCGGCAGGCCGCGCTCAAGGCCATCCCCGACGAGGTGGTGGACGACCTGATCGTGCACGGCGACGCGGCCACCTGCCGGGCCCGCATCAAGGAGTACGTCGCCAACGGCCTCGACACCCCGGTGCTCGCGCCGCTGCCCGGCGCGACGCCCATCGACCAGGCGGTCCGAGAGCTGGCACCGGAGGCGTAGGCGATGCGGTACGACCTGCCGCTGGTGCCGTCCGTGACGGCGGCGCGACCGGCCAGCCGGCCGTCCCGCTGCCCCTGCACAGGACGGCGGCCGGGCTGCCGGTGGGCGTGCAACTCGTGGCCGCCGCGGGCCGCGAGGACCTCCTCGTACGGGTGGCCGCCCAGATCGAGCGGGCCGGCCCGTTCGAGCACCCCTGCCTGCCCTGATCTGAGGACAGGAACCCCTGGCCTTTCCGACGCGTTATGTCGTGAGAGACCGGGGGTAGGGGGTTGCACATGATGGCGAAGGCAGCACGGGCGGCGGCGGCGTGGAAGACCTACCGCGAGGTGACCAGGCCCGGGTCGCCGCCGCTGATGACCAGGGTCAGGGCGATCCCGCGGATGCTGGGCGCGGTCATGCGCGGCCAGTACGCGGGCATGGGCAAGGGCAAGCTGGCCCTGATGGGGCTGGGCGTGGTCTACCTGATCTCGCCGATCGACGTCATCCCCGACTTCCTCATGCTGATCGGGGTGGCCGACGACTTCGGCGTGTTCCTGTGGCTGATGGCCTCGCTGCTCGGCGAGAGCGGCCGGTACGTCCAGCAGGAACGCGAGGTCATCCAGGGCCGGCTCGACGAGGTCTAGATCTCCTCCATCCGCAACCAGGCCCGCGACGGCAGCGGGTGGCCGAACAGGCGGGCGGCGTTGCCGTAGGCGACCCTGGCGATGTCGGCCGGTGGGAGCGTTCCGAGGTTGCGGGCCACCGACTTCTGCGTGTCGGGCCAGGTCGAGTCGGAGTGGGGATAACCGCTCTCCTGCAGCACGTGGTCGAGGCCGACCGCGAGCCGCACGCCCGACAGCGCGTGGTCGTCGAGGGTGCCGAAGAAGAAGTTGCGGCGCAGCACCTCGCTGGGCTTGAGCCCGCCCTCCCACGACGCCTCGCCGGCCACCGGGTGGTCGAGGGCGTAGTCGGCGCGCTCGGCCAGCATCGGCAGCCAGCCCACGCCGCCCTCGACGATGAGGATGCGCAGCGCGGGGAAGCGCAGCGGCAGCCCTGACCAGAGCCAGTCGGCGCAGGCGAACATGGCGCTCGTCGGCATGAGCGTGGTGATGGCCTCGATGGGCGTGTCCGGCGACGGCACGGGTGACCAGGAGGAGTCGCCGGCGTGCAGGCAGACGACGGTGCCGGTCTCCTCGCACGCGGCGAAGAACGGGTCCCAGTGGCCCGAGTGGATCGACGGCAGCCTCAGCCTGGTCGGGAACTCGGGGAAGACGACCGCCTTGAAGCCCCTGGCCGCGTTGGCCCTGATCTCCTTGGCCGCCACGTCGGGGTCGGGCAGCCAGGGCAGTTGCAGGCCGATGATGCGCTCGGGGTAGGTGCCGGCCCAGACGTCGATGTGCCAGTCGTTCCACGCCCGCACGAGGGCGAGGCCGAGCTCCTGGTCGCGGGTCCTCGCGAACGGCATGCCGGCCTGCCCGGCCAGCATGCCGGGGAAGCAGAGCGCGGCCCAGATGCCGGCGACGTCCATGTCCTGGATGCGGGCCTCGATGTCGTGGCAGCCCGGACGCATGTTCTCGAACCTGACGGGATCGAGCGTCCGCTGCTCGCGTGGCAGGCCCGCGCCGACGTCGATGCCGGCGCACGGATAGGTCGCGCCGCCGTAGCGCCAGACCTGGTGACCGGCCTCCGTCTCCACGACCTTGGGCGCGACCTCGGCGTATTTCTCCGGCAGGCGCCCTTCGAACAGGTCGGGCGGCTCGATCAGGTGATCGTCGGCGGAAATGATCACATAGTCGCGCCGCCTGGGGTCAGGATCGGGGAGCAGCGGCGTAGTCACGCACGTAACCGTACGACGGCGGCATAACGTCGAACAAGCTGCGACGTATCCGTTGGGTCTCTGCGCGAGGATGTTGACCCGGGACCGCCGGGAGGGGGATGGCTGGCGATCCCGGGATGAACGGGCCCGGCTCGCTCAGCAAGCAGGCCCTGCGCTCCACTACCCAGCGCCGTTCGTCTCAGTCAGCAAATGTGCGCGGAGTTCCGCGACCGCGTCGGGGGAAAGGTGGAGCACCTGAGTGACATACCTCTCGATGCTGCCGTGACGAGCCGTGAGGTCGGTGAGGAAGAGCCGCATGGTCTCGGCGGGGGCCAGCCCGAACCCCGGCCAGAGCGGCGTGTCAGGGTGGCGTCTGCGCCAGTCGGCGATGAAGCGCTCGGTGGCGAGGCCGGTGAGCGCGTAGTCCGCCACGATGTCGTCCTCGTCCACGCCCACCAGCGACAGCACGAGCGCGGTGAGCACGCCCGTACGGTCCTTTCCCGCCGCGCAGTGCACGACCACGGGCGCGTTGTCCGCCGCCGCGACGGTCTCCAGGGCGGTCCTGAGGTTGGCGACGCCGTCGTCGGTGATCTCCAGGTAGCGGTCGGCGAGGTAGCGGGCGATGCTCACCTCCTCGTTGTACGGAGCGAGCTCCCAGCGCCGGCCCTCGATGGGCAGGTTCTGGTAGTGCGGGCAGTCGCTTTCCGGCACGCGCCCGGCCTTCTCGACCTCGAAGGGGTGGCGCAGATCGATGACGCTGCGCACGCCCAGCGCCCGGTAGACGGCGAGGTCGTCGCCGGCCAGCCAGCCCAGGGAGTCGGCGCGGTAGAGCCGCTGCCAGCGGACGGTACGCCCGCCTTGGGCGGCATATCCACCTACGTCGCGGAAGTTGCATAGGTTGGTGAACTCAATGTGGCGGATCACCCTCCACACCCTAATTGGCGGCGCTCTTCTCCTCCGAGGTCGCCTCCTCCTCGGAGGCCGATGCCGATGACGCCCGGCGCTCGGCCGCCTCGCGCCGGATGAGCAGCAGCCAGCCGCCGATCGCGATGCCGATGAACAACCACCACTGCACGCCGTAGGCCAGGTTGAGCCCGCCTCCAGAGCCGACGTCGGGCGCGGGCACGGGCGCCGGCGCGGTGGCGGCCGCGGGCTGCTGCTCGGTCAGCTCGACGTAGCCGTCCACCAGCGTGTACGGCAGCCCCTTGCCGATGGCGCCGGCGTTGATGAGCAGCACCTGGCCGGGCGGCAGCCCGGCACGGTCGCGCACGCCGCTGTTCTCCTCCGTCTCGCTGGGCCGCAGCCGGCCGGTCACCGTCACCTGCCCGGTGGGCGGGGCGGGCACGTCGGGCGGGGTGTCGGCGGTGGCGCCCGCGGGCACCCAGCCCCGGTTCACGAGCACACCGGTGCCCGGGCCGGTGACGAGCGGGGTCAGCACGTAGTAGCCGTTGCGGCCCTCCTGGGGGCGGCGGCGTACGACGAGGGCGTGGGCGGTGTCGTACGTGCCCGCCACCGTCACCTTTCTGAACCGGTCGTCCTCCTTGACCGGTCGTCCCGGCGCGGCGAGCCGGTCGAGCGGCACGGGCGGCGCCTCGATGTTGGCGGTCACCCGCTCGCTGTTGGCCGAGCGCTCTTCGAACCGGCCGAACTGCCACCGCCCGAGCAGCACGAAAGCGGGGATGACCAGCAGCACCACGACGTGGAGCACGAGCCATCGAGGCGTCAGCAGGAACCGGTACACGCCTTCAAGACTAGGCACCGGCACCGGTGGTGCCGAACTCAGGCACGGGTGAGGTGGGCGCCCTCGCCGGGGACGGGGGTGACCTCGCGCGGCCCGGCGACCTCGTGGCCGTCGGCGCAGCGGAAGCGCAGCTCGATGGGGGCGCCGCAGTCGCGGTGGGTGAGCAGCACCGGAGGGCCTTCGTCGCCTGCGAGGTATTTGTCGCCCCAGTGCATGAGGGCGACCAGCAGGGGATAGAGGTCGCGGCCCTTGTCGGTGAGGCGGTATTCGTCACGCTGCCGCTGGCCAGGCTCGCGGTAGGGCACCTTGCGCAGCAGGCCCTCGTCGACCAGCCGGGACAGGCGGGCGCTGAGCACCTGGCGGGGGGCGCCGGTGCCGGCCTGCATGTCGGCGAACCTGCGTACGCCGCTGAACGCCTCGCGCAGCACCAGGAAGGTCCATTTCTCCCCGACGATCTCCAGGGTGCGCTCGATCGAGCAATTGTCCACTGGGAAATCCATGCGATAAGGCATGTTCATTTTTGCATTATACCTGAGTTCGATTGACAGACTCAGGTTTCCCGGGCAGGCTGAGTCCATGCAACGAACTCAGGTGCGGACGGTGACCCCTGACGACGAGGAGCGGATGCGGCGTTTCCTCGCCGGGCTGTCGCTGCACACGCAGACGCTGCGCTTCTTCACCGGGGTCTCCGCGACGTCCGCCGCGCTCGTGCGTACGCTGCTGGCCGTGGACGAGCAGCGTGAGGCGCTCGTCGCGACCGACGGCGACGGCGAGATCGTCGCCCACGCCATGAGCTTCCAGGGCGGCGGGTGCGCCGACGTGGAGATCGCGGTCGTGGTCGCCGACGCCTGGCAGGGTCAGGGGCTCGGGCCGCGGCTGGTCGACGCGCTGCTGTTCGGCGCCGCGCTGCGCGGCGCGCGTACCGTGGGCATGGACGTCATGGGCGAGAACCGCCGCGTGCTGAGGCTCGTCCGCCGCCTCTGGCCGGACGCGAGAATGCGGGTCGAATCCGGTACGGTCGAAGTGACCGCTATGATCGATCAGCTGGCCTATTTGCGGAACAAGGTTCTGGTGCCACACCATTGACAGTGTGAAGAGTGTCAAGAACGGACGCGACGGCCGCACCAGGATCATCGAGGGCGCCCTCCGCCGTTTCAGCCAGGACGGCGTCTCGGCCACCACCCTGGCCAGCCTCCGTGAGGAAAGCGGCGTCAGCGTCGGCAGTTTCTACCACCACTTCGCCAGCAAAGAGCACGTCTTCGGCGTGCTGTACGGCGAGATCCTCGAGGCCTACCAGGCGGCGTTCCTCGCCGAGCTGGTCCGTCATGACGACGCCAGGGCCGGCATCGAGGCCATCGTGGCCTTCCACATGCGCTGGGCCGGCGAGCACCCCGAGCGGGCCAGGCTGCTGATCAGCGAGCGCCCGCCGCGCAAGCACGAGCCGGGCGGCGCCGAGGTGGCCGAGGCGCGGCGCGGGTTCTTCAAGCAGGTCTCCGACTGGTGGCGGCCGCACATGAAGAACGGCCTGCTGCAGCCCGTGCACCCCACCATGTGCTACGTGCTGTGGCTGGGGCCCGCCCAGGAGATGTGCCGGCTGTGGTTCGCGGGCGCGCACACGCCGACCGAGGACGAGATCAAGGCGCTGGGCGAGGCCGCCTGGCAGAGCCTGCGCCAGCCCGCCTGACCGTACGTTCGCGCTGGTCAGAGCTGGCCGAGACACTGGTGGAGGACATCGCGCGGCTGTTGCGCGGCGAGGACCAGGTGCCCGCCTAGACGCGCTGCCGCAGCCTGGTTGGAACGTGCCAGATCGACCGGTCGAGCGAGATGTCCAGCCGCAGTTCGCCGCGCTGCCTGCGCAGCCCCGGCACGCGTACGCGGTCGAGCACGTCGAACCTGCCGCGGCTCGGATAGCCGAAGCCCAGCTCGCCCGGCAGCACCCGCAGGTCGTCGCGGTTGCCGCAGCACGGGCAGGTCCACGAGACGAGGTCCATGCCGCGGTTGTAGTCGGAGCAGGCTTCGAAGTACTCGTCGGGCCGAAACTTGGAGTCACAAGCCAAGCAGGGGATGAGCATGGTCCTGCTCCTGGGGGGTGGTGACGTGACGTGCATCTCCAGAGATATCGCGCATCCCTTGTCCGCCGCTTGCAGAACGGTTGGGAGTTTAAGTAACAGTATGAACACTGTCGGTGCCGGATCAAGCGGGCATGTCCGCGGTGAAAGGATGGTCAGGTGGAACGACTGCGCCATCACCTCCTCGACACCGGCTACACGATCGACGGCGTCCGCGAGCGCCTGGGTGCCACGGCCGCCTCGGCCCTCGCGCGCGAGGAGCTGACACCGGCCCTGCGCGCCACCGCCGGCGGAGACCCGCTGGGCACGCTGATCAGGCTGTGGTGGCTGGGCGTGCCCGTGCCGGCCAAGGCCGTCGCGCCCGAGGTGCTGGAGTCGGGGCTGGTCGCGGCCGACGGCGACCAGATCACCGCGACCGTGCACCTGCAGCCGTGGGAGACCGGCGGCTACGTCGTCTCCGACAGGAAAGTACGTCCAGGCGACCCCGCGCTGCGGCCCGACCACGTGGTGGGGGCAGGAGGCGCTTCGGCCAACCTGGCCCAGCTCGTCACCCGCCGCCCGGTCGGCAGCGCGCTCGACCTCGGCACCGGCTGCGGCGTGCAGGTGCTGCACCTCGCCGGGCGGGCAGAGCGCGTCACCGCCACCGACGTCAACCCGCGCGCGCTGGAGCTGGCCCGGCTGAGCTGGGAGTTGTCGGGGGTTTCCGGGGTCGATGGGCGGGTGGGGTCGATGTACGAGCCGGTCGAGGGTGAGCGGTTCGACCTGGTGGTGAGCAACCCGCCGTTCGTGATCGCGCCCGAGCGGGAGGGGCGGCTGACCTACCGGGAGTCGGGGGCGTCCGGTGACGACTTCTGCCGCGAGCTCGTCCGGCGCACTCCCGCCTGCCTCAACCCCGGCGGGCAGGCCCACTTCCTGGCCAACTGGCTGCACGTCGAGGGCGAGGACTGGCACGACCGGGTGGGCGGCTGGCTGCGCGAGACCGGGTGCGACGCCTGGGTGGTGCAGCGCGACGTCCAAGACCCGGCCGAATACGTCGAGCTGTGGCTGCGCGACGCCGCCGAGCAGGGCAGCGCCGCCTACGCCGAGCACTACGACCGGTGGCTGGCCTGGTTCGAGGAGCGCAGGGTCGAGGGCGTCGGGTTCGGCTGGATCACGATGCGCAACTCCGGCACGCTCGACCCCGTCGTCCGCGTCGAGCACCTGGCCCACCAGGTCGCGCTCCCGGTCGGCGACTACGTCGACGGCGTGGTCGACGCCATCGCGGCGGCGCACCGGGCGCAGGGCCTGGAGTCGGCACTGCTGCGGACCGCCGACGGCCTGCTCGACGAGCGCATCGGCCTGCCGGGCGCCGAGGACCCGATGCGCATCGTGCTGCGCCAGACGCAGGGCCTGCGCCGCAGCAGGGAGGTCGGCACGGTGGAGGCCGCGCTGGCCGGCGTCTGCGACGGCCAGCTGGCGCTCGGCCCGCTGCTCAACGTCATCGCCGAGCTGGTCGGAAACGGTGAGGTCACCGACGCCGACGCGCTGCGCCCGCTCATCGCCGAGGGCTACTTCCTGCTTTGATTCGCTGTTGATCGGACGTTGACACCGGGGGTGGAGTCTCTGGGACAGGACACGGACCTGGGGGGTTCGAGGGCCGTGTCAGGTCCGGCCGGTCGTCTTGTGTGAGGCGGCAGGCCGTCATACGGAGCATCCGGATAACCGGGCCCCCTAGCGACGTGTGGCGGCCGAAGATGGCCGGCCGGGCTGAACTCCATCGATCACGAGCTCTTCGTGACACCCTAAGGACAGCCTTGATCAACCATGTGTGGATGACACGTCTGGACGACGAGCTGTACTCAGGACTCGACGACGCAATCGGCACCGCTCCTGCTGCCGGGCTCGTCGGCGGGGATGCTGTCGAGCAGGACCTTCAGATCGCCGGCCTCGGGAGCGCCGAGCCTGGTGAAGATCTCGAAAGCCCGGCGTAGGCAGTCGCGGCTGCGCGTCGTGCTGCCGAGCCCGCGCAGCGCCTTGCCGAGCACGGTGAGCGACAGGGCCTCGCCGTACGGGTGGCCGATGTCGCGGGAGACCACCAGGGCCTCCTCGGCGTGGCGGACGGCGTCCGGGTACCGCTCGGCGGCGATGAACGTCTCGGCCAGCCGGGAGCACACCCGCTGCTCCCACACCCGCTGCTTGCTGGCACGGAAGAAGGCCAGGCACTCGGCGTGGTGGTGGACGGCCTCGGTGAGCCGGCCGACCCGCGACAGGACGATGCCGAGGTGGTAGCGGGCGCGGGCGGTGCCGGCCCCCGAGCCCATCTCGGTGAAGATGGCGAGCCCCTTCTCGGCGGCGGCGATCGCGTCGTCGGGGCGGCCGAGGCCGAGGTGGTCGCGGGCGGAGTAGCTGAGCACGAGCGCCTCGCCGGCCGGTACGTCGTTGTCGCGGTAGAAGCGCATCGCCTCGTCGAACAGGCCGAGCGCCTCGGTGTGGCGGCGCTGCCTGCCGACCACGACGGCCAGGGCGTTGAGCACCTCGCCGGTGACGACCTTCTCCCTGCGGGCGACCGACAGCTCGTGGACGATCCTGAAGTGCTCCTCGGCCTCCTTGAGCCGGTTGGCGGCGAACAGCACCCGGCCGAGCACGTACCGGGAGCGCAGCTCGCTGCCCTGGTCGCCGTTCTTCCGCGCGGCGGCCAGCACGGCGCGGGTGCTCTGGTCGAACTCGCGCGTGTGGGTGCCCGACTCCAGCAGCGGCTCCATGGCCACCAGCAGGTCGGCGGCGGGCAGCAGGTGCTCGGGCGTGCGGGCGCAGGACGCGGCCTGGCTGATCGTGGCGAACAACGAGTCGCCCTCGGCGATGAGCCAGGCGACGGCCTCGTCCACGGTGCTGAACGTGCGCCCGGCGCCGACCACGACCAGGTTCGCCGAGATCATGCTGCCCTCGTACGCCAGCGCGTGCGCCGACTGCGCGGAGGCCAGGTAGAAGCCGAGCAGGCGGCGCAGCGCCATGGTGCGGGCCTGCGGGCGTTCTGTCCGGTCGAGCGCCCGGCGGGCGAAGAGCTTGAGCAGGTCGTGGAAGCGGTAGCGGCCGGGCGCGGGCGCTTCGAGCAGGCTCGCGTCCACGAGCGACTCCAGCACCTCCTCCGTCTCGAACGCGTCGGCGGCGAGCACGGCCGCCGCGGCGCCCGCCGAGATGTCGGGGCCGTTCGACAGCGACAGCAGGCGGAAGGCGCGGGCCTGAAGGGGAGTGAGCTGCCCGTACCCGAGCGCGAACGTGGCCTCCACCGCCAGGTTGCCCACCCGCAGCTCGTCGAGGCGGCGCTGCTCGTCGGCCAGCCTGGGCACCAGGGAGGCGATCGTCCAGGAGGGGCGGGCGGCCAGGCGGGCGGCCACGATGCGGACCGCGAGCGGCAGGAAACCGCAGGCCGCGACCACGTCCATGGCGGCGCCGTGCTCCGCGGAGACGCGCTCGGCACCCGCCACCGCGGCGAACAGCTGCAGCGCCTCGTCCGGCTCCATGACGTCGAGGTCGATGAGCCGGGCGGCGGGCAGGTCGGCGAGCTTGCCCCGGCTGGTGACGATCGCGGCGCAGCCCGGCGAGCCCGGCAGCAGCGGGCTGACCTGGCCGGCGTCGCGGGCGTTGTCGAGCAGCACCAGGATGCGGCGCTCGGCCAGGATCGAGCGGAAGAGCGCGGAGCGTTCCGCGAGGCCGTCGGGGATGACGTCGGGCGGGATGCCGAGCGCGCGCAGGAACCCGCCGAGCGCGGACTCGGGCGCGGTCGGCTCCTCGCTGTAGCCGCGCAGGTCGGCGTAGAGCTGGCCGTCGGGGAAGACTTCGGCGAGCAGGTGGGCCACGTGGACGGCCAGCGTCGTCTTGCCGACCCCGCCGATGCCGGAGATGGCCGCCACCGGCACGCCCTCGGCCGACGGCTGGGCCGAGAGCATCGTGCGCAGGCGTACCGCGACCTCCTTGCGGCCGGTGAAGTCGCTGACGGCGGCGGGCAGCTGGGCGGGTCTCGGCAGCTCAAGCGCGGCGGGCTGCTCGTCGCCGGCGGCCGGCGGCTCCTCCTCCTCGTTCTCCTCGCCCCGGTGCGGGGCGGCGAGCGCGGGGTCGGCGGCGAGTATGCGCTGGTGCAGCGCCGTCAGCTCGGGCCCTGGCTCGATGCCCAGCTCGTCGATGAGCGCCTCGCGGGTCTCGGTGAAGACGTTGAGCGCGTCGCCCTGCCGGCCGCAGCGGTAGTAGGCGAGCATGAGCTGGGCGCGCAGGCGCTCGCGCAGCGGGTGCTCGGCGGTCAGCGCGATCAGCTCGGAGACGACCTTGGCGTGCTCGCCCAGCTCCAGGTCGACGTCCATGAGGGTCTCGATGACGCTGATGCGCCGCTCGATCAGGCGGTCGCGCTGGTGCTCGGCGTACGGGCCGACGGTGCCGGCCAGCGGCTCGCCCTCGAACAGGGCCAGCGCGGCGTGCAGCTCGCGGGCCGCCTCGGCGAGCCTGCCCGCCTTGCGCGCGGCCTCGGCCTGGGCGACGCCGCGCTCGAAGCGGGTCAGGTCGAGCGCGTCGTCCGGCAGGCGCAGCGCGTAGCCGCGGCCGATCGAGGTGAGCAGCTCGGGGCGGGAGCGGGCGGGCCTGCCCGGTTCGAGCACCGTACGCAGGCGCGAGACGTACGTGCGCAGGGCCCCGAGCGCGCGCGGCGGCGCCTCCTCGCCCCAGACGGCGTCGATCATCTCGTTGGGGGTGACCGCGTGGCCCTCGCGCAGCAGCAGCATGCCGAGGATGGAACGCTGCAGCGGGGTGCCCAGGTCGAGCTCCTGGCCGTCATGCCAGGCGCGGACAGGACCGAGCACGGCGAACCGTAGCCCGCCTTCGCCGCTCTGACCAGCCATGCCGTTCGTCTCCCAGCCAGCGAGATAATTTGTTCCCAAATGATAAGTCCAACGACCTTTGCCACCTAGATCCCGACAGATCCATTCATTTTCCCGTTGATCCGTCGTCAATCCGGTGTTGAATCCGCCCCTGGATGATGAGAACCGGCAAGCAGGACACGCATCGCGGGGGCGTGTGTCTCTAGGGAGTGCGGGCAGGGCCGGAAAAATACCGGCCCCACCCGGATTTCCGGATGGGGCCTTGGATGGACGGGTTTCAGGCTGCCTCGACCAGGCCGAGCCTCATGCGCAGCCGGTCGCGGACGGCCGGCCATTCAGAGTTCAGGATCGAGTAGAACGCGGTATCTCGGACCGTGTCGTCGGCGCCTCGGCTGTCCGCTCGCCGCACCCCGTCGAAGTGTGCGCCGAGTGCCTCGATGGCGGCCCGGGATCTGCTGTTGCGTACGTCGGCCTTCAGCGTGATGCGGTGGACGTTCCAGTCCTCGAAGGCGTGCGAGAGCAGGAGGTATTTGCTCTCCCGGTTGACCCCGGTGCCCTGGGCGCTCGCGCCCAGCCAGGTGTAACCGATGTCGGCCACGGACGGGATGTCGCCCACCGCACCTCGTGTACCCGGCGGCCAGGGCATGGGGCCCTGCCAGTACTCCAGGTGCATGAGACGGGTGGCACCGACCACGCGGTCGGTGTTCAGCCACCGGATGGCGAAGGGCAACGAGCGGCCCTCCGCCTGCTCAGCCATGGCGGCCTCCACGTAGGAGACCACCTCGTCCCGGCCTTGCGGGACGCGAGTGAAGGCATAAATGGTGCGGTCTTCACTCGCCGCGGCGATCAGGTCATCGACCGCCGCGAGGCTGAGAGGTTCCAGGCGCACGAAGCGCCCGGACAAGGTGACAAGAGCGGGCATGAGCACATGATGGAGGCTGCCGGGCACCCTTGTGACCAGGCGTAATGGGACAACTTTCCACCGGCGTGACGGTGGCGGCATTTCCGCAGGTCAGAGGCCCCTTTTGGGGGATGGTAAACCCGCTCTTGGGGAAAGATTCGCCTAACCGTGACATGGGGCGGGGACGAGGGCCGGATGCGGCCTGCTCACTGCCCCGTGACGGACCAGGGCCAGCTCTTTGAGACCCGTCGTCAGGAAGTCGAGGTTGTCGGCGATCCACGGCAGCCGCAGCGGGTCGGGACTGTCGAGAGCGGCCTGCCGCTGCTCGGCGGAGTCGCCGTAGAGCAGGCTCACCGCGACGCGGACCCGGGCGGCCGAGGGGTCGTCGCCGAAGGCGTGACCGGGCAGGACGCCGAGGCCGTGCTCCTCAAGCAGGATCTTGGTGATCTCGGCGGAGCCGCCGAGCCTGAGGTGGCCGAGGTCGGGATAGAGGTAGAAGCCGCCCTGCGGGACGGGCACGTCGGCGCCGATCTCCGCGAAGCGCTCGTGCACGGCCCTGGCCACCCTGCCGTGCAGGCGGCGGCTGCGGGTGATGCGCTCGGTCAGCTCGGGCGGGTCGCCGAAGGCGTACGTCGCGGCCTCCTGCACGGGCGCCGCCGGCGCCGACCAGATCTCGCTGGCCACCGCGAGCAGGCTCCTGCGCAGGTCGCCGTTGTCCGGCAGCCTGGCCACGCCGATCCGCCAGCCGCCGAGCGCGAGGCTCTTGCTCAGCCCCGTCGTGATGATCGTGCGCTCGGGCGCGAGCTCGGCCGGCGAGGTGTACGTCAGACCCGGCTCGTGCACGAGATCGCGGTAGATCTCGTCCGAGATGATCGTCAGGTCCAGCTCGCGGGCGACCTGGGCCAGGCGGGCCACCGTCTCGGGTGTGGCCAGCCGGCCCGTCGGGTTGTCGGGCAGGGTCACCACGACCGTGCTCACGGTCCTGCCGAGCGACCTGGCCCTGCGCACCTCGGCCGCCACCGCGTCCGGGTCGGGCACGCCGCCCTCTCCTGGCGGTGCGGGCACCAGGATGGGACGCGAACCCACCAGATCGGCCTGCGCGGCGTAGCTGACCCAGCTGGGCACCGGCAGGACGACGTCGCCGCCGATCGCCAGGAGCAGGCCGTAGAGCAGGGACTTGCTGCCCGGGCCGCAGACGACCAGGTCGGGATCGGTGATGAGCCCCCGTCTCGTCCAGTAGCCCGCCGCCGCGGCGCGCAGCTCGGCCGCCCCGGCGACCGGCCCGTAGCCGTTGCAATCGGATGCGGCGGCCAGCCTGTCGCGCAGCGCCGGGTGGACGGGCAGCCCGGCCTCGCCGAAGGCGAGGTGGAGCACGCGTTCCCCGGCGCGCCGTCTTCGCTCGATGTCCTCGTTGGCCGCCAATGTGGCGGAAAGGGTTACGGTCATGTTTGTCACGTTCCCAGGGTGATTGGATGAAGGCATCAGCACAAGCGAGGCTTTTTGTGGGTAGGCATAAGGAAGTCTGATGCTCGAATTGCGGCGTTTGGTCCTGATCTGCGAGTTCGCAAGGAAGGGAAGTATCGCGGCGGCGGCCGAGTCGCTGGGCTACAGTCCTTCGGCCGTCTCCCAACAGCTCGTCGCGCTCGAACGCGAGACGGGCACGGCGCTCATCGACAGGACGGCGCGCAGCGCCGAGCTGACCGACGCGGGACGCCGGCTCGTCATGCACGCCGAGCGCATCCTGTCGATGGTCGAGGAGGCCGAGTCCGACCTGTCCGCCCACGCCGGCAAGCCGGCCGGCCGGGTCGTCGTCACCGCCTTCCCCACCGCCGCGGTCGCCTTCGCGCCCGCCCTCGCCCGCTCCCTGCGCCGCCACACCGAGCTGACACTGCGGCTCGGGCAGAGCAGGTCGGGGCGCGGCCTGCGCGAGGTGCAGTCGGGCGAGGTGGACATCGCGCTCGTGGACGACTGGTACGGCCGCGTCCGCGACAGCGACAGCGTGCGCGTCTTCCCCCTGCTGCACGACCCCCTCGTGCTCGTCGTACCGCGCAAGCACCGCCTCGCCGACCCCGACGTGCCGGTCGACCTGCGCGAGCTGCGCGACGAGCCCTGGATGGCCACCCCCGACGGCGAGCCCTCACGGCTGGCCGTGGACCGGCTGCTCGTCGACGTCGGCGGCACCCGGCCGAGCCCCTGGGAGTTCGAGGGGCTCGGGACCATCCTGTCGCTCGTCGCCAAGGGCATCGGCATCGCCGCCGTGCCCGCGCTCGCGCTGGCCGCCGGCGTCCGGGGGCTGGCCGTGCGGCAGTTCCCCGGCAACCCGGTGGGGCGCGACGTGCACGCCGTCGCGCGCGGCTCCAGCGTGCACCGGCCTTCGGTGTCGGTGACGCTGCGGGCCATCCACGTGGCCGCCCGCTACATCGCCGCCGACCTCGATCCGGTACGCGCGGCCGAGCGCTCCCAGATGGGCCGGCCGTCGCTCGACGGGCTCGACCTCCCCGTACGATCCGCCGGCGACGTGGTCGGCCGATCCTTCGGAGAGTGACGCGCGATCGCGATAACGTCTGCGCTCATGGCGCCTACGTACGACATCGAGCGGCTCCTGCTCGCCCAGCCCAGCACACGCACGGTCGCCGGCGTCGACGAGGTGGGCCGCGGCGCCTGGGCCGGGCCCGTCCTGGTCTGCGCGGTCGTCACCGACCTGTCGGAACCGCCCGCCGGGCTCACGGACTCCAAGCAGGTCTCCGAGGTCAAGCGCGGGCCGCTGGCCGCCGAGCTGGCCGGGTGGGCCGCCGGCGTCGGCTATGGCGAGGCGAGTCATCGCGAGATCGACACGCTCGGCATGACCGAGGCGCTGCGGCGGGCCGCCCGCCGGGCCCTGGAGGCCCTGCCGGTACGCCCGGACGCGGTGATCCTCGACGGCAAGCACGACTACATCGGAGCGCCGTGGCCGGTGCGCCTTGAGGTCAAGGGGGACGCGGCCAGCATCTCGGTCGCCGCCGCCTCCGTCCTCGCCAAGGTCCGGCGCGACGCCTACATGGCGACGATCGGCTGCGACGAGTACGGCTTCGCGGAGAACGCGGGCTACCCCTCGCCCGCGCATCAGGAGGCGCTGGCACGGCTCGGGCCCACCGCGCACCACCGGCTCTCCTGGTCATACCTTGACGAGCTGCCCCAGTGGCGGCACTTGAAGCATCACCGCGACCCACTCGTCGGAGAAGGCCAGGCCAGTCTGTTCTCCTGACGGGTATCGGCGCGCTCCGCATGTCTGCCCGCCTTCGCGGCGGTCATCGGTCACTATTTCGTGCATGCGGATCGGGATCTTTGTCGTCGCGGGGCTCTTTCCCGGGCAGGAGGCCGGGCGGGTGCTGGCCGATGCCGTCGAGTGGATCGTCGCGGCCGAGCAGGCGGGGTTCGACGACGCGTGGATCGCCGAGCACCACTTCATGCCGTACGGCGTGTGCCCGTCGCCCACCACGCTGGCGGCCGTCGCGGCCGGGCGGACCGGCCGCATCGGGCTGGGCACGGCCGTGAGCGTGCTGTCCACGCAGCATCCCGTCGCGCTGGCCGAGCAGGCGGCCGTGCTGCACCACCTGTCGGGCGGGCGGTTCACGCTCGGCGTCGGCAGGGGCGGGCCGTGGGTGGACCTCGAGGTGTTCGGGACCGGGCTCGACCGGTACGAGCGGGGCTTCCCCGAGTCGCTCGACCTGCTGCTCGCCGCCCTGTCGGGTGACCGTGTGGCGGCGGACGGGGAGCTCTTCCGGTTCAGGGAGGTCGCGATGATGCCGCCCGCCCGGATGCGGCCGGTCGTCGCCTGCACCTCGGAGCCGACCGTGCGGCTGGCGGCCGAGCGCGGGCTGCCCATGCTGCTCGGGCTGCACATCGGGGACGACGACAAGGCCGCCATGGTCGAGCGGTATCGCGCCTTCAACGGGCCGCCGGTCGAGCACGTGGCCGCCGGGGTGGCGTACATCGCGGACTCGACGATCGGGGCGGCCCGCGACCTCATGCGGGCGATGCCGGCCTGGCTGGGGCCCGGGCTCGACGGGTACGAGCCGGTGGACGACCGGCCACGGCCGCACCGCGACGTGGACGACTATGTCGAGCTGCTCACCAAGATCCACCCGGTGGGGTCGGCCAAGCACTGCGCCGAGACGCTGCGGCGGACCGCAGAACGCACCGGGATCGAGCACTTCGTCCTGCTGGTCGAGGGGATGGGGTCGCACGAGCGGACCCTGGAGAACATCCGCCGCTTCGGCGCCGAGGTGCTTCCCCTGCTGCGCGACTGACATGGTCGGCGAGCCGGGCGCGCGCCCGGCTCGCCGACCGGGGGGTCAGCAGTCGACGAGCTCCGGTTTCTGGTTGAGGATCTGCGCCCGCGGGGTGACGAACTCGGCGAGCGCCTGCGTGGCCGACGGGTCGAAGACGGCGACGCGGTGGCAGTTCTGGAAGGCCAGGCGCACGCCGTAGTGGCGCTCGAGCGCGCCGCGCATCGAGTCGCTCGCCATGCAGCGCAGGAGCTGGCCGCGCGCCTCCTCCGACGGCGGCGGCACCTCGTTGTCGGCGAACGCGGCCCCGCTGTGCTCGCGCTGCTTGACCAGCTCGCTGATCAGCGACCAGGCGTAGGGGAGCGAGTCGCGGACGCAGGCGAGGAACGCCTCGTCGTCCACCTCACCGGCTCTGGCCTGGTCGAGCAGATCGTTCGGGACGGTCAGCGACATGCTGTCTCCTCTCGGATGGGTCAAATCGGACGTTAGATCGCTGGAGCGGGCACGCTCCAGAGCCTTGACGGGCACAGTCATGTGGTGGCCGGGCCGTAGACGAAACCGGGGTCGATCTGCTCCGCCAGGTCGAGGCCGGTGCGCTCGTTGCCCCACGCCTTGGCGTTGCGCAGGTGGAACTCGACGGTCTGGCGGCCGAACCTGGCCCAGTCTTTGTCCTGCTCGTCGAGGGTCTTGCGGAGCACGGCCAGCGCGTCGGCGTTGGCCGGTTCGAGGTCGTCGAGGGTGAAGTGGCGGCCCTGCTCCATCGCGCGTACGGCGGCGGAGTGCTCCATCCAGGTGAGGAGATCGTCACCCACGTGCTCACGCAGGAACGCGACGTCGGACTCCCCGTGCACCTTGTTGCCCACCACGGACAGGGCGACGTCGTACTGGGCCGCGTAGTCGCGGTATTGGCGGTAGACGCCGACGCCCTGGCGGGTCGGCTCGGCCACCAGGAAGGTCAGGTCGAAGCGGGTGAACAGGCCGGAGGCGAACGAGTCGGCGCCGGCCGTCATGTCGACGACGACGTATTCGCCAGGGCCGTCGATCAGGTGGTTGAGCAGCAGCTCGACGGCGCCGACCTTGGAGTGGTAGCAGGCCACGCCGAGGTCGTCCTCGCTGAACGGGCCGGTGGCGAGCAGGCGCAGGCCCTCGGGGGTGGTCAGGCCGTAGGGGTCGGTGGCGAGGTCGTCGAAGCTCAGCAGGGTGGAGCCGCGGCCGGGAGGGGTGGTCTTGACCATGACGTCGGCGGACGGGATGCGGGGGTTGGTGCCGCGCAGCCGGTCTTTGATCTCGGTGAGGTGGGCGCCCAGCGGCTCGGGCCGGCGGTCCAGGCCGAGCACCAGGGCGAGGTGCTGGTTGATGTCGGCGTCGATGGCGACCACGGGGGCGCCCTGGGCCGCCACGTGCCTGGCGAACAGGGCCGACATGGTCGTCTTGCCGCTGCCGCCCTTTCCGACGAAGGCCACTCTCACGGGATGCTCCAAAGAATGATGATGAAAACCGTTTCCATTGGGGACGGACATCATCATGCCACAGCGCAGGCGGGATGAGGGCGTGTTCGACCTGGCGCCGCGCGGGCTGCGGGTGCTTTGGGGTGGTTCGCGGCTTATCTGCGACTGCTCAGTGGCAGACCGCGTCCAGCGTCAGGGGGTCGTCCGGGGTGGGTGCGGGCGTGGTGGAGGCGGCGTGGGCAGGTGCGGTCCTGGTCGAGGTGGGCGGGTCGAGGGCCTCCTTGACCTTGCGGCGGATGAGGTACCGGTCGGGGTAGGCGGTGTTGATCAGCGGCGGCACGAAGCTCAGGCTGCGCAGCCGCGCGCTCTTGACCTTGCCGGCCAGGTCCACGACGGCGGGCAGCAGGTCCTGGGGCAGGTCGGTGGAGATGGCGCGCTTGGTGGCGGCGGCGAGGCGCTCGAAGCTGTTCAGCACGGTCACCGGGTCGGCCTGCTTGGCGACGGCGTTGAGCAGGCACTTCTGCCGGCCCATGCGCACGTAGTCGTCGCTGTCGGTGCGGGAGCGGCCGTACCAGAGCGCCTCCTGGCCGGAGAGCCTGCGGGTGCCGGCGGGCAGCAGGCCCTCTCGATACTTGCCGTACACGATGGGGTTCTTGATCGTGACCTGGACGCCGCCCATGGCGTCGATGATCTCGGCGAAGCCCTTCATGTCCACCATGGCGTAATAGCTCACCGGGATGCCGAGGATGTCGCTGATGGTGGCCTTGAGGAGGGTTGATCCACGCTTGCCGTTCTCCACGCCGGGCACCATCTCCGGGTGATCCTCCGCGAACTGGTAGATCTCGTTCAGCAGGCCCGGCGTGTCGGGGCCTTCGCCGGTGAAGCCGTACGGGAAGCGGTCTCTGGCCGGTCCCGCGGGCAGCTGCACCCGCTGCAGGTTGCGCGGCAGGCCGAACAGCACGGTGGCGCCCGTCTCGACGTCCACGCTGGCCACGGTCATGCTGTCGGTACGCACCCCGGGCCGCCCCGGCGCGGCGTCGCCGCCGAGCAGCAGGAAGTTGACCCGTTCGGCCCCGTTCCACGGGTCCTGGGCGAGCACGGGCGCGGCGGTGCTGCTGGGCGTGAACAGGGTGTTGACGACGTCGCGGGAGAGGTAGGCGAGGCGGGTCGCGTACGCGGTGGGCGCCAGGATGAGCGCGCACAGGGCGACCGTCAGCGTGGTGGTCAGGAAGCGGCCGACGGTGTCGGAGCGCTCGGGGCGTACAAGGAGGAACGACCAGACGATCACGCCGGTCCAGGCCAGCGCGATCGCCGCCACCCCGACGGTGAGCCAGGCCAGCCAGTACGGCTGCACGGCCAGCGACAGCAGCTTGGTGCTGTACGCGGTGAACACGGTCAGCACCCCGGCCAGCATCAGCACGTACGCGGCCATCAGCGCCAGCCCCGTTCTGCGGCGCTCCACGGCGAGGTGGGCGACCCCCCAGAGCAGGGTCGATGCCACTGTCAGCGCGAGGCTCGCGCCGAGCCCGAAGCGTCGATTTACTCCCGTCATGCCTGGTCAAACCCCCATAGACGGCCCATTCAAGCAACCCTAGTTATGCTGCGCTCCCGGCCTCCGGAACGAAGGGGAAGGGTTGAGTCAAATAGCGGACAAGCGAAACTTGAGTTATAACGTGAAAGTGCGGAAGCGACACGGCCACTACGGGTTCGACGCGCCCTGGCCCCTCGTGGGCCTGATCACCGGAGCGATCGCGCTGCTGGCCCTGGCGGCGCTCTCGTTCGTCCTCGACATCCTCGCCGCGGGCGTCGCCTTCGCCTTCGGCGGCCTCTACACCCTGGCCAGCGCGTTCAGCTACCTCTACACGACCAGGCGCGGCAAGTTCGCCGTCTGGGACGAGGAGCTGCGGCGGCTGCGCGGCGACGAAAGGGTGCTCGACCTCGGCTGCGGCAGGGGCGCGGTGCTGCTGGCCGCCGCCGCGCGGCTGGCCGACGGCGGCCGGGCGACCGGCATCGACCTGTGGCGCTCCAAGGACCAGACCGGCAACACCGAGGCCGCGGCCAAGGCCAACGCCGAGGCGGAAGGCGTCGCGGAGCGGGTGGACCTGGTCACCGGCGATCTGCGCGACCTGCCGTTCGGCGCGGACGCGTTCGACGTCGTGCTCTCCAGCCTGGCCCTGCATGACATCCCGTCGGCCGACGGGCGCGCGCAGGCCGTGCGCGAGGCGTACCGGGTGCTGCGGCCGGGCGGGCTCATGCTGCTCGCCGACTTCCAGCACGCCCCCGACCACGAGCAGACGCTGCGCGACCTCGGCGTGATCGACGTGCGGCGGCGCGACGCCGGCCGGCGGTTCTGGTACGGCGGGCCCTGGTTCGCCACCACGATCATCGAGGCCAGGAAGCCGACCGGATAGAAATTCCGCTCACCGGGTAGCCACGGGACCTTATGAGCGATGTTGAAACCGGCACCATCACCACGAAAGTGCCCGCCCGGCTTGATCGGCTCCCATGGTCCCGCTGGCACTGGATGATCGTCATCGGCCTCGGCACCGTCTGGATCCTCGACGGCCTCGAGGTCACCATCGTGGGTAACCTCTCGGCGCAGCTGGCCAAGCCGGGCAGCGGACTCGACATCACGCAGGCGCAGGTGGCGGGCGTGGCGGCCGCGCTCTACGTCGCGGGAGCCTGCTCGGGCGCGTTGTTCTTCGGCTGGCTGACCGACAAGTTCGGCCGCAAGAAGCTGTTCATCATCACGCTGGTCGTCTATCTCGTGGCGACGCTGCTGACCGCGTTCTCCTTCAGCGCGTGGTGGTTCTTCCTGTTCAGGTTCATGACGGGGTTCGGCATCGGCGGCGAGTACGCGGCCATCAACTCCGCCATCGACGAGCTGATCCCGAGCAGGCACCGCGGGCGCATCGACATCATCATCAACGGCAGCTACTGGCTCGGCGCCGCCGGCGGCGCACTGCTGACCGTGCCGCTGCTCAACGACCTGCCGGTCAACATCGGGTGGCGAGTCGCGTTCGGGCTCGGCGTGGTGCTGGGCCTGGCCATCCTCCTCGTACGCCGCAACGTCCCCGAGAGCCCGCGCTGGCTGTTCATCCACGGCAGGGACCGCGAGGCCGAACAGCTCGTGGACGACGTCGAGCGGCAGATCGGCCGGGACGACCTGCCGGAGCCCGAGAAGTCGATGACCATCCACCAGCGCAAGTCGATCGGGTTCGTCCGGATCGCGCACACCATGGTCGCGCTCTATCCCAAGCGCACGGTGCTGGGGTTGTCGCTCTTCATCGGGCAGGCGTTCCTCTACAACGCCATCACCTTCGGGTACGCGCAGATCCTGTCCACCTTCTTCAACATCGACACGCACACCGGCTACTACTTCGCGGTCATCGCGGTCGGCAACTTCCTCGGGCCGCTGCTGCTCGGGCACCTCTTCGACACCGTGGGCAGGGTGCCGATGATCTCGGCCACGTACATCGGGTCAGGGGTGCTGCTGCTGGGCACGGCATGGCTGTTCAACCAGGGGGTGCTCACGGCGGTGACGCTGACGGCGTGCTGGTCGGTGGTGCTGTTCGTGGCGTCGGCGGGGGCGAGTTCGGCGTATCTGACGGTGAGCGAGATCTTCCCCATGGAGACCAGGGCGATGGCGATCGCGTTCTTCTTCGCCATCGGTACGGCGGCCGGTGGCATCGCCGGTCCGCTGGTGTTCGCCACGCTGGTGGAGAGCGGGGTGCCGGGGGACACGGCGCTGGCGTTCACCATCGGCGGGCTGGTGATGATCGCGGGCGGGCTCGTGGAGTTGTTCCTGGGCGTCAAGGCCGAACGCAAGGGGCTGGAGGACATCGCGGCGCCGCTCTCCGCCGCCGAGGCGACCAAGGCCACCTGACGGTCGTTTCGTCATTCCCGATGAAATAGGGGATGCTGGCGTGGTGCGCGTGCTCTACCTCGTCGTCTGCGCCGCCGGTGCCGCCGCTGACGTGGGCCGGTTCGTCACCCTGGCGCAGGACGACGGGTGGGTGGTGCAGGTCGTGGCGACGCCGTCGGCGCTCGACTTCATCGACGTCCCCGCACTCGAACGGCAGACCGGCCGGCCCGTGCGCAGCCGCTACCGCAAGCCCCATGAGCCGAAGCCGCCCAGGGCCGACGCGTTCGTGGTGGCGCCGGCGACGTACAACACGATCAACAAGTTCGCCCAGGGCATCGCCGACACGTACGCGCTGGGCGTGCTGGCCGAGGCGCCCGGGCTGGGCATCCCCGTGGTCGTGCTGCCGTTCGTGAACGAGGCGCTGTCGGCGCGCACCGCGTACCGGCGCAGCCTGCGCGACCTGCGGGCCGACGGCGTGCGCGTCGTCCTCGGCCCGGACGGCGACCACGGCGGTGACCACGGCGGTGACCACGGCGGCGACCCGTGGCGGCGGGCGCTGGCCGAGCTGCGTGCGGCGACCGCGGGTTCTCTGGAGGGATGAGGGTGGGGCTGACCGAGCGGGTGGCTGCGGTGCTGGAGGCCGGGCGGGCGCCGGGACTGCACGGGCTCGTCGTGCTGCGGGACGGGCAGGTCGTGCTCGAACGCTACGGCGCGGGCCCCGACCATCGGCTGGACGAGCCCCTCGGGCACGTCGTCTTCGACCGCGACACCCTGCACGACCTGCGCTCGGTGTCCAAGAGCGTGGTCGGGCTGGTGTACGGCATCGCGCTGCGCGAAGGGCTGGTGCCCGAGGTGGGGGCGTCGCTGCTCGCCTCGTTCCCCGAGTGCCCGCCCGCCGGGCGCGAGCACCTGACGATCGAGCACGCCCTGACCATGACGCTCGGCCTCGACTGGAACGAGGACGCCCCCTACACCAGCGCGGCCAACAGCGAGATCGCCATGGAACTGGCCCGCGACCGGCACCGGTACGTGCTGGAGCGGCCCGTCGTCGAGGCGGCGGGCAAGCGGTGGCACTACTGCGGTGGGGCGAGCGCGCTCATCGGCGAGATCATCACCAGGGGTGCGGGGCGGCCGCTCGACGAGTACGCCGCCGACCGGCTCTTCGGCCCGCTCGGCATCACCCGCTACGAGTGGTCCAGGGGCGACGACGGCGTCACCAGGGCCGCGTCCGGGCTGCGGCTGCGTCCGGTGGACCTGGCCGCGATCGGGCAGCTCGTGCTCGACGGCGGCCGCGACATCGTGCCCCGCTCCTGGATCGAGGAGACCCTGCGCCCCCGGGTCGCCCTCGACGCCGGCACCCGCTACGGCTACCAGTGGTACCTCCACGACGGCCAGGCCCAGGCCATCGGCAACGGTGGCCAGCGCCTCCTCATCGCCCCGGACGACCGGTTGGTGGTGGCGGTGACGGCCGGCGAGTACGACCGAGAGCAGTCGAGCGCCGAAGCGGCCCTGGACGCCGTACTCGGCCGCTGACGCCTCCTCAGAGGGGGAGGGTTGTGGTGGCGGTGCGGAAGGAGGCCACCGCTGCCCTGATCGCGGGGTGGGCGCTGTTGCCGCGTCTGAACGCTGCCAGAGTGCGGCGGCTCAGGTCCAGGCGGGTGAGGGTCACGCCGTCCGGCGGGGTGGTGGCGGCCAGGTGGGGGACGAGGGCGACGCCCTGGCCTGCGGCGGCGAAGGCCAGGACGGTGTCGAAGTCGTCGATGTGGTGGCGGACGCGCGGCTCGAAGCCGGCCGCCTGGCAGGCCCTGATCGCCATCGTGTGGCAGAGCGTGCCGGGCTTGCCGGTGATCCAGGCGTCGGTGCGGGCGGCGGCGATCGAGGGCCGGTCAGTCAGGTACATCGGCTCGCTGAACAGCGGTTCCGTCTCGATGGACGCGTCGGTGACGGGCGGGACGAAGTCGTACTCGTGGACGAGCGCCACGTCCAGCTCACCGGCCCGCAGCGCGGCGGAGACGTCCGCCGGGTCGATCTCCGAGACCATCGGCTCCAGCCGGGGATGCGCGCCGGCCAGCTCGGCGAGGGCGGGCGGGAGCAGCACGCGGGCGGCGGTCGGGAACGCGCCGATCCGCAGCGCCCCTGCAGGGCCGCCCTTCACGGCGGCGAGCGCGGCCGAGGCGCGTTCGAGCTGCTCCAGGACGGCGTCGGCGTGCTCGACGAGCAGCCGCCCCGCCGGGGTCAGCGCCACCGTACGGCCGGTGCGCTCCAGCAGCGGCACGCCGGCCTCCCGCTCCAGCGCGCCGAGGTGCTGTGAGACGGCGGACGGGGTGAACGTGACCGCCTCGGCGACGGCGGCGATGGTGCCGCGCCGGGCGAGTTCGCGGAGCAGGCGGAGCTTGCGCGGATCGAGCATAAGTTCAGCTTAAGCTCGAAGTCAGAAATCCGTGCTGGACCTAACGGGTCGGCGCGCGGCAGGCTCGAAGCATGCTGACAGGAATCCACGTACCGCTGATCACTCCCTTCGACGCCGCCGGCGCGGTGGCCGTGGACGCCGTCGAGAAGCTCGGCAGGCACATGCTCGACGAGGGCGCGTCCGGGCTGGTCGCGCTGGGCACCACCGGCGAGGTGGCGGCGCTCACCCCAGAAGAGCGGGCGCGGGTCATCGAGGCGTGCGCGCGGGTCTGCGCCGAGCGGCAGGCGCCGCTGACCGTGGGGGTCACCGGCAACGACACGCGGACGACGGCGGCGGCCCTGCGGGAGCTGCCCGCCGGGGTGAGCGCGGCGCTGGTCACCGTGCCGTATTTCCTGCGCCCTGGCGAGCGCGGCGTCGTCGCGCACTTCGAGGCGCTGGCCGAGGAGTCGCCGGTGCCGCTGGTGATCTACCACATCCCCTACCGCACCGGGCAGGCCGTGAGCGCCGCCACGCTGCGGCGGCTCGCCGCGCATCCGAGGATCGCCGGGGTCAAGTACGCGACGGGCGGCGTCGATCAGGACGCCATCGACCTGGTGGGCGACGTGCCCGATGGCTTCGCGGTGCTGGGCGGCGACGACGCGGTCATCTCGCCGCTGCTGGCGCTGGGCACGGCGGGCGGCATCCTGGCCTCCGCGCACCTGGAGACCAGGAGCTTCGCCGACCTGGCCGACGCCTGGCACGCCGGGGACGTCGTGCGCGCCCGCGACCTCGGGCGGCGGCTGGCCCGGCTGTCGGCGGCGCTGTTCGCCGAGCCCAACCCGACCGTCATCAAGGGCGTGCTGCACGCGCAGGGGCTGATCCCGACGCCGGACGTACGCCTGCCGCTGCTGCCCGCCGCCGAGGAGACGGTCTCCCGCGCACTGGCCGCGCTGAAGGCTTGACCGATAAGCGGGTATCGGGCTAGGTTCTTCCCCTAATGGGAACTCTGTGATCTTCGCCCCTGGGGCGCACGCGCGTCGAGCCTGAGCTCCGCCCGTGCCGCCCCGCATCGGTCATCTTCCATGCCGATCAAAGGGGAACGCGCTTCATGCGTACCGCTGCCCAAGCCCAACTGACTTTTCACGACATCACCAAGCGTTACGACACCCGGGTCGTCCTCGACCGGGTCTCCTTCACCGTCAGCCCCGGCGAGCGGATCGGGGTCATCGGGGACAACGGAGCAGGCAAGTCCACGCTGCTCAAGCTCATGGCGGGCGCCGAACGGCCGGACAACGGCGACCTGACCGTCGTCGCGCCGGGCGGCGTCGGATACCTGCCGCAGTCTCTGGAGCTGCCGCCGGACGCGACCGTGGCCGACGCGATCGACCGTACGCTCGCCGACCTGCGCGACCTGGAGGCCAGGATCAGCGAGGCCGGGCACGCGCTGGCCGCCGGCGGTTCCGCCATGGACGCCTACGCCCGGCTGGTCGCAAAGTTCGAGGCGCGCGGCGGGTACGAGGCCGACGCGCGGGTGGACGCCGCGCTGCACGGGCTCGGGCTGCCGGGGCTCGACCGGTCCCGGCCGGTGGCCACGCTGTCCGGGGGCGAGCGCTCCCGGCTGGCGCTGGCCGCCACGCTGGCCGCCGATCCCGAGCTGCTCCTGCTGGACGAGCCCACCAACGACCTGGACGACCGGGCCGTGGCCTGGCTCGAACAGCGCCTTCGCGCCCACCGGGGCACGGTCGTGGCGATCACCCACGACCGGATGTTCCTGGAGCGGGTGACCTCCACCGTCCTGGAGGTCGGCGAGGGACGGGTGCGCCGCTACGGCGACGGGTACGACGGCTACCTCGCCGCCAAGGCCGCCGAGCGGGCGGCGCGGCTGCGGGCGTACGAGGAGTGGCGCCAGGAGCTGGCCCGCCACTCCGCGCTGGTCGCCGCCAACGTCGGACGGCTGGCCGCGGTGCCGCGCAAGCTGACCCTGGCGAGCATGGGCACCGGCGCGTGGCGCGCACGCTCCCGCACGCACGGCGCCGCGGGCCGCGTCCGGCAGGCGCAGCAGCGGGTGCAGCGCCTCACCGCCAACCCGCTGACCCCACCCCCCGACCCCCTGCGCTTCACCACCGTCCCCTCGACCACCGTCGCGCCCGCGGCTGCGGGGACGGTCCGACCCGCTGCGGTGGTGGCGCTCGATGGGGTGGAGGTGGTGGGGCGGCTGCGGCTGGACGCCCTCACCGTGCGGGCCGGCGAGCGGCTGCTCGTCACCGGGCCGAACGGGGCGGGCAAGAGCACGCTCATGCGTGTCCTGGCCGGGGAGCTGCGGCCGGACGCCGGGACGGTCGTGCGCACGGGCCGGGCCGGCCTCCTGCGCCAGGACGAGGCGGCCGGGCCGCCGGAGCGCACCCTGCTGGCCGGCTACGCGCACGGGCGGCCCGGGTCGCTGGACGAGCACGCGGACGCGCTGCTGGCCCTGGGGCTGTTCCGGCCCGCGGACCTGCGGCTGCGCCTGGGCGAGCTGTCGTACGGGCAGCGCCGCAGGGTCGAGCTGGCCCGCCTGGTCAGCGACCCTGTTGACCTGCTGCTGCTCGACGAGCCGACCAACCACCTGTCGCCCGACCTCGTCGAGCAGCTCGAAGAGGCGCTGGCCTCCTACGCGGGCGCGCTGGTGATCGTCACCCACGACCGCCGCCTGCGCGCCACCTTCACCGGCCGCCACCTGGAGCTCCGCAACGGCGCCCCAGCCTGACCCACGGCCGGCCGGCCCGCCGGCCCGCCACCCGCCCGGCCGCGGACCAGCAGCCGGGCGGGGTCAGTGGCCTGACTCTCTGATGGCGGTGCCCACCTGGCCCACTCGGTCGGCCAGCAGGCCGAGGGCGCCTACGGCGCGGGTCATCGGGTCGTCCTCGGCGCCGCCCAGTGCCTTGTCCCTCAGGTAGGCGGCCTTCACCGCGGCCCATCGTTCCGCCTGGGCGGGGGTCAGCCGGTCGCGGAGTTCGGCCAGTTTGAGGAGGTTGGCTTCGGCGTCGGTGGTCAGCGTATGGGCCTCGCCCAGGTAGTGGTCGTCGATCAGGGCTTCCAGCTCGGCGTCGTTCAACGCGGGGACGATGCGCTCGGCCAGCTTGTTCATGTTCCGGTACGACCCCTGCAGCCGGTACGGCGGCTCCGTGCGCGCCGCGTCCGACTGCCCGGCCGAGGCGATGTAGGCCCGGTTGCTGGCCAGCACCACCTCCTGGACGCGCACCAGCTTGGCGAGCACGCCCAGGATCCGCTCCAGCTCGGGCTCGGTGTACGGATGCGCGAGCTGGTCAGGCCGGACGGCGGTGTCGCCCTTGGCCAGGCGTACGAGCAGCTCGACGTCGGAGCGGTCGCGGCCGGAGAGGGGCGCGAGCACCGGGTTGGAGGTGAGGGCGTTGTCGATGTAGCTCAGCGCGAACAGCTCCTCGCGTCCGGCCAGCACGTCGCCCAGGTTCCACACGTCGGCCCGGTTGGCGAGCATGTCGGGGATGCGGAAGCGCTGCCCCGACTCGGTGTACGGGTTGCCCGCCATGCACACCGCGAACCGCTTGCCGCGCAGGTCATAGGTGCGGGTCCGCCCGTTCCAGACGCCCTCGATGCGGCGCTGGGCGTCGCACAGCGAGATGAACTTCTGCAGCAGCTCGGGCGAGGTGTGCTGGATGTCGTCCAGGTAGAGCAGGGTGTTGTTGCCGCTCTCCAGCGCGAACGAGATCTTCTCGACTTCCTGCCTGGCCGTGGCGTCGGGCGCGTCGGCGGGGTCGAGCGAGGTCACCGCGTGGCCCAGGGCGGGGCCGTTGACCTTGACGAAGACCAGGCCGAGGCGGCTCGCCACGTACTCCATGAGGGTGGTCTTGCCGTAGCCGGGCGGCGAGATGAGCAGCAGCAGGCCGTTCTGGTCGGTGCGCTTGCCCGCGCCCGTCGCCCCGAGCTGCTTGGCCAGGTTGTCGCCGATGAGCGGCAGATAGACCTCGTCCAGCAGCCGGTTGCGGACGAAGGCGCTCATGACCTTCGGCTTGTACTCGTCGAGACGCAGGCGGCGGCGCTCGGCCTCGACCAGCTCGCTCCGGCGCCGCTGGTAGGCGCGGAAGGCCGGCACCCGCTCGGCCGCGAACCGCCGGATGCGCGGCAGGATCTCGTCCAGCCGCAGCTCCAGCGCGCGGTCCCGGATGCGGGGGTGGGTGCCGAGCAGCCCGCGTACGGTCTCGGCGGTGGCGGCGCTGGAGTCGTGGCGGGGCAGGTCGCACAGCAGCACGGCGACGGCCTCGGGCAGCTCGGGGCCCTGGCGGTAGGCGGTGAGCCAGGCGCGGGCGAGCTGGAGGCGTTCGGGGAGCGGGAGTGCTTTGAGGTCGTCCTCGAACTCGCGGTTCTTGGCCGGGCCGAGCTCGTGCCGGAACCCGTCGAGCAGGTCGCGCGCCGCCTTCCCGGTCACGAAACCGGCCGGCGTCCCGCCCAGCTCCTCCACGAGGTACTCGCCGGCGAGCCGCGCGATCCCCTCCTGATCGGAGGCTCCGGCTTGCCCGGAGGGGGTGGGGGTGCCGGCCTGTCCGGGGTGAGCGGCGTTGTCCCCGATGAAGCGGGCGATGGCCCTGCCCAGTTCCTCGGCCAGCTCGGTCACGGCGGGTGCGGCGCCGAAGAGTTCCCGCGCGCGCACCAGCGACACGGCCCGGGTGGCCAATGTTTTACGTGAAACGTCGTCGGTCCCGAAGGCCCAGAAGAGCTGCGCCGCCGCCCGTACCTCCGCCGGATGGCGCAGCAGTCCGGCCCCCTTGCGCAGCCGGACGAGCGTGTCGAGGATGAGCGTGGCGTCGTGGTCGTGGACGCCGCGCTCGTACCCCTCGTCGTAGCGCGACTCGGCGGCCTGCCTGACCAGGTCGGCCGGCGGCGCTCCGGCCGTGACGCCGTCGAGCAGGGAGACGGCGAGGTACTCCGCGCGGTACACCTCCGGTGTCTCCGAGACCAGCGACTGCTCCCAGAACGGCCGGGTGTCGGCGAACGACTCGGGCACGGGAGCCCGGTAGTCGGTGCCCGTGATGGCGAAGAACATCGAGCCGTCGTGGGGCACCAGCGTCAGGTCGATCGGCTGGGTGTTGACCGCGAAGCGGTGGTGGCCGAGGCGCAGCGTCTCGCCGCCGTCGTCGTACAGGTCGAGGCGGTCGCGCAGGGCCCGTCCCGCCTCCTGCTGCGCCGACTTCACCCGGCCTTCGAGCTCCTCCGCCCGTACGGCGTCGCCCAGCTCCCGCAGCTCACCGGCCGCCGAGCGGACCCGCGACACCATCGGGTCGGTGGCGAAGTAGGTGTTGACCTCGTCGAGCGACCCCAGCGTGCCGAGCCGCCTGGTGACGCCGGCCAGCACCCGTTCGGCGGAGGCGAAGACGCGGTCGGCGCGCCTGGCCAGCTCGTCGAGCTGGGTCTGCTTGCGGGCGGAGAACGCCTCGTAGACGTCGTCGCGCTTGGCGGCGAGCTGCGCCGCGAAGTCGTCGAACTCGCCGAAGCGCGACTCAAGGGTCTCGACCTGCAGCATCAGCCGGCCGAGCTGCTCGTCGCACCGCGCGGGCGTGTCGGCCATCGCGAGCGCGCCGGTGACGGCCTGCCCGAGCAGCGCGAACTCGGCGGCGAACGCGGCCCTGCCCTCCGCGCCGAGCAGCTCGCGGCGGCGGCCGTCGAGCACGGCCCGCGCCCGGTTCACGCCCCCGAACACCTCGGCGATGCGGCGAGCAAAGGGAAAAGTTCCCGAGTCGATATGGTGTTGACCTCAAGCCAAGTTGAGGTAGCAGGCTTGATCGCATGAGCGATCTGATGAGAGCGGCCGCCTTCACGGAAACGGGCGGACCGGAAGTGCTGAAGGTGATGGAGTTGCCCGCTCCCCAGGCGGGGCCCGGCCAGGTGCGGGTCCGGGTGCGGGCCGCGGGCGTGCAGCCGTTCGACACGGCCATCCGGGCGGGCTGGATGCCCGGCTACCTCGATGACATCCCCTTCCCGCGCGTTCCAGGCAACGAGTTCGCCGGCGTGATCGACCAGGTCGGGCCGGACGTGACCGGGTTCTCGGCGGGCGCCGAGGTGCTCGGGTTCAACGTGCTCAACTGCTGCGCCGAGTACGTCGTGGTGCCGGCCGCCAACGTGACGCCCAAGCCGGCCGGAGTGCCGTGGGAGGTGGCGGGGAGCCTCACCGCCGGGGTGCAGACGGCCGAGATGGCGCTCGACAACCTCGGGCTGGCCGCCGGCGAGACGCTGCTCGTGCATGCGGCGGCGGGCGGTGTGGGCACGGCGGTGGTGCAGATCGCCAGGCGGCGCGGAGCCACCGTGATCGGCACCGCCCGCGAGGCCAACCACGACTACCTGCGTGAGCTGGGGGCGATCCCCGTCACCTACGGAGAGGGGCTGGCCGACCGGGTCCGCGCGCTCGCGCCCGGCGGGGTGGACGCCGCCCTCGACGGGGCCGGCGGGCACGCGCTTGAGGTCTCGCTCGACCTGGTCGCCGACCGGCGGCGCATCGTCACCATGGTCGAGCACGACAAGGCCGGCGCGCTCGGCGTGCGGCTGGTGCAGGGGGAGCGCTCGGCCGAGCGGCTCGGGCGGTACGCGCGGCTGTACGCGGAAGGGTCCTTCTCCTGGCGGGTGCGGCGGGCGTACCGGCTGGAGGAGGCGGCGGCGGCGCATCGCGACGTCGAGGGCCGCCACGGCGCGGGCAAGGTCGTCATCACGCTCTGACGCCGCCATGGGGTGGCGGCCGGCAGGCGTTCGAGGGTGGATGGAGTGTCTCTGGTCGCTCGGCCGGTCACCAGCGCGTGTGCACGGCCTCGGCGATCGTGAGCTGGACGTCGTCCAGTTCGCGATCGCCTTCGCGGACCAGCCAGAGGCAGTTCTGCAGCACCCGGCCGAGCGTCCAGCCGGCCGCCCTCCGCCGGTCGGCCCCGAGTCCTTCGGTCATGAGGTCGAAGCGGCGCAGCGTCTCCCTGCGTACGTCACCGGTCGCCACCGCCTCGTCCCACCGGTTCCACAGGGCGGGCAGCAGCTCGAAGCCTGGATCGCCGGCCAGCGGCTTCGGGTCGATGACCAGCCACGGCTCCCGGTCGGCGGCCAGCACGTTGGCGTAGTGCAGGTCCCAGTGCAGCAGCCGGTCACGATGCCCGCCCGCCAGCTCGGGGGTCAGCTCGGCGACCGCGCCGGCGCACCGCCGCAACCAGGCTCGGTCCCGCTCGCGGGGCAACGCGGCGACGGCCGCGTCCACCTCGTCCAGCATGCGCCACGCGATGTCCTCCAGCCGCCGCGACCCGGACGCCGGGGCGGGGTAGGAGGAGAGGCGGCCCAGGAGGGCGGTGAGGGTCTCCAGGGCCGTGGTCACGTCTTGGACGTCCTGCAGGGAGCGGCGGGCGTGCAGGCGTTCGAGGAGCAGAGTGCCGGTCCCGGGGTCGGCGGCGAGGAGGCGTACGGCGCCGTCGCCCGCCCACGTACGCAGCGCCAGCGCCTCGTCGGCGGTCTCCTCCGTGACGGGCTGGAGCTTGAGCGCCGCCCGCGTCCCGTCGGCCCGCACCACGGGCAGCACGAGCGCCACGATGCCGTGGCTGGGCTCGCCGTCAGGCCGCAGCTCCCACTCGTCGAGGAAGCGCCCTGCCAGCCCGGGCAGCGCGGCCACCCAGGCGGGCCCCGCGTCGTCCGCGTGACGCAGGTGCGAGGCGGTCAGCGCGGCGGGCACCGTGATGCGCATGGCCCCGGGTCAGTAGTGCCAGGGGTAGGGCGACCAGTCGGGCTCGCGCTTCTCCAGGAACGCGTCGCGGCCCTCGGCCGCCTCGTCCGTCATGTACGCCAGCCGCGTCGCCTCGCCCGCGAACAGCTGCTGCCCCACCAGCCCGTCGTCCACGGCGTTGAAGGCGTACTTGAGCATGCGCTGCGCGGTCGGCGACTTGCCGTTGACCTTGCGGGCCCACTCCAGCGCGGTCGCCTCCAGCTCCGCGTGCGGCACCACGGCGTTGACCATGCCCATGCGGTGGGCGTCGGCCGCGCTGTAGGTCTCGCCGAGGAAGAAGATCTCGCGGGCGAACTTCTGCCCGACCTGCCGGGCGAGGTACGCCGAGCCGTAGCCGCCGTCGAAGCTGGCGACGTCGGAGTCGGTCTGCTTGAAGCGGGCGTGCTCGGCGCTGGCGAGCGTGAGGTCGGCGACGACGTGCAGGCTGTGCCCGCCGCCCGCGGCCCACCCCGGCACGACGCAGATGACGACCTTCGGCATGAACCGGATGAGCCGCTGCACCTCAAGGATGTGCAGGCGGCCGGTGGAGGGGGTGCCGTCGGCGTACTGGTAGCCGTCCTTGCCCCTGATGCGCTGGTCGCCGCCGGAGCAGAAGGCCCAGCCGCCGTCCTTGGGCGAGGGGCCGTTGCCGGTCAGCAGCACGCAGCCGACGTCGGTGGTCTGCCGGGCGTGGTCGAGGGCGCGGTAGAGCTCGTCCACGGTCTGGGGCCTGAAGGCGTTGCGCACCTCGGGCCGGTTGAACGCGACGCGCACGGTGCCGTGGTCGACGGCCCGGTGGTAGGTGATGTCGGTGAAGTCGAAGCCCTCGACGGGCTGCCACGCCTTGGGATCGAACAACTCGGAGACCATGGCCGAGAGCCTAACCGATCTGGTTCTCCGCCCATTCGGCCCACTCGCGCTTCATCCGGCTCAACGTGGTGCTCACCACGGCCTGGGCGGTGACCTTCACCGTCGCCGCCATCGCCCTGACCGTGGTGCTGCACGTCTCCCTTCACGCGACGGCGACGGTGGTCGCCGTCAAGGTGCTCTCGTTCGTGGTGCCCGCCGCCTTCACCGCGTGGTACCCGAACCACGTGCGGCGGGTGCCTGCCAGGTGACCTGCCAGGTGACCTGCTAGGTGACCTCGGCGCGCAGCTCCGCGAGCAGCTCCCCCTGGTCGGCCAGCATGTCGGTGAGGATGCGTCGGGCGGCGCCCAGCAGGTCGGCGAGCTCGGGCGTGGCCAGCGTGTAGACCACGGTGCTGCCCTCGCGGATCGCACTCACGATGCCGGCCCTGCGCAGGACGGCGAGCTGCTGGGAGAGGCTCGAGGCCTCGATGTCGATCTGGGCCAGCAGGTCCCTGACGGGCAGTGGCCCTTCCTGGAGTAGCTCCAACACTCGGATGCGAGCGGGGTGGCCGAGCGTTCGGAAGAAGTCGGCCTTGGCCTGATAGACCTCCACGTGCATAGGTTCAGAGTAATCCAGTTCAGTTGCATAATTCTTCAAGTCGCTATGTTGTTGGATAGCATGACAGCGGGGACTAGGGAGTAGCCATGGGCCGAGGAAGAGCCAAGGCGAAGCAGACGAAGGTCGCTCGCCAGCTGAAGTACGCCAACCACAACATCGACTACGACCGGCTGCGCGAGGAGCTGGGCGCCAACACGCGACGCGAGGAGATCTACCCGCCTACGCCGTCGGAGCAGGAGTCCGAACGCGGGCGTTGACCAGGGGCCCGCTGCGCGGATCGCCGGAGCCTTGAGCTCCGGCGACCCCCATGACGCCGCGTCCGCCGGTCAGGTGGCGCAGGTGTCGTGTGTGGCGTCGAAACCCTTGAGCGCCTCGGTGTCGCCCGCCCGCAGCGGCTTGAGCCCCTGCCAGTCGTCGCCGATGACCAGCACCAACCGGCTCGTACGCGCCGCCGCCAGCTCCTTCGGCCGGCTCTTGAGCACGTCCTTGGACAGGGTGGGCACCCGGGTCTCGCCGTTGGGCCCGTAGAAGACGGTGGTCTGCTTCTGCGGCTTGCGGGCGGTGTCGCCGATCTTGGCGATGTGGTAGCCGCGCTGTTCGAGGGCGGCGGCCACCTCGGTCGCCAGCCCCGTACGCCAGGTGCCGTTGCGCAGCTCGATCTGGATCTTCGAGCGGGCCACCTTCTCCTGGCCGCCCTTGACGCCTTCGACGCTCTCGTCCTTGGCGACGATCTGGAACAACGTGCGCGCCTGCGGCTGCACCCACTCCACGCGGCCCGGCTGGGTGAGCGAGTAGTGCCACGGGGTGGTGATGAAGCGGATCTTGCCGACGTCGATGCCCTGGAGGCTGGTGGCGAGGTCCTTCATGACGCCGAGGGTCAGGCCGCGGTCGGTGGTGACGGCCTGGGTGGCAGCGTCGAGGATGGCGAGCAGCCTGGCGGGGTCGGTGAGCGTCTCGCCGCTCAGCACCTTCTTCACCATCGAGGCGATGAACATCTGCTGCCGCTGGATGCGCCCGATGTCGGAGCCGTCGCCGAGGCTGTAGCGGGCGCGTACGTAGCCGAGCGCCTGCTCGCCGTTGAGGCTCTGCCGTCCGGCGGGCAGGTGCAGCAGCGCCTTCTTGTCGTCGACCGGCTCGGGCAGGCACACCTCGACGCCGCCGACGGCGTTGACGATGCCCTTGAAGCCGGTGAAGTCGACCTTCACGAAGTGGTCGATGTGGATGCCGGTGAGCGACTCGATCGTCTTCCAGGTGCAGCCGATGCCGCCGGAGTTGAACGACTCGTTGATCATGCCGAGGTGGGCCTGCTGGCCGGGGAAGGCGCCGGTGGCCCGGCAGGCGGGCAGCTGGACGAGCGAGTCGCGCGGGAAGCTGATCACCATCGCGTTGTCCCGCCGCGACGACACGTGGACCAGCATGATCGTGTCGGTGCGCTCGCCGGCGACCCGGCCGTACTTGGCGTTCTTGCCATTGCGCTGGTCGGAGCCGACGACCAGGAGGTTCATCGCGGTGCCTGCCACCTTGGGCGGGCGGGTGGCGCCGAGGTCGTCGGCGGTGAGGTCGGTGTGCTTGACGTTGCCGGTCAGCCGGGCGAAGACGCCCACCGCCACCCCGACGACGAGGAGCACGACGACCACGCTGATCGTGATGACCCAGCGCAACCAGTGGCGGCGCCGCCGCGGAGTGCGGTGACCGGACGGTGGCACCTCGACAAGCCCGCTGCTCACGTGACTTCCCCCTAGACCGGGGCCGAGGGTAGCCGCCCGTGGCCAAGAGCCTCGCCGTACAGATCTCGGCCGGTGAACAGTGCCAGAGTGTACTCAGTCAGGCACGCTCATGCGCAGGGATACGCTGCCTCGCAGGTCGAGCCAGGCGGTGCCGGGGCCGCGCACCAGCCTGAGCACCACCTCGTCGCAGCCGGGGCAGCGGGCGACCAGGCCGGGCTCCGGCCCGTACACGCGCAGTGACGCCACCGGCCCGGTGAGGCCGCAGCTCGCGCAGCGGCCGGTCGCGGAGACCACGTCCACCGCGAAGATCTCGCCCAGCGGGCCGGCCAGCGCGTTGCCGTCGAGGTGTTCCGCCGTCATGTCAGCCTCCGGTGGGACCGAATCGTTCGGTTCTGATGCGCTCGGGGGCGTGGCCGAGCGCGAGCAGCAGGTCGGCCGCCGCCTCCACGAACCCCGTCGGCCCGCACACGTAGCAGTCGGGCTCGAACGTGGCCGGCCAGCCGCCCTCGGCCAGGTCGTCCAGCATGATGCGGCGGGCGGGGCGGGACGCGCCGCCGGGGGCCGAGCGGGTGTAGAGGTAGGAGACGTCGAGGCCGGGGTCGGGGCTGCGCAGCTCGTCGGCGTAGTAGCGGCGGTCGGGCGCGCGCAGGGAGTACACCAGCCTGAACGGCACGCGGCTGCCCGCCTGCCGGCGCGCCCTGATCATCGCCATCAGCGGCACGATGCCCGACCCGCCGCCGACCAGCAGCACCGGCGGCTTGCTCTCCGTACGCCAGACGAACCAGCCGCCCACCGGGCCGCGGATCTCGACCTGGTCGCCGACCTCCATCACCTCGGTCAGGTACGGGGACACCTCGCCGTCGGGCACGCTCTCGACCGTCAGCTCGATCATGTCGCCGTCGGCCGGCGCGGCCAGCGAGTAGCTGCGCTGCGTGGTGTAGCCGTCCTCGGCCGTCAGCCGGACGTCCACGTGCTGGCCCGCCAGATGCCCTGGCCAGTCGGGCACCCGGAGGCGCAGCGTGCGCGCGCTCGGGGTCTCGGCCGTGGCGGCGACCAGCTCGGCCGGCCGCCAGACGAGGCGGCGGCGCACCTCAGTCGCCCTCGTAGCGCTGCTCGCGCCACGGGTTGCCGTAGTTGTGGTAGCCGGCGGTCTCCCAGAAGCCCGGCCAGTCCTCGTTGAGCAGGCGGATGCCGCGTACCCACTTGGCGGACTTCCAGAAGTACAGGTGCGGCACGATCAGCCGGGCGGGGCCGCCGTGGCGGGGCTCCAGCTCCTCGCCGTCGAAGCGGTGCACGATCCACGCCTTGCCGTCGAGCAGGTCCTCGACCGGCAGGTTCGTGGTGTAGCCGCCGTAGGAGTAGACCACGGCGTACTCGGCGGCCGACTCGACGTCCTCGAAGAGCACGTCCAGCGAGACGCCCTCCCACGTGGTGTCGAGCTTCGACCACTTCGTCACGCAGTGGATGTCGACGGTCGGCGTCCCGGTGGGCAGCCGCATGAACTCCGGCCACGACCAGCGGTGGGTCTGCCCGTCCTCGGTGTCGATGGCGAACTCCCACCGGTCGAGCGGGATCCGCGGCGTCGGGCCGGCCGACAGCACGGGGAAGTCCTCGACCAGATATTGGCCGGGCGGCAGCCGCTCGCTCTCGTCCCTGCGTCTACCTGTGAAACCGCGCGAAATGATGGCCACGTCCGCCTCCCGAGGCCATTTCACCACGATCCACCCCGATGATCGCCGGCGACGCGCGGGCTCGGGGCGCGGGCTCGGGCGCGGGCTCGGGCGCGGGGTCAGGGTGCGGGGTCGGGCAGGCGGTCGGAGCGCGGCCACACGTAGGGGAGGTCGTCCGGCTCGTCGCCGAAGACCGGCCGGTAGAAGTCCGGGTCCTTGCGCAGCAGCGCCGAGCGGTGGCTGAGGTGCAGCGCCTCGTCGCCGAGCCAGGGCGGCAACTCGCCGGCCGCCGCCAGCTCGCTCTGGTCGCGTACGCCCGGCCTGCCCAGATGCGCGGCCAGCTCGGTCGTCATCGTGCCCGCGCACGTGTCGGAGCGGTCCAAGGAGCACCAGCGCACGCACACTTCGAGGCCGTAGCGGACGAGCGCCTCCGCGTAGCCGGTCCACATCTTGACGACGGGGTGGTGGCGCCAGCCGTAGCCGGGGACGGTGAGGGCGCGCAGCACCTGGAGCGCCTCGACGCGCTGCTTGCCCAGCCGCAGCGGGTCAAGAACCGCCGCCGATGCCGCGAAATCCGGATAAGGCAGGAATGTTTGCATCGGTCCCCCCGCTGACATGCCCCTTCTCGCGGATCGTATAGACCGGCCGCCGCCCGGCGCTCACAATCAGCGCATGGGAGACGCCTATGTCGGTGCTCGGACGCCGCGACGGGAAGACGCCAGGCTACTCACCGGAAAGGGACGCTACGTCGGCGCGGTGCGCCTGCCCGGCACGCTCCACGCGTACGTGCTGCGCAGCCCCATCGCCCACGGCCGGTTCCTCGGCTGCGACGCCAAGGCGGTCAGGGCCCTGGAGGGGGTGATCGACGTCATCACCTCCGAGGAGGCCGCCGGCCTGCGCCTGCCCTGCGTCAGCGTGACGCCGGGGCAGGGCCTCGACTCCTACCCGGTGCTCGACGACACGATCAGGTACGCGGGCCAGCCGCTCGCCGTCGTCGTCGCCCGTACGCCGGAGGCCGCCAGGGACGCCGCCGACCTCCTCGACCCCCACCTCGACGAGCAGCCCGCCGTCGTCGGCGTCGAACGCGCCCTGGAGGACGACGCGCCCGCCATCTACCCCGAGCTGGGCGGCAACGTGCTCGCCGACTACACCGTGGGCGACGACGACTGCCGGGCCGCCGTGGACGGGGCCGCGCACGTCGTCGAGATGACGTTCAGGATGGGCCGGGTCTCGCCGTACCCGATGGAGCCGCGCGGCGTGGTGGCCGCGTACGACGGCGACGAGCTGACCGTGCACATCTCCTCCCAGGCGCCCCACCACGTCCGCGAGCACCTGGCCGACGCGTTCGGCATGGTCCACGACCGGGTACGCGTGATCAGCCGCGACACCGGCGGCGGCTTCGGCGGCAAGGAGCACGTCTATCCGGACGAGGCGCTGATCTGCCTGGCCGCGATGCGCACCGGCCGCCCGGTGAGCTGGACGGAGTCGCCGGGCGACCGGGTGATCGCCACGCTGCCCGCCCGGCAGGCCGTGCACCGGGCGCGGCTGGCGCTCGACGACGACGGGCGCTTCGTCGCGATGTACGTGGACGTGCTCGGCGACCTCGGCGCCCATCCGTCGAACGTGGGCTGCTCGACGTTCGCGGTGACGGCCACGCTGCTGCCGGGGCCGTACCGGTTCGACCGGTTCGCCGTCCGCGTGCGCGGCGTCCTCACCACGACCACCCCGACCGGGTCCTACCGCGGCTTCGGCCAGCCCGAGGCCACCCTGACCAGGGAACGGCTGATCGACGAGGCGGCCCGCAGGCTCGGCATCGACCGCGTCGAGCTGCGGCTGCGCAACATGTACCGGCCGGACGAGCTGCCCTGCACGACGCGGGTGTACCAGACGTACGACTCGGGCGACTACCCGCTCGCCCTGAGCACGGTGAAGGACCTGGTCAGGCCGGTCGTGAAGGACGACGGGCGCAGGCGCGGCATCGGCTACTCCTGCCACGTCGAGTCCACCGGCATGGGCCCCTCGATGGACATGAAGGCCATCGGCATGCTGGCCGCCGGCTACGAGAGCGCCGTGCTGCGCATGGACCAGGACGCCTCCGTGGTCGTCACCTCGGGCGTCGTCTCGATCGGCCAGGGCATCGAGACGACGCTGGCCCAGCTCGCCGCCGACCGCATGGGCGTGCCCATCGAATCCGTACGGGTGGTGCTCGGCGACACGGCGGCGACCCCGTACTCGTCGGTCGGGTCGGTGGCCAGCCGGTCCCTGCCGATCGGCGGCGGCGCGCTCACCCGGGCCGCCGACCGGTTGCGCGGCAAGCTGCTGGCCATCGCTGCGCACCGGCTCGAAGCGGCCGCCGACGACCTGGAGATCGCCGACGGCGCCGTGCGGGTGAAGGGCGACCCGCGGGCCGCGCTGACGCTGCGCGAGCTTGCCACCTCGGCCTGGCGCGGCTGGGACCTGCCCGACGGCATGCAGCCCGGCCTGGAGGAGCGGGTCAGCTACGACCCGCCCGCCTACACGTTCGCGTACGGCGCGCACGCGGCGGCCGTGGCCGTCGATCCCGAGACCGGGGCCGTCGAGGTCGAGGGCTACTGGGTGGTCAACGACTCCGGCGTGCTGGTCAACCCCACCGTCGTCGAGGGGCAGCTGCGCGGCGCCGTGGCGCAGGGCATCGGGCAGGCGCTGACCGAGGAGATCGCCTACACCGAGGAGGGGCAGCCGATCACCGAGTACCTGCTGCCCACGACGCGCGAGATACCCGACATCGAGGTCGTGATGATGGAGACGCCGTCGCCGGTGACGCCCGGTGGCATGAAGGGCGCCGGTGAGGCCGGGACGATCGGGCCGCCCGCGGCCGTCGCCAACGCGGTCGCCGACGCCCTCCCGGAGATCGCCGGCGCGATCACCCAGGTCCCGCTCACCCCGTCCTCCGTCTGGTCCCTGCTGCGGCAGGCGCGTTAGGAGCTCTCGGCCGGGGACGGGCTGCCGTCAGGCCGCCGGGGACGGGCCGCCGATGAGGTCTTCCAGGGCCTTGCCCGACTCCGACAGCGCCCGCTCCAGCGCCTGCCGGCCGGCCGGCTTGTGCTCGGCCTCCGGCCGCTTGCGGCGCTTGGCGTCGTTCTTGGGTGCGTTGTGGTCTGCACTGCTCATGCGGGTGTGCGTACCCGGCCTGACGCCGCCGTGCGCGGCGACAGGCGAATCCCTGCCGATTTCTCCCCGAAACTTTGACCCGTTGCGGCCTTTCATACGTACACGTTTCGACGGCCGTGTACGTCAACCCCTAGGCAGGCCCTCTTGTTGAGCGACACGCGCGTCAGCCGCCCCTCAGCATCGGAAAGAGACGCCATGACCAGGCTGCGATCGACTCGCCGGAGCCGTCAGCAGTATGCGTGGCCGTTGCGCGAGGACGCACGGACGGCCGGCCACGCCCGAGCCCTCATGCGGGACCGGCTGGCGGAACTCGCCCTCCCTCCTTCCCTGGTGGACGACGCGGTGCTCATGGTGAGCGAGCTCGTCACCAACGCCCTCATGTACGGCGACGACCCGTACGAGCTGCTGCTCCTGGTGGACCTCAGAGAGGTCATGTGCGTCGTCGTGGACGGCAGCCCCCTGCTGCCCGCGCCCGCGCCGCACGACCTCGCCGCCGAGCACGGGCGGGGCCTGCGCATCGTGGCGCGGCTGTCCGACGGCTTCTACGGCTGCCATCCCCAGCGCTACGTCACCCGGCCCGACCTGGTCGGCAAGGCCACCTGGTTCGCGATCCCGCGCCAGGGGGCGGCGGGCAACGTCGTACCGATCAGGGCGGGGCTCTGACGCTCTGACCGATAATCGAGGCGTGCTGCGGCCATCGAGGCGTTCCTTACTGCGATTAGGCGGCGTGGCCGTGGCCGGGACGGCCGGGGCGCTGGCGCCCGCGCGGGCGGCGTACACGCCGGACACCGCGTTCGTGCTGCTGCGCCGCCGCTGGCGGGAGGTGACGGCGGGGCCGCCGCACGATCCGCGGGCCCGCCCCTACCGGGCGCTGGGCAGGGCCGCCGCCCGCCACCTCGCCACGATGGCCCCTCGCTCCTCCTCGCTCTGGCCCGACGAGCCTTTCCCCTCGTCCACGGTCACGCCTGGGCGGCTGCGGACGATGGCGCACGCGTACGTGATCGACGGCACCGGCCTGACCGGCGACCCGGCCCTCGCCGAGGCGGTCGAGGAGGGCGTCGACCATTACCGCCGCCACGTCTACGCCGCCGGCGCCGACCCGGTCGGCAACTGGTGGCACTGGCAGATCGGCATCCCGCGGGCGCTGCTCGACGCCGTCATCCTGACCGGAGCGGACGATCCGGCGCTGGCCGAGTCGGTGGACCACTTCGTGCCGCCGCGCCGGCTGCGCCACTACACCGGCACCAGCACCGCCGCCAACCGGGTGGACCTGTGCCTGGTGACGCTGCTGCGCGCCATGCTGACCGACGACCACGCCCGCGCCGAGCTGGCCGTCTCGGCGCTGGCGCCGGTGCTCGTGCCGGTGTCGGAGGGCGACGGGTTCTATCGGGACGGCTCGTTCGTGCAGCACACGTCCGTGCCCTACCAGGGCGGTTACGGCGTCACGCTGCTGTCGGGCCTCGCCACCCTGTACGCCGTCCTGCGCGGCACGCCGTGGGAGCTCGCGGACGGGAGGGCGTTCGACCTGGTGGAGCGATCTTTCGCGCCCTTCGTTCGTGACGGGGCGTGCATGGATCTCGTACGCGGCCGGGGCATCAGCAGGAGGTCGTGGGGCGACCACGAGCGCGGCAGGGAGATCGCCGCCGCCGTGCTGCTGCTGGGCGAGAGCGCACCGGCCGCGTACCGGGAGCGGTGGCAGGCCATGGTCAAGGGGTGGGCGGTGCGCGGGACGTACCGGCCGATGCTGGAGCACGCCGCGCCGGCCCTGCACGCCCGGCTCGCGCCGATCATGTCCGACGCCGCCGTGCCCGCCGCGCCCGAGCCGGTCGGTCACCGGCTGCTGCCGATGAGCGCCCGAGCCGTGCACCGCAGGCCGGGCTGGTGCGCCGCGCTCAGCATGGCCTCCGACCGCATCGGCCACTACGAGCACGGCAACGGCGAGAACCCGCGCGGCTGGCACACCGGCGCCGGCCTGCTCTACTGGTGGGCGGGCGGCCACGGCGACCATTACTCCGACGGCTTCTGGGCGACCGTCGACCCCTACCGGCTGCCCGGCACGACGGTCTCCACCCGGCGGCTGCCCGACGGGGCGGGGGAGGCGTGGGGTGGCACGCGGACGCCGTGGCGGTGGGTGGGCGGCGCCACCGACGGCACGTACGCGGCGGTGGGCCAGCACCTGAGCGGGCTGCAGAGCACGATGGAGGCGTTCAAGTCGTGGTTCTTCCTCGACGACGCCGTGATCTGCCTCGGGGCCGGCATCACCGCCCGCGACGGCGTACCGGTCGAGACGATCGTGGACAACCGCAGAACCACCGCCCTCCTCACCGCCGCCGACGGCTGGGCCCACCTTGAGGGCCACGGCGGCTACATCATCCCTGGCCAGGAGCTGCACACGCGCCGCGAGAGCCGATCCGGCGGCGGAGCCCGGCGCGACTACGTGACGCTCTGGCTCGACCACGGCGTCGATCCGCGCGCCGCCTCCTACCAGTACACCCTGCTGCCCGGCGCGGACCTGGAGCGGACCCGCGCCTGGGCCGCGGACCCCGGGCGGATGCGGGTGCTCGCCAACACCTCCCGGCTCCAGGCCGTCCACGTGCCCGCGCTGCGCCTCACCGCCGCCTGCTTCTGGAACGCGGGCACCGCAGGCGGCCTGACCGCGTCCGCACCGTGCGCCGTCCTGGCCCAGGAGCACGCCGACGGCACCGCGACGCTGACCGTCGCCGACCCCCGCCGCGACCTCGCCGAACTGGCCGTCACCTGGGCGGCTCCGGTGGTGGGGCTGCTGCGCGGACCTGCCCGCTCATCAGGAAGGACGCTGACGTTCGAACGGCTCGGCGACCTGGAGGGCGGCTCGGTGACCGTCACCTTGCGCCTCGACACGGGATGAGAACCGGGGGAGCCGGGGTTGAGGGGTCTTATGGGAGTACCGATGAGCGGGCGGGCGTTGGTCCTGGTGGACGCGGTGGCGGCCAGTTGCGCGGTGCCGGGCGTGTGGCCGTGCGTGACCATCGGCGGCGCCCGCTACATGGACGGCGGCATCCGCTCCAGCACCAACGCCGACCTGGCGGCCGGGTTCGAGCGGGTGCTCGTGCTTGCCCCCATGCCCGACATGGGGGAGCCGGCTTGGTCGGAGCTGAAGGGCGCGGTCGAGGTGATCGAGCCCGACGAGGCTTCGCTGGCCGCCTTCGGCACGAACCCGCTCGCCCCCTCCTCCCGCACCCCGAGCGCCAAGGCCGGCCACGCCCAGGGCCGCGCCGTCGCCGCCAAGATCGCCACCCTCTGGGGCTGACGGAGGTGCCGGGTCAGGGAATCGCCGTCCGTGCGGCGGATGGCGGGGCGTCGGATCTCGGGGTCGCCGTGCGGTTCGTGCGTGAGGCGGTGGCCGCTGCGGATGCGGATCTGCCTACGCCGTGGCGGCCCGGCGCCACCCGCGTCGCGTGTGGAGAGGCGATCGAGCTGGTGCGAGAGCTGTGGCAGCGCACGGGTGACGAGCTGCTGACCCTCGGACCGCGTCCGGTGCCTCTGGGCACGTTCCGGATGATCTTTCTCGGCCTGATCCACGCTCCTGACCTGAGGACGGCGCTCGACCGGTTCGTCCAGTTCGCTGCGCTCACCACCGGATTCTCGCGCAGTCGGCTCGTCGTCGGCGGCGGGACCTGCCGGGTCGAGATCGCCGCTGAGCCGGGGGTCGTCGTCAGGCCGCTCGCCGCCGAGCTGATGCTCGCTCTCGTGCATCGGTTCGCGGCGTGGCTGGCGGCGCGGCGGGTGCCGCTGACGGCTCTGGAGCTGCCGTTCCCCGAGCCCGATCACAGCGCCGAGTACGTGTCCGTCTTCGGCGTCGTGGCCGCCTTCGACGCGCCGGTGGCCGCCGTCGAGTTCGGCGCCCGCGAGCTGAGCGCTCCCGTCGTGCGCGAGGAGGGCGACCTGCTGGCGTACCTCTGCAGGTCACCCGCAGACCTCATCCACCACCGCGACTACGGGACGACGACCGCCGACCGCGTACGCACGATCATCGAACGCGCGCAGGCCGCCGGCCGCACCCAGGCGGCCGACGTGGCCGCCCGGCTGTCGATCAGCCCCCAGCACCTGCGGCGGCTGCTGCGCCAGGAGGGCACCTCGTTCCAGCGCATCAAGGAGGAGGTGCTGCGCGACCTCGCCGTCGCGGACCTGAGGCTCGGCGGCGCGTCGGTCGAGGAGATCTCGCGGCGGCTCGGCTTCTCCGAGCCCAGCGCGTTCCGCCGGGCGTTCGCGCGCTGGACGGGCAGCCCGCCGGGCGAGTACCGCGCCGCGCTCAGCGCTTCGGGACTCAGCGCTTCGGGACCCACCGCTTCCTGACGGCGAGCCCGATCACGACGGTCACGCCGGCCAGGCACGCCCAGGCGAACACGTCCCCGATCACCTGGTAGGGCGTCGCGCCGCCGCCGCCCGTAGGCACGTCGGAGAAGACCACGTGCCGCTCGGAGCCGCCGTGATCGTGCATGGCCAGACTCCTGCCGCGCGCGTCGAAGGCGCCCGACACGCCGAACTCCGCCTGCCTGATCATCGCGTAGCCGTTCTCGATCGAGCGCAGGTTCGCCTTCTGGCTGTGCACCGGGCCGATCTCCGCCCAGTCGCGGGCGGGCACGATCATGATGTCCGCCTTCACCCGCATCAGCTCGGGGAAGTCCGCGTCGAAGCAGGTCACGGTGGCGAGCCGCCCGTACGGGGTGTCCACCACCGGCACCACACCAGGCCCCGCCGGGTACGACTCCAGCCCGGGGATGGGATGCGACTTGTCATACCGCCACAGCCGGGCCCCGTCGGGGCCGAACAGGTAGGTGCGGTTCGCCGCGTACGGTTCGGCCGGCAGGAAGTGGTACACGGCGGCCTGGACATAGATCCGCTGCTCCTCGGCCAGCGCCGCGACCCGCCCCAGGAACGCCTCCTCGTCCCCCTCCAGCAGGTTGGCCGCCTGCTCCGACCAGATCACGATCCGCGCGCCCGCCTGGGCCGCCTCCCGCGTCCTGGTCAGCAGGTTGTCGTTGGCCTTCGCGAACGCCGCGCGCACCGTCCGCCGGTCCTGCTCCGCCACGCTGCGCGCGGTGAAGTCGGCACCGATCACGCCGCGCAGCTCGCGGGTCACCGAGGTGTCGGGGCTGATCCCGGCCACCCGCACACTCGGCTCGCCGACCGGGGCGAACGCGAGCCGCGCCCCGCCCGCCAGCAGCAGCGCGAGCAGCACGGCCGCGTACGAGCCCACGACCCGCTTCGCCGCCCCGCGCGCCCACACGTGGTTGACCACCGTCGCGAACCAGCCGATGAGGAACCCGATCCCGTAAGGCCCGGTCACCGCCACCACCTGCAGCAGCGCCAGGTTGCCGTGCTGGGTGGCGGCCGGCACCCCGAACGCCGTCCCGAACGGGCTGAGCACCGTCATCAGGAACGCGCACGCCGCCGACGCCGCGGGAAACGCCAGCAGGCCCGTCAGCAGGCCGGCGCGCGGGGTGACGAGCCGGTCCACGACGTACGGCACCACGGTCAGCGTGCCCAGCGCGATGATGCCCACGACGACCAGCGGCGCCACCGGCACCGCCGTCTCCACCAGCCAGAACACCCCCGACACCACCGACGCCGCCCACACGGCGAGCAGCCCGGTGAGCGCGGGTCCCGTCCTGGCGAACCGCAGCAGGAAGACCGGCGACAGCCAGGCCGCCACGGGGACGTCGAACCGCCCGTGCACGGAGAACAACCACAACAACGCTCCGGCGGCCAGCCACAGCCACCGCCGGTCGAGTCTCTTCACCATGCCGGCGACGCTAAGTGCGCGGCCCGGTGCCGGTCTGTGACAGGAACACGCGTGATCCGTGACCGAGGCGCGCCGTACCATCTCGTTAAGGGGCTGACGAGCGGAGCGACCGATGGAGCCGTTGACCTTCGAGAGCCGTGATCTCGGCCAGGCCGAGGAGTTCCTCAGCAGGGCGTACGCCAGCATGAGCATCGGCTCCGACGTCGACCGCCCGCACACCCGCGTCTCGCGCCACGTGGCGGGGCCGGTGAGCGTCGATCACGTGGAGTTCGACTTCCACATGAGCTACGCCGTCGACCCGCTCGGCAAGGTGTGTCTGTGCGTGGTCGAGTCGGGCCGCATCGACCAGCGGGTCGAGGGCGAGGAGGAGGACGTCTTCCGCCCGGGTGACGCGGTGCTGATCACCCCGCCCGACCGGCCCTACCGCGGGCTCATCAGCCGGGCCGGCTTCACCATCATCATGTTCGACACCGACCTGTTACAGCAGGTGGCGGGCGTCCTGCCGGGCCGGCCGCCGGAGCCGGTCCAGGTGCTCGGCCACCGGCCCGTCTCCGCCGCCGCCGCACGCCATCTGCACAGGACGCTGACGTACGTACGCGACGACGTCCTGTCCGACCCCGGCCTGGCGGCTGAGCCGCTCGTGGCCGCCGGCGCCGGGCAACTGCTCGCCGCCACCGTGCTCACCACGCTGCCCAGCAACGCCGCGCTGCCCGGTGACGAGGTCGCCGCCGACCGCCGCGACGCCCACACCCAGACGCTGCGCCGCGCGGTCGCCTTCATCGACGAGCACGCCGACGCGCCGCTCGGCATCGCCGAGATCGCCGCCGCCGCCCGCGTCAGCCCCCGCGCGCTCCAATACGCCTTCCGCCGTCACCTGAACACCACCCCGCTCGGCTACCTGCGCCAGGTCCGCATGGCCAGGGCCCATGACGAGCTGCGCGCCGGCGACCCCGCCACCCTCACGGTCACGTCGGTCGCCGCACGCTGGGGGTTCTTCCACCCCGGCCGCTTCGCCGCCTCCTACCGGGCCGTCTACGGCCGTACGCCGAGCGAGACCCTGCACGGTCTTCGTTCCGTGGACGGCGGGCCACTCGGCGCTTCGCCTGACGTGCTGACCGGCCCCAGCACCGGGACGACAGTGGACGGTGAGGAAACGACGAGCACCACGGAGCCCTAGCTGCAACGGAAACCCGCACCGCCATGTCGCCCCTGACCTACGATCGCCGTGACCTGCCCGGCGGCCTGCTCATCACCGTGCGGGGCGAGCTCGACTCCACCAACGAACGCGGGCTGGAGTCCTTCGTCCACGAGCACCACCGTCCAGGCCAGGACCTGATTCTCGACCTCGGCGGGCTCACCTTCATCGACAGCCGCGGGCTCTACCTGCTGCTCCGCCTCGACGCCGCCGTGCGCGAGCGGGACGGCGCGCTGCGCCTGGCGGCCGTCCAGGACGCGCCCGCGCGCGTGCTGCGGATCTCCGGCGCCTGGCCGGCCTTCGACATCCACCCGGACGCCCAGACGGCCATGCACGCGCACGGCACCACCTGACACCTGTCATCCGACTTCCGTGATGGTGTCCTCTACTGCGCCACCGGCCGAGCCGGCCGAGGACGCGTCCTCGGCGTCCGTTCGGCCCCAGCAATGCCCTCATAGCAGGTAATTTCTCGGGAAGACCGCCACGTCCCGTCGTGGGGTGCGGGTGCCGGTCGGCCTAGCGTCGGCGGCATGAAGATCGACGTGGTGCTGCCCTGCCTCGACGAGGCGGCCGCCCTCTCGTGGGTGCTCGGGCGCATGCCGGATGACTTCCACCCGATCGTGGTGGACAACGGCTCGACCGACGGGTCCGCGCGGATCGCCGCCGAGCTGGGCGCGACGGTGGTGAGCGAGCCCAGGCGCGGGTTCGGCGCCGCCTGCCACGCGGGGCTGGCGGCCGCCGCCTCCGACGTCGTGTGCTTCATGGACGCCGACGCCTCGCTCGACCCCGCCCAGTTGCCCCGCGTCGCCGGGCCCGTCCTGGCCGGGGAGCGCGATCTGATGCTGGGCCGCCGTGTTCTGGCGCCCGGCGCCTCCTGGCCGGTGCACGCCAGGCTCGGCAACGCGGTGCTGGCCTCGGTGCTGCGCCGGCGTACGGGGGTGCCGCTGCGCGACCTCGGCCCGATGCGCGCGGCCCGCCGCGTACCCCTCCTCGACCTGGGGCTGATCGACCGCCGCTTCGGCTACCCGCTGGAGATGGTGCTGCGCGCCGGCGCGGCGGGCTGGCGCATCGGCGAGACCGACGTCGCCTACCTGCCGCGCAGGGGCCGCTCGAAGGTGACCGGCACGGTACGCGGCACGCTCCGCGCGGTCGGCGACATGCGCCGCGTCATGACCCGCCACCGCACCGCCGCATGACCCCGCCTGACCGGCAGGTCATCGTGATCGCCAAGGAGCCGGTGCCGGGACGGGTGAAGACGCGGCTGGTGCCGCCGCTCACGCCTGAGGAGGCGGCCGAACTGGCCGGCGCCGCGCTGGAGGACACCCTGCGAACGGTGGCCCGCGTCCCTGGCGCCGGGCGGGTGCTCGCACTCGACGGGGAGCCGGGTCCGTGGCTGCCCGCCGGGTTCACCGTGCTTGCCCAGCGTGGGGACGGGCTGGACGAGCGGCTGGCGGCGGCCTTCGAGGACGCGCACCGGCTGCGGCCGGTCCCCATGGTGGTCATCGGCATGGACACCCCGCAGGTCGGCCCCGGCATGCTGGCCGACGCCCTCGCCCTGCTCGACAAGTACGACGCGGTGTTCGGCCCGGCGGCCGACGGCGGCTTCTGGCTGCTCGGGCTGCACGCGCCCGACCCCGGGCTGCTGGTCGGCGTGCCGATGTCGGCGCCCACCACGGGCGAGATCCAGCTGCGCAGACTCTGGGAGGCCGGGATGAGCGTCGCCCTGATGCCGTGCCTGACCGATGTGGACACGATGGCGGACGCGATCGAGGTGGCGGCGCTGGCCCGGGGCTCCCGGTACGCGGCCGCGCTCGCCGGAATGGGAGCACGACGATGACGACGGTGCTGGTGACCGGTTCCGATGGCTTCATCGGCAGCCACGTGGTGGCGGCGCTGGAGGCGCAGGGCCACCGGGTGACCGGGCTCGACCTGCGGTCGGGCGACGACGTACGCGACGCGGAACGGCTCGATCGGCTGCTGCCCGGCACCGGCGTGGTCGTGCACCAGGCGGCCAAGGTGGGGCTCGGCGTGGACGTCGCCGACCTGCCCGACTACGCCTCGGTCAACGTGTTCGGCACCGCGGTCCTGCTCGCCGCCATGGCCAGGCACGGGGTGCGGCGGCTGGTGGTGGCCTCGTCGATGGTGGTCTACGGCGAGGGCGCGTACGACTGCGCACGGCACGGCCGGGTGCGCCCCGGCCCGCGCTCCGCCGACGACCTGGCACGGGGGTCGTTCGAGCCACGCTGCCCCCGGTGCGGCGATCCGCTGGTCCTGGCCGAGATCGACGAGGACGCGCCGGTGGACCCGCGCAACGCGTACGCCACCACGAAGCTGGCCCAGGAACACCTGGCCGCCAACTGGGCCCGCGAGACCGGCGGCACGGCGGTGGCCCTGCGCTACCACAACGTGTACGGGCCTGGGATGCCGCGCGACACGCCGTACTCGGGGGTGGCGGCGATCTTCCGGTCGGCGCTGGAGGCGGGGCGGGCGCCGCGCGTGTTCGAGGACGGCGGGCAGACGCGCGACTTCATCCACGTCCGCGACGTCGCCGACGCCAACGTGGCCGCCCTCGGCGGCGGCACTCCCGGCACCCTGACGGCCTACAACGTCGCCAGCGGCGTCCCGCACACGGTCGGCGACCTCGCCGAGGCCCTGGCGGCCGAGCGCGGCGGCCCCGCACCGGTCGTCACGGGCGAGTACCGGCTCGGCGACGTCCGCCACATCGTCGCCAGCCCCCGCCGCGCCGCCACCGACCTCGGCTTCCAGGCCCGCGTCGGCTTCACGGAAGGCATGAAGGAGTTCGCCACCGCCCCCCTCGCCTGAGGCCCGACAGTGGAGGAGTATGCGACCCGTCCGAACGAGCCCCTCCTGAGGAGAGGGCGGCGGGGAAAGGCGACGCGCGGCGCCGTCCCCGGGGGGTGGGGCGTGGGGGCGGGGGTGCTGCTGCTCGCGCTGGTCGGCGCGCTCGTTCTGACCGTTACGGCGGGGTCGCTCACGGGGGACTTCTCGCGGCATGTCCGCTGGTATGCCGTGTCCTGGGTGCTGTTCGCGGCGGCTGTGTGGGCGGTGCGCAAGGTGCCGGGGCGGTGGGCGGTGTTCCTGCTGGTCGCGGGGGCCGTCTTCGTACCCGCCACGGGGTTGCTCGCGCCGCCGACCACCAGCACCGACTCCTACCGGTACGTCTGGGACGGGCGGGTGCAGGCGGCGGGCGTCTCCCCGTACGCGTACGCGCCCGGCGACCCCGCCCTCGCCCCGCTGCGCGACCCCTGGCTGTTCCCCAGGGGCACGGCCTGCCACCACCCCTACCGGTACCCGGTCCACGACCCCGAGGGCTGCACCCGCATCAACCGTCCGGCCGTCCACACCGTCTACCCGCCGCTGGCGGAGGCGTACTTCCTGGTCGTGCACCTGCTCTCGCCCGGCGCGAGCCGCCACAAGGCGCTCCAGACCGGCGGCGCGCTGCTGGCAGTGGGGACGTCGCTGGCGCTGCTCGCGGCACTGCGCGGGCGCGGGCGGGATCCCGTCATGGCGGCGTGCTGGGCGTGGTGCCCGGCCGTGCCGATCGAAGCGGTCAACAACGCCCACGTGGACGTCCTCGGCGTGCTGCTCACCGTGCTCGCCCTGGGGGTCGTCACGCGCGGCAGGGGCGCGCTGCTCGGGGCGGCGATCGCGGTCAAGTTCGTGCCCGCGCTGACGGTGCCGGGCGCGCTGTCCGGGCTGCTCGCCGGGGGAGTGCCGCTGCGGCGGCGGGTACGCGACGCGGCGGCGATCCTCGTCCCCGCCGCGCTCGTCGTCGCCCTCGCCTACCTGCCGTACACGCTCACGTCCGGCGGCTCGGTCCTCGGCTACCTGTCCGGCTACCTGGACGAGGAGGGCTACGCGGGCAGCGGCGGCACCCGGTACGCGCTGCTGCGCCTGCTCCTGCCCGACGCGGCGGCGCCGGCGGCGGCGCTCGCGGTCCTCGCGGTCACGGCCCTGCTCGTGCTCCGCCGCGCCGACCCCGACCGGCCGTGGCAGGGGGCGCTGGTGGTGACGGGGGTGGCGTTCCTGGCGTTCACGCCGGGCTACCCCTGGTACGCCCTGCTGGTCGTGGCGCTGGTCGCGCTGGACGGCCGGTGGGAGTGGCTGGGCGTCCCGCTCGCCGGTGCCGCCGCCTACCTGGGCATCCAGCAAGACGTCGGTACGGTGGCGTACGCGCTGGCGGCGATCGCCGTGCTGACGGGAGCCGTCGTTCGCAGGAGCCGGTCATGACAGGGCGGCGAACCACCGCCCGGCCACGCTCCACTGCTCAACGTGCGGGAATCCGCAGCGCCTGGCGAGCGGCCCGATGTCGTCGGCCGAGACGGTGGCCCAGGTGAACCAGTCGCCGGACCGCCCGCCGTACCGCAGCCTGATCCGGTCGACGGAGCTCTTGGAGCCGGGCGGGCAGACCTCGGTCAGCACCGTCCCGCCGGGCCTGACGAGCTGCCGCATCCGGCGCAGCAGCGCCACCGGGTCGCCGCCGATGCCGATGTTGCCGTCCGTCAGCAGGGCCTCCGCCCATCGGCCCGCGCCGGGGAGGGGGCCGAAGACGCAGCGCTGCAGGGCGAGACCGCCGGCCCGCAGGGTCAGCTCGACGGCCAGCGGCGTGACGTCGATGCCGAGCGCGAACACCCCGCGCCTGGTGAGCGCCACGGTCAGCCGGCCGGGGCCGGAGCCGACGTCCAAGGTGGGGCCGCCGCAGCGGGCCAGCACGCCCTCGTCGCCCTCGATGGGGCGCAGCCAACGCTCGGCGGCGAGCGGGGTGACGCGGCCGTCGGCGTACTCGACCTCGACGTACCCGCCGCGCAGGCCGTGCTCGTAGAAGGCGCCGATCATGCCGCTGCGCCGTCCCCGTGGCTCGCGCTCGACGCGCGGCCGCTCAACGATCCGGCCGTCCCGCGGCCCGCCGCCGCATCGCGTAGAGCAGGCCGGAGCCGGCGAAGAGCACCAGCGTGACGATCACCCACCGCAGCAGGTAGGGGGCGGTGCTCAGCCCGGCCGCCGTCCGATAGCCGGCCTCGGCCCCGCCCAGGATGAGCGGGAACCACACCAGCAACAGCAGCAGCGACAGCGCGGCGGGCACCCGCACGTGGTTGAGCCACGGCCGACGCCTCCGCCCGCGCAGCGCGCCGTCGGCGGCGGTGTAGAGCGGCCACATGACCAGGTCGTGCAGGATGATCGCGCCGACGAACCACACGGCGAACCCCATGAGGATCCCCGCCCCCACCACTCGCGTCAGGGCGTAACCCGCCACCGCGAAGCAGGCGGCGAGCCCGGCGAGCTGCCACGGCGAGGCACCGTAGACCCGCCGCCACCAACCGCCGCGGGCCCGCCGCCGGTCGGGGCCGGGGCCGCTCACGAGCGCTCCTGGCGGAAGTCGAGTCTGTGCACCCACTTGGTGGTGTGCACGCCGGGCGCGTTCGGCACCATGATCCGGGCGGGAAAGCCGTGGTCGAGTGAGAGGTCGGCGCCGTTGACGCGCAGGGCGAGCAGTGAGCGCGGGTCGGCCACCTGGCGGGGGCTGAAGGACGCCGAGCCGAAGTAGCCGACCCGCTGCACCGACGTGGCGGTGACTCCGGCCGTTCCCGGCGCGAAGCCCGCCAGCCGGGCCAGGTCGGCCAGCCGGACGCCCGTCCACTCCTGCTGGGTGGACCAGCCCTCCACGCAGGCGATCGGCAGCGCGTACGTGTGCAGCGGCATCGCCAGCAACTCGGCCCTGGTCAGGACCACGGGACGAGACCCCGCGAGGGTCAGCCGCCACGCGTCACCGGTGTCGGCAGCGGTCACCCCCAGGCCGGCGGCGGTCTTGTTGATCTGGAAGTCGTTCGGCCCCGGCCCGTAGTCGCGGCCGTGCGGCGCGAGCAACGCCGTACGCCGCAGCGGACCGTCCAGCGTCTGCCCCACCGACAGCCCGAACATCAGCAGCGACCCGCCACCGACGAACGCCAGCACCCCGCGCCGCGACATCGTCGGCGCGGCCGGGGAGGCCGCCACCAGCCCGTCGGGATCGGGCGGCTCAGGCCGCGTGTCGGCCGGCCCGGTACGCAGTTCGCGCCGGAAATCCCTGGACCGCAGGGCACGCGTGGCGGTGGGCAGCTTCACGGCGACGTGCACGACGAGCGCCGCCAGGAAGATCCACGCCCCGTAGAAGTGGGCCGGATAGAAGGAGAACGGAAAGACGTAGAAGAGCTGGATGTTCAGTATCCCGGTGACGAACTGAAAGACCGCGCCCCCGACCAGCAGCACCAGGCTGACGCGCTCGACGGCCTGCGACACCGACCGCGCGGGCGGCCAGTCGAACAGCTTGGGGATCACCGACCACAGCTTGGCCAGCAACACCGGAACGAGCGTCAGCCCGAGGATGACGTGCGCCCCCTGGGTGACCCGGTAGAGCCAGGCGGGATCAGTGGGCCACTCGAACAGGTAGAAACCCAGCAGCCCCTTACCCGGGGTGGTGTCGTTGCCCGGCAGCCGCGGCTCGTACGCCGCGTACGACAACAGCCCGGTGACCACGACGACGGCCAGCCCGACCAGCAGCACCATCCCGAACACCGCCGTGAGCCACGGCCCGCGCAGCGGGCTGCGCCAGAACCCCGGACGGAACGGCCCGGGCGGCCCCGTCCGCCACCACCGCGCGAGCCGTCCCGGCGCTTCCCTCTCAGGCGGCATGTCAGGCACTGGCTCCCCCGGACGGCGTCATGCGTTTGCCAGGTGTCCTTACCGAAAGCGCTGTCCTCGATGCCTGACCTCGGTAAACATTGCGCCAGACTGCCCGGGCCGGTGGCCTGGCCGTCCCCGCTCAGCAGCTTCCGAGTCCAGGGTAGAACGTTCGGTCTTGACTCTACGGCCCTTCCGGGTGCATGATGTGCGAGACAGAACGTTCGGTCTACAACGCGAGGGCCCATCATGAGCGACACCCTTTACACCGGCATCGCCACCTCCACCGGCGACGGCAGGGCGGGAGGACAGGCCAGGACCAGCGACGGCCTGCTCGACGTCACCCTGGCCATCCCGAAGGAGATGGGCGGCCCCGGCGGCGCCACCAACCCGGAGCAGCTGTTCGCGGCCGGCTGGGCCTCGTGCTTCCACTCGGCGCTCAAGGCCGTCGCCGCGCAGCGGAAGACCCCGGTGACCGACTCCGCCGTGATCGCCGAGGTGCAGGTGCACCCGACGCCGGAGGGCGGGTTCACGCTCAGCGCCGCCCTGCACGCCGAGCTGTCCGGCATCGAGCAGGAGGCGGCCGACCAGCTCGTCGAGGCCGCCCACGCGATCTGCCCTTACTCCAACGCCACGCGCGGCAACATCCCGGTCACCGTGGACGCGACCGTCGCATGAAGCCGGCGGCCGGGCCGTGACGGACCCACCGGCCCGGCCGCCTCTCGAACTCGACCCCCTGAAAGGACCATCGTGACCACCGTCGACACGCCCGCCACCACCAGCAGCGTCGCCCAGGCCCTGCGCAAGCTCTACTTCGTGCGCTTCGCCTTCCAGCTCGTCTGGGCCGGCCTGGTGTTCGCCACCGCCTCCCGGCTCGGCCCGCTCGGCATCGCCCTCGTCGTCATCTACCCGCTGTTCGACGTGGGCGCGGCCATCGTGGACGCCCGCTCGTCCAAGGCCGCGGGCACCCCCTACGGCCTGTACGTCAACATCGCCATCAGCACCCTGGCCGCCATCGGCCTGGGCGTCGCCGGCACCGCCGGCGTCCCCGGAATCCTGCGCGTGTGGGGTGTCTGGGCCATCGTCTCCGGGATCGTCCAGCTCGTCGTGGGCGTCGTCCGCCGCAAGATGGGCGGCCAGTGGCCGATGATCCTCAGTGGCGGCATCTCCGTCCTGGCCGGCGCCTCGTTCTTCATGGGCGCCGCCGCGCCGAACCCTATGCTGACCAACATCGCCGGTTACGCCGTCCTCGGCGGTATCTTCTTCCTGATCTCCGCCCTGCGCCTCGGCCGCGCCGCGAAGGGAAAGTGACATGGACACCACCACGTACGACGTCATCGTCATCGGCGCGGGCCCGGTCGGGGAGAACGTCGCCGACCGCGTCGTCCAGGGCGGGCTGACCGCCGCCATCGTCGAGCGCGAGCTGGTCGGCGGCGAGTGCTCCTACTGGGCGTGCATGCCGACCAAGGCGCTGCTGCGCAGCGGCGCGGCGCTCAGGGCGGCCCGGCGGGTGCCTGGGGCGCGCGAGGCGGTGACCGGCGACCTCGACGTGGCCGCCGTCCTGCGCCGCCGCGACTCCTTCGCCTCCAACTGGCAGGACGACGGCCAGGTGGCCTGGCTCGACCAGGCCGGCATCGCGCTCCATCGCGGGCAGGGCAGGATCGCCGGGGAGAAGACCGTCGAGGTGCGCGGCGACGGCATTGTCACGACGCTGACCGCGCGGCACGCCGTCGTCGTCGCGACCGGCAGCGGCGCGCTGGTCCCCGACGTTCCCGGCCTGCGCGAGTCGTCCCCGTGGACGAGCCGCGAGGCCGTCGCCGCGAGCGCCGTGCCGGGCAGGCTCGCGATCATCGGCGCCGGGGTCGTGGCGTCGGAGCTGGCCACCGCGTTCGCCGCGTTCGGCTCGTCGGTGACGGTGCTGGCCCGCGACGGTGTGCTGCCCCACGCCGAGCCGTTCGCCGGTGAGCGCGTGGCCGAGGCGTTGCGCGAGGCGGGCGTCTCCGTACGGATCGGCGCGGAGACCGCGTCCGTCAAGCGCGACGGCGACGGCAAGGTGCACCTCACGCTCACCGACGGCGAGCAGGTCGAGGCCGACGAGGTGCTCGTCGCGACCGGCCGCGTCCCCCACACGCAGGACATCGGGCTGGACGCCGTCGGCCTGACGCCGGGCTCGTGGCTCACCGTGGACGACACGCTGCGCGTCCTCGGCGCCGACGGCACGCCGGTCGGGGACGGCTGGCTCTATGCGGCAGGCGACGTCAACCGCCGCGTCCTGCTCACCCACCAGGGCAAGTACCAGGCCCGCGCGGTCGGCGACGTCATCGTGGCCCGGGCGAAGGGCGAGCGGGTCGAGGACGGCCGCTGGGGCCGGCACGCCGCCACCGCCGACGAGTGCGCCGTGCCTCAGGTGATCTTCACCGAGCCGGAGATCGCCTCCGTGGGCCTCACCGCGGCCGCCGCGGAGGCGGCCGGCATCAGGACCCGCGTCATCGACTACGACCTCGGCGCCGTCGCCGGCTCCGCGCTGCACGCCGAGGGGTTCAAGGGCCAGGCCCGCATGGTCGTCGACGAGGACCGCAAGGTGATCGTCGGCTTCACGCTCGTCGGGCCGGACGTCGCCGAGCTGCTGCACGCCGCCACCGTCGCGATCGTCGGCGAGGTGCCGCTGGACCGGCTCTGGCACGCGATCCCGTCGTACCCCACGGTCAGCGAGGTCTGGCTGAGGCTGCTCGAAGCCTACGGCCGCTGACCGGCCGCGGCTCGTCCCGCCGGGAGGGGGCGGAACGAGCCGGCGGTCACGCTCAGGCTTGCGGCGTCACCCCGGCCTCCCACAGCCGGGCGAAGTTGGCCGCGTACGCCGCGACGACGCCGCGCTCGGACAGCTCGACCATCGCTTCGTCGTTGCGCCGCAGCGAGGTGGCGTTGAAGTTGTGGCTGCCGGTCATCACCCAGCCTCGGCCGGAACCGGGGCCGGTCGAGCCGGTGACGACCATGTACTTGGAGTGGATGCGGCCGGCGGGCGTCTTGCCGTCGAGCACCCGCCGCCGCACGCCGGCGGCGTCCAGGGCGGCGGTGACCTCGGCGGCGGCGAGTCCGTGCACCACCCGCACCTCGCAGCCCGCCGCCACCAGCTTCGCCAGCTCGTCCACGATGGCCAGGCGGGTGCCGTCCCACTCGGACTGGCCGATCTCGACGCTCGTGCGGCCCTTGGTCTTGCAGCCGACCTCGGCGAGCCGCTGCGCGATCGGGTCGCGGTCGGCGACCGGGTAGAACTGGGCGGTGACCTTGCCGGACGGCCCGCCGGTGACGACCGTGGTGTCGTAGTCGGGGTTCTGCACCTCGGCGGCCAGGTCGTCGAAGTACGTCCCGTAGCCCTGGAAGAGCCCCCGGTTGCCGGGCAGCACGACCAGGTTGTTCCAGTAGCTGGTGGAGTTGACGTCGGTGATGTTGTTGGACGCCTGGACGACGACGTCGCGCCGGCCGCCGGTCTCCGAGAACAGCGAGAACTTGTTGTGCATGCCCTTGGTGCCCTGGCAGGAGGAGGTGTTGCCCTCCGGGCTCAGGTGGCCGCAGACGTGCACCCACGACGTGGCCGACTTGTCGGTGCCGAGCGTGGTGATCAGCTCCTGCGCGGCCGGGTTGTCGATCTGGTAGCCGTCGATGACCATGCGCACCTCCACGCCGCGGCGGTGGGCGTCGAGCAGCACGGCCACGTAGTCGGCGCCGGCGTCGCCCGAGATGACGAACTCGGCGATCTCGATGGACGATCCGGCGGGCGCCTGCTTGATGAGCGAGCAGAGGCGCTCCACGACGGCGGTCGCGGTGCCCGCGACCGGGTCGTTGAAGGCGGCGCCGGTCTCGACCGGCACGGTCGCGGCGTTGCGGCAGGCGCTGCGGGCCGGCTCGGGGAGCGCGGCCTGCGCCGCCGAGCTGAGGAGCGGCTGCACTGACAGGGTCACCGCGGCGGCCAGGCCGGCGATCAGGAGGGAACGCTTACGAGGCATGGGGGGTCTCCAAGGTGGGGAGGGCGGTCAGCCGACGGATACCTGCGAGAAGTCCGGCCGTCCGCTGGCCGGCATCTCCAGGCCCTTGACGTCGTCGCGGACGGCGTAGTTGTTCTTCAGGTCCACCGGGTAGAGGCCGACCGCGTCATCCCAGATGATCTTGGCGGCCTGGGCGTACAGGGTCCTGCGCTCCTCCTGGTCGAGCGACTCGCGCGCCTTGCCGAGCACCTTGTCCAGGTCCTTGTTGCAGTAGCCCATGCGCTTGGCGTCGCAGTTGTAGAGGCGGTTGAGGGTGAAGTCGGCGTCGCCGGTGCCGGTGGTGTTGGTCTGCAGGTTCATGTCCCAGTTGAGGGAGTTGAGGTCCTTCAGCCAGGTCGCGCGCTCCTTCTCCTGCGGCTGCACCTTGATGCCGACCTTCTCCCAGGCCGAGATGAACGCCTGCGCCATGGGCCTGATGTTCGGCCCGCCCTCCAGCGGCCACTGGATCGTGGTGGTGATGCCCTGCGGGTAGCCGGCCTCGGCGAGCAGCTTCTTCGCCAGCTCAGGGTCGTACGAGTACGGCTCCAGCCGCGTCGCACCGAAGACCGCCTGGGTGATCGGCGCCTGGCCGACCGCGCCGAGGTCGCCGAAAAGGTCGCCGACGATGCTCTTCACGTCCACCGCGTGCAGCATGGCCTGGCGGACCTTGACGTTGTCGAACGGCTTGTTGTTCTGGTTGAACCACAGGAAGTAGTAGTTGTAGCTGGGGCCGTTGCCGTACGCGATGCCGGGCACGTCCTGCACCTCGGGCACCTGGTCGGGCGGGATCGCGGCCAGCACGTCCACCTCGTCGTTGTTCAGCGCGGTGATCCTGGCCGAGACCTCCGGCATGTTGAGGATCTCCAGCCGCTCCACCTTGGCCTTGGCGCCCCAGTACTTGTCGTTGCGGGTGAGCACGACCTTGTCGTCGGGGCTGAAGGAGTCGAACACGAACGGCCCGGTGCCGATGGGCTTCTGCCAGTACGCGTCGCTGGTGACCTTGTCGCCCTGGCCGATGAAGACCAGGGACAGCGTGCTGGGCAGGGTGCCGAGCGGCGCCGAGGTCTTGAACGTCACCGTGTGGTCGTCGGTGGCCTCGATCTCCTCGATGCCGGTGAGCAGCGGGGTCAGCGAGCCCTTGAGGTCGATCAGCCGCTGGACCGAGCCCTTGACGTCCTTGGCGGTGAACGGGGTGCCGTCGGTGAAGGTCACCCCTTCGCGCAGGTGGAACACCCAGGTCTTGTCGTCGGGGCTCTCCCACGACGTGGCGAGCTTCGGCTCCGGCTTGCCGTCCTTCATGACGGTCAGCGTCTCGAGGCTCTGCTGGACCGTGGTCTGCACCGCCTCCTCCGCCGGGTACTGCTGGACGTCCAGCGAGACGGGGAACAACTGCGGCGCGTAGCGCAGCACCTGCTCGCCGCCGGCGGAGTCACCGGTGCCGCCGGAGCCGCCGCAGGCCGCGAGGCCGAGCGCCAGGGCGGCTGCGACGAGACAGCCCATGGCCCGGGATCGTGAGATCATTGCCTCTCTCCTTCATTTCGTTCTGGCTACAGCCGCGGCGGGCGACAGGGTGAAGGTCGCCGCGACGGGCTTGTGGTCCGACGGCGCGTTCCCGGCGGAGAAGAAGTCGACGACCTCGCTGGCCCTGGTGACCACGGGGCCACGGGAGAAGATCCAGTCGATGGCCTTCGACGGTGACATCAGCGGTGAGAGCCGCGTCCCGCGCTCGGCGACCCACGGCATCGGCGAGACGGGGTGGGTGACCGGCGAGGTGCGGCCGAGCGCGGTGAACGAGTCGAGGAAGCCGCCGTTGCCGAGCGCCCACAGCGGCGCCCCGATGTCGTTGATGTCCACCGTGAACAGGCAGGCCGCGTCACCGGCGATCTCGTCGAGCGCCGCCACCACCCGCTCGGCCTGGCCGGCGCGCAGGTTGCGGCCGTCGGCCCGCTCCTGGGGGTGTCCTGGCCAGGTCAGGTGCGCGGTGGAGAACACCAGCGGCTCGGCTCCGGCGGTCCTCGGCCGCAGCCGCACCCAGAACAGCTCGGCGTGCTCGGCGAGGATGCCGACGTCGCGGGTGCCGTGCTCGACGAGCTCGAACAGCTCCTCCCGCCACCACAGGTTGCTCTGCGTGCCCCAGCCGGGAAAGTCGTCGTGCACCCGCGCGTGGCCCGGCAGCATCTCGTCCACCACCGCGCGCGAGCGGGGACGCAGCTCCTGGGTCGCGAGCAGGTCGGGCGGCCGGGTGGCGAACAGGTCGCGGATCGCGGGCTCTCGCTGCTCCAGGTGCGCGTCGCCCCACAGGTTGCAGGTCATCGCAACGAAGGTGAACGATCCGGTCAGCATGCTGGGAAGGTCCTTCCGATCAGTCGGTACGCGTGGCGTGCGCCGCCCACGCGGTCGGCGCGTTGTACTCGACCACCGCGTTGCCCCGCTCGCCCGCGTAGCCGATGACCGTCAGCGAGGTGTTCACCGGCGGGGCGAAGCTGAGGTGGCCCGGCTCGGGCAGGCCCAGCGCGGCGGCCGCGGCCACCCTGATGGGCCCGCCGTGGCAGAACACGATGACGGTCGCGCCCGGTCCCGCCTCGGCGGCGGCGTCGACGAGCGCGGCCCACACGCGCCGGCGCAGGTCGGCGAAGGTCTCGCCGCCGCCCCTGCGCGGGTCGCCGCCGCGCGCGGCCTCGGCGAGGACATCAGGGTGCTCGGCGGCGATCTCGGTGAACGTGCGGCCGACCCAGGTGCCGATGTCGGCCTCGCGCAGCCGGGCGTCCTTCCCGGCCTCCATGTCGAGGTGGCGCAGGTACGCCTGCGCGGTGTCCCACGCCCTCGGCAGGTCGCTGGAGACGACCAGGTCGGGCTTCGGGAAGCGGGCGAGCAGCGCCGCCGCGGCCACCTCGGCCTGCTCTCTCCCGGTGCCGGTGAGCCCGGAGTCGGCCTGGCCCTGGTAGCGCTCCTCGACGTTCCAGTGCGACTCGCCGTGGCGGACCAGCACCAGGCGTACGGGGGCGGTCATCGGGCACCTGCCGAGGCCGTGGGCAGCTCGGGGAAGTGGCAGGCGGAGACGTGCGCGCTCAGCCGGTCGGTGAGCTCGGGCTCCTCCGTGGCGCACCGCTCCTGCGCCTTCCAGCACCGCGTACGGAACCGGCAGCCGGACGGCGGCGACACCGGTGACGGGATGTCGCCGGTGAGGATGATCTGCTCCCGAGGTGGCGCGGCCCACGGCCTGGTCACCGGCACGGCGGACAGCAACGCCTGCGTGTACGGGTGCTCGGGGGCGGCGAAGATCTCCTCCGTCGTCCCCCGCTCGACCACCTTGCCGAGGTACATCACCGCCACCTCGTCACTGATGTGCCGCACCACCGACAGGTCGTGGGCGATGAACAGGTAGCTGAGCCCCATCTCCTTCTGCAGGTCGACGAGCACGTTCAGCACCTGCGCCTGCACCGAGACGTCCAGCGCGGAGACCGCCTCGTCGCAGATCACCAGCCGGGGCCGCAGCGCCAGCGCCCGCGCGATGCCGACCCGCTGGCGCTGCCCGCCGGAGAACTGGTGGGGGTAGCGGTCGGCGTGGTCCGGGTTCAGCCCGACCCTGACCAGCAGCTCGCGCGCCTCGGACGCCCACTTGCCGCGGGGCAGCACGCCGGGGTTGACCAGCCAGGCCTCGCTGATGATCTGCTCGACGGTGAGGCGGGGGTTCAGTGACGCGTACGGATCCTGGAAGATCATCTGGATCTGCCTGCGCACCTGGCGCAGCTCGTCCCCCGAGAGGGTCAGCAGGTCCTGGCCGTCGAACAGCACCTGGCCCGACTCCGGCGGCGCGAGGCCGATGACCGTGCGCGCCAGCGTCGTCTTGCCCGAGCCGGACTCGCCGACCAGCCCGAGCGTACGACCCTTGGGCAGGTCGAACGAGACGCCCGACACGGCGTGCACCGCGCCGATCTTGCGGCGCAGCAGGGAGGAGCGTACGGGGAAGCTGGTGTGCAGGTCCTTGACCGACAGCAGCGGCTCAGCCGGTGACGACATCGGTGACGACCTCCTTCGCGTGGTGGCAGGCGGCGCGGTGCGCAGCGGGGCGGCCGGGCACCGGCGCCAGTTCGGGCCGCTCGGCGCTGCAGAGGTCGGTGGCGAAGCCGCACCGGGGCAGGAACGCGCAGCCCGACGGCAGCCGGGTCAGGTCGGGCGGCGACCCCTTGATGGGCGTCAGGCGCTCGCGCGGGCCGTCCAGCTCGGGGATCGAGGCCATCAGGCCCCGCGTGTACGGGTGCCCGGTCGTCTCGTAGACCTCCCGCAGGTCACCGGTCTCGACCACCCGGCCGGCGTACATGAGCTGCACCCGGTCCGCGACGCCGGCCACCACGCCGAGGTCGTGGCTGATGAGGATCATCGCCATGCGGTGCTCCGCCTTGAGCTCCGCGAGCAGCGCCATGACCTGGGCCTGGACGGTGACGTCGAGGGCGGTGGTGGGCTCGTCGGCGATGAGCACGCGCGGCTTCAGCGCGATCGCCATCGCGATCATCACGCGCTGCCGCATGCCGCCGGAGAACTGGTGCGGGTAGTCGTCCACGCGGCGGTCGGGCGCCGGGATGCCCACCCGGTCCATCAGCTCGATCGCCTTGCGCCGCGCCTCGGCCCTGGACAGGCCCTGGCGGCGCCGGAACAGCTCGCCGATCTGTGCGCCGACCCGGAAGACCGGGTTGAGCGAGCTGAGCGGGTCCTGGAAGACCATGGCGAGGTCGGTGCCGTTGAGCTTGCGGGTCTCCGAGCGGGGCAGGGCCAGCAGGTCCCGGCCCGCGTAGACGATCCGGCCGCCGGCGACCTCGCCGGCCGGGCGCGGCACCAGCCCCATCAGGGCCTGGGCGGTGACGCTCTTGCCGCTGCCCGTCTCGCCCAGGATGGCCAGCGTCTCGCCCTCGGCGAGGTCGAAGCTCACCTTGTCGACGGCGGTGATCGTGCCCGCCCTGGTGCGGAACCGTACGGTCAGGTCCTGCACCGACAGCAAGGGGTCGGCCATCACATGCTCCTCAGCCGCGGGTCGAACCGGTCGCGCAGGGCGTCGCCCAGCACGCCGAAGCTGATGACCAGCACGGCCAGGGCGATGCCGGGGATCGTGGAGATCCACCACGCGTTGGACAGGTAGTCCCGGCCGTTGGCGATCGTCATGCCCCAGCTCGGCGTGCTGGCCGGGGTGCCGAGGCCGAGGAAGCTCAGTGACGCCTCGGCCAGGATCACGTGGCCGAGCTCGACGGTCGCGACCACCAGGATCGGCGCGATCATCGACGGCAGGATGCTGCGGGTCAGCAGGTGCCAGGTCCGCGCGCCGAGCGTGCGGGTGGCGTCCACGAAGTCCCTGTTCTTGAGCCCGAGCACCTGGCTTCGGGTCACCCGGGCGAACGTCACCCAGTTCGAGATGGACAGGACGATGACGACGTTCACCACGCTCGGCCCGAGGATCGCCGCGATGAGGATGGCGAGCAGGATCGACGGGAACGTGAGCTGCACGTCGGCGAGGCGCATGAGCACCATGTCGAGCCAGCCGCCGAAATAGCCCGCCGCGATGCCGGCGGCGACGCCGATGACGCCGGCCAGCACCAGCGTGGCGACGCCGACGGTGATCGACACCCGCGCGCCCTGCATCATCTGGGCGAGCACGTCCTGGCCGACCTGGTCGGTGCCGAAGAGGGCGAGCTGCCCGTTCGGCAGCGTGGTGCCGGGCGGTTTCAGCCGGGCGCTCAGGTTCGTCGCGACCGAGTCGTACTTCAGCAGGATCGGGCCCACGATGGCGGCGAGCACGTAGAAGCCGATCACCGACAGCGAGACGATGATGCGCAGCCGTCCGAGCTTCACCCGGGTCTTGCCGAGGCGGGGCGCGGGCGCGTCCGCCGGCGCGATCGAGTCGTCGGCGAGCACCTGGTCCATTGGCCTGTCCATGGTCACCGTCCCAGCCGGATGCGCGGGTCGAGGTAGCCGTACAGGACGTCCACGACCAGGTTGATCAGGACGAACCCGCCGGCGATCAGCAGGATCGAGGCCTGCACGACGTTGTAGTCGCGGGCCGAGATGGAGTCGATGAGCAGCCGCCCGACGCCGGGCCAGGAGAAGACCGTCTCGACGATGACCGCGCCGCCGAGCAGCTTGCCGAACTCCAGGCCGGCCACCGTCACGATCGGGATGATGGCGTTGCGGATGGCGTGCAGGAAGATGACCACCCGCTCCGACAGGCCCTTGGCCCGCGCGGTCTGGATGTAGTTCTCGTGCACGACGTCGAGCAGGCCGCTGCGGGTCAGCCTGATCTGGATCGCGATCAGCGGCAGCGCCAGCGTGACGCCCGGCATGATCAGCTTGTCCAGCCCGCCGTGACCGCCGCTCGCGAAGATGTGCAGTTGCCGGGCGAAGACCAGGATGAACATGATGCCGATCCAGAACGACGGCATCGACTGCGCGAGCAGCGCGAACACCGACACGATGCGGTCGGCCAGCCGGTTCACCCGCAGCGCGCCGACGACGCCGAGCGCGATGCCCAGCACCATGCCGATCACCATCGCCACGACGGCCAGCTGCAGGGTGAGCGGGAACCTGTCCAGCACCAGTCCCATCGCGTCGGCTTGGTAGCGGTAGGAGTCGCCGAAGTCGAAGCGGGCCACGTCGGCCAGGTAGATCCCGTACTGCACGAGCAGGGGCTGGTTGAGCCCCATCTGCTCGCGCAGCTCCGCGATCTCGACCGGTGTGGCGTCGGAGCCGAGGATGAGCAGGGCCGGGTCGCCGGGCACCAGCCGCAGCACCAGGAAGACGATGGTCACGGCGCCCCACAACACGAACACGGCGAAGAGCGTGCGCCGGATGAGGTACGCGGTCATGGCCGGCCCGATCGCTGTCGGTCGGCGTCCCGTTTCAGCATCGACAGGCAACTCCTGATCGAGCCACGACGCCCGTGGGCGTATGGCGGGGGCTTTGGGGTTTTCGAAGTGTGGGCGGGGCCGTCTGGCCGTGAGGGGGAGCGGTGCGGAGGCGGCGGATCGTCGGTCACCGGTGTGGCGGCCGGGTGTCGCGCCGGGAACATTAACGTTAATGCGATTGATCGCCGATGCTAGGGTGGCCGGCCCTGAGCGTCAAGGGTCCCGCCGACATCCCCTGCCTCTCGCGTGGCTCTTCCGAACCCGGTTCCATGGTCTTGGCCTGCATGAACATGGCATCGTAACGGTTCGTAACGACTGTCGGCAGGGGGTGGCGCATCCTCTGGACAGTAGGCGGCAGGGTTGACTGCTGTGAAACATTAACGTTAACGTCCGACTGCGACCGCATGACTCACTCCGGTCGATCGGTCAGGCGTAGGCATTCGCTACTTTCTTTTGCCAAGACCTTTTCAGGAGCATTCGGCAATGACCACGATGGAGCGGCCCGACCTGGCCGCAGAACTTCGCTCCGCCATTTTGTCGGCGGATCCGAGGCTGTCGAAGTTCAACCCGCTTCGGCGCATTCTCGCGTACGACGACTTCAATTCGGGCACCCACGGCTGGACGGAGCTGCTGGGCAACTACAACGGCAACGGCGACCTGTCCACGGTCGATGACCACATGCGGGACTTCCGGCCCCCGCAGCTGTCGAACTGCACGTTCTTCGACATCGGCAGCCACGGCGCGATGACCGGCTCGTACGCGCTCAAGCTCGCCACCCGGCCCTACCAGGGCCACACCGCCACCGCCATCCGCCGGCTCACCATGAGCGGGCGCGGCCTGCTGCAGCTCGAGGCGTACTTCACCTACAAGGCCGAGGCGACCATCGACGGCAGCGCGAGCGACGAGTTCGGCGACGTCACCTGGGACGGCAACCTGCACCCGTCGGAGGCGCAGTTCGGCTGCTTCACCGTCGCGACCGACCTGTGCGGCGACGGCGGCCTGCGCTATCACACGGTGGCCCGCTACCTGAACACGTCGCTGGACAACAAGCTCGCCCGGCAGTGGGTCTATCCGAGCGTCCCCGAGCCGACGCCGCGCGAGCACCTCGAAGGCAAGATCAAGCTGAAGTACGGGGCCGACTTCACCGCGCCGAATCCCGAGGACTGGCACCCGTTCGGCGAACCGCAGGAACTCTGCTACAACGAGGTGCCGACGAAGGTCAACTGGCATTACCTGCGCTGGGTCATCGACACCGAGGCCCGGCGTAACGTCGAGTTGCAGATCAACGATCGGGTCATGGACATGTCGGACGTCCCGGTCCCGCCGTACAAGGAGCGGTACGACTCTCTGGAGAACCTCCTGAATTTCTACTTCTCCGTACGGACCCACTCGAAGGTCCGCAACTTCCTCTTCCTTGACTCGGTCCTCATTTCCACGGAGTGGTGACGTAATGCGGCAGGTGCAGACGGCGGTCCTCGAACGGGACGCGACGTTCGTTTCCGACTTCGCGACGGAGCCCTACGAAGTGGCGTGGGCCGGCGAAGCGCGGTGGTTCGTCCACACCCTGGCGACGTCCGGCGACGACGCCGAGGTGCGGCTGGTCACCCAGATCTCGCCCGACGGCCTGACCTGGTGTGACCTGGACGGCGAAGAACACATCATCACGGAACCCGGTTTGGTCACATGGCCGGTCGATCATTTCGGACAATGGCTACGGTTGCGCGGCACGGTGACGGGGGCCGACCCGTCCGCCAAACTGCGCATCTATCTCACGGTCAAGAGCTGAGAACGGCCGCGGACTTCTCAGCGGCGTTCTAACGAGAGAGGGCATGCGAATGGCTGGGGCTCGGCGTCACACCCTGCGCGACATCGCCGCGACGTTGAACCTTTCCGTCAACACCGTCTCGCGTGCCCTCTCCGGCAAGGACGGCATAGGGGAGGAGACCAGGGCCCGCGTACGCGCCGAGGCCGAACGGGTCGGCTACGTCCCCAACTCCATGGCGAGGTCGCTCGTCCTGGGCTCCGCGATGACGTTCGGCCTGGTCATCACCAACCCGTCCAACCCCTTCTACGCGCAGCTCATCTCCACCATCGAGCTGCGCGCCCGCGCGCAGGGCTACTCGCTGCTGCTGACGGTGACCGAGGAGTCGGAGGAGCACGAGATGCGCGCCGCCGAGTCGCTGCTGCGCTCCTCGGTCAGCGGGTCGATCGTGGTGCCCGTCCAGGCGGGGGCCGACGCGTGGCGGCGGCTCGGCTCGGTCGGCATCCCGACCGTGCTGATCAACCGTGACCTGCCCGACCTGGGCTACCGGTTCGTCGGCACCGACAACGAGCTGGGCGGCTACCGCGCCACCGCGCACGCCATCGCCCGTGGCGCCCGCTCGATCGTGGTCCTGGAAGAGGACCTGCCCATCACCACCATCGACCACCGCATCGCCGGCTTCCGCCGCGCCATGGCGGAGGCGGGGCTGCCGGTGCCGCGCGGCAGCATCATGCGGGTCCCCACCCGCCGCCACGAGCAGGCCGCACTGCCGTGGCAGCCGCAGCAGGCGTACCAGGTGGCCCGCCGCATGCTGCGCCGCTCCCGGCTCCCCGACGCGGTCGTGGTCGGCAACGACTATTTCGCGCTCGGCCTCTACCGCGCGCTGGAGGAGCACGGGCTCAAGGTGCCCGACGACATGATGGTGATCGGCTTCGGCGACCACCCCTTCTCCGCCTTCCTCTCCCCGCCGCTGACCACCGTGCGCCTGCCCGCCGACGAGATCGGCACCATCGCGGTGGACCTGCTCCTGGAGGAGATCGCGGGCGGCCGCAACGCCCGCCCGTTGAAGCAGCTCATCGCCCCCACCCTGGTCGAACGCGGCTCCACACTGCGCCCCTAGATCGCTGATGTGAAAATTGGTGATCGGCTGCAGGCGTGACGAAGGGCGTCCATGGTCGGTGTGTGAAAACTGACTTGGACGCCCTTCTGACCGC